>NZ_CAJMZA010000019.1:0-132328 GCF_905220195.1 Paraburkholderia sp. J8-2
TGGCACAAGGCCGGTATACGTAACACGCGTCCTGACGACTGACCTTGCGTCATGTCGACGGTTGCACGATGTTGAATCGGACGGCACTGAACCCTATCGTTGAACGAGACGGTTTCTTTCGTGAGCAGGAGGGCAGTCGCATGAGTGTGAAGATGGGCACTGCAATGGATGGCGCCCCCCAGGGGCGTGCCTCACTCCCCTTCGGGAATATCGAGTGCCTTGCGCTCGCGCCGTTCCTCGTTGCCGCGCCGCGCGCGCTGCCGCTGGCGCGAAAGCACAGTGATGATCTGGCCGGTGGTGGCGTCGGCGGGAATTTCGTTGCGGATCACGTTCGCCACCATCGGCAGCCCCTTGCGCTGGCGGCGCAGCGCCTGCGCGATCGCCTGGCGGCACGCTGGCCCGTGGCAATCCCATTCGTCGCGCAATTTTCCGCAGTACCGGCAGGTGTCCATGTGGTCCAGTTTACCCAAAATCCATCGACGGTTTCAGGGCGCGATCATGGTATGCCGCGCTTGCGCCAGCCCGGCGGTATGATCGGCAGCGGACGGGGTTAGGCACCGCAGTTGGACATTTCATCGCGGGAGCGGCAGATGGCGGCGATCGGCGTAGTCCTCTTCGACATGGAAGGCGTGCTGTCCCACTACGATCGCGACGCGCGCGTGGCGAGCCTCGCGGCCGCCACTGGCGCGCCGCCTGCAACCGTGCGCCACGCGATCTGGGGCTCGGGCCTCGAAGCGCGCGCCGACGCCGGTGAGATCGACCCCGACGCGTATCTGCAAGCGCTCGGCGCCATGCTCGGCTGCGAGGTGGCCCGCGACGTGTGGCTCGCTTCGCGGCGCGCCTCGATCACGCCGAACGAGGCGGCGCTCGCACTGGCGCAGCGCGTGGCCGCGCGATGCCGCATCGCTGTGCTGACCAACAACTGTTCGCTCGTCACGCATCACCTCGATTATCTGAATCCGCCGGTCGCGCAGCTTTTCGGCTCGCAAATCTATTCGTCGGCAACGTTCGGCGCGGTCAAGCCGGCTGCGCAGACCTATCTTGGCTGCGTGGCGCAGATCGGCGCCCAGCCACAGGAAACGCTTTTCATCGACGACAGCGAAGTGAACGTGACGGGCGCGCTCGACGCGGGTCTGCAGGCGTGTCACTTCGTCGAAACCGATTCGCTCGCGCGTGACCTCACGCGGCTCGGGCTGATCGACGTTTGATGGCCAATCTACGGGAGCATGCCATGAAGATACGACGTCACTGGAACCTGGTTGCGACGCTGTGGCTGTGTGCGTTCGCGCCGCTTGCTTCGGCGCAAGTCCTGGGCGCGCCCGCGGCGCCAGGACCTGCGCCTGGCGCGCCGGTCGTGTACGTGACGGATTTCGAACTCGACGCGGCCAACGTCAAACAGGATTCGAACCCTGTGGAGAATGCGCGCGAGCACGTGGGCGGGCTATTGCCACGACCGCTGCTGCGTCACCGCGACCCGCAGCAGCGGGCCGATCAGGACGTGGCAAAAATGGCCAATGCACTGGTGAACGACCTGCGCGCGAAGGGTCTCGACGCGCGCCGCCTGCCCAGTGGCGCGCCGCTGCCCGCGCAGGGCTGGCTCGTGCGGGGCGTATTCCTGAGCGTGGACGAAGGCAACAGCTTGCGGCGCGCGGTGGTGGGCTTCGGCTCGGGCGCAAGCCAGATCGAACTGGCGGTAGCGGTGGACAACCTCGCCACCCAGGCGCCGCAGCCGCTTTATCAGGTGATCGACAGCGAGTCGAGCCACGCGAAGCCGGGCGCCGGCGCGGCCATTGCGCTCAATCCGTATGTGGCGGCGGCCAAATTCGTGCTGGCGCGCGCCGATGACCGCAAGAACGTGGACCGGGCGGCGGCCGAAGTGGCCGACTCGGTCGCCGCACGCGTGAAAGCGGCGCCGCAATGACGCCGCTCGCGCACGACTTGCCTCAGCCGCGCGGCGGAATGTTGAGCCCGCGCTCGACTGCTGGCCGCGCGATGAACGCCGCGAGCACGCGTGCGACGTTTTTAAAATCGGCGTAACCCACGAGGTCGCCCGCCTCGTAGAAGCCAACAAGGTTGCGCACCCAACCAAATGTGGCAATGTCGGCGATGGTGTACTCGTCGCCCATGATCCACTTGCGGCCCTCGAGGCGCTGGTCGAGCACGGCGAGCAGGCGCCGCGATTCGGCGACGTAGCGGTCGCGCGGACGCTTGTCCTCGTATTCCTTGCCCGCGAATTTGTGGAAGAAGCCCACCTGGCCGAACATCGGGCCAATGCCGCCCATCTGGAACATGACCCACTGGATCGTTTCGTAGCGCGCCGCGCCTTCGCGGGCGAGGAAACGGCCGCACTTGTCGGCGAGATAAATGAGGATCGCGCCCGACTCGAAGAGCGCGAGCGGCTCGCCGCCCGGCCCGTTCGGATCGAGGATCGCGGGAATCTTGTTATTGGGGCTCAGCGAGAGGAATTCCGGCGACATCTGGTCGTTCGCGTCGAAGCGCACGAGATGCGGCTCGTAGGGCAGGCCGCTTTCCTCCAGCATGATCGAGACCTTGACGCCATTGGGCGTGGGCAGCGAATAGAGCTGAATGCGCTCGGGATGAAGCGCTGGCCACTTGCGCGTGATGGGAAATGCGGAAAGGTCGTTCATGCGAGGTCCTTGCAGTCCTGAAAGCCCATCGGCGCCGGGGCGCGAGCCGTGTTAGACGCGCCAGGGGCCGATGGAGGGAGTGGAGTCAGGCCGCCAAGTGTAGTGGAAACGGCGCGTGCCGTCTTTTCGCCGCAAGGCGCGGATTACACGCTGCCTTCACGCTCGACCACAAGAATGCGCGCCTCGCCGCGCGGGTGCGCGACATGCTCGCAGCCCACGCCCGCGAAGAACACGTCGCCGGCCTCGAGCACCGCGACGTGCTCCGCGCCGCCTTCGCGGTAATGCATGTCGACCACGCCGTCGAGCACGGCGAACACCTCCTCGCCGTCGTTGACGTGCCATTTGTACGGCTGGTCGGTCCAGTGCAGGCGCACAGTGGTGCCGCTCATGTTGGCGATGTCGAGCGCCCCCCAGGGGCGGCTGGCGGTGAAGGTTTTCGAACGGATGACTTTCATGGCTGGACGGGGATGGGCGCGATCATGCGGCGCCGCGAAGCGGCGCTCAAGGATTCGCAGGCAGGGATTGCGCAAGGCTCAACAGATTGATCGGCGCGACGCGAATCAAGCCGCCGCGCGGGCTGTCGATATCGGCGATGAGCGTGAGCGACAGCGTCACCGTAATGGGCAGCACGAGCAGCAACACGCGCCGGCCGACCTGGCCGGACGCGCCGTAACCCTGCATCAGGTTGCTGAAGATGGCGATCACGATCATCAGCGCCCAGGCGGCGACGGGAATGCGATTGACCCACGCGGCCTGCGTATAGCCCTGTGAGTTGATGACGTCGTTCATGCCGCTGACCACGAGCGCCATCACCGGATTCGGCTGCGCCTTCGCGGCATCGCGCACGATCGCCCAGAGTTGCGTCTGGAGCTCGCCGGTGTTGCGGTTGACCTGATCGAGTGCGGCAGCGTCGTGCACGACATAGAACTGGATGCGCGCCTGAAGGTAGCGCGCGAGCAGCGCCTTGGTCTGGGCAGCCGCCTCGCCGCCAAGCAGCTCGGCGCGCAGGTACTCCGTGCCGATCGCATTGGCTTCGTCTTCCTCCAGGTTCTTGCGCTGGTCGTAGCGGCTCACGGCCATCGAGAGCGTGAAGCCGATCAGCAGCGCGAGCAGCGTGAGTGTCGCGCCCTGCACGATCTTGTAGTTCTCGCGCGCTTCCTCGGCGAGCGGGAAGCATCGGTGCAGCACTTTTGAGCCGAGCCCGGCGGCGAGCGGCAGGACCAGGATCAGCACGATGAAGAGCAGCGCAGGGCGCTGGAGGATGAGCGGCGTCATGAAGTCTCCGCGAGAGCGTGAGAGGGACGAAGGCGCTGCAATGCAAATCGGCGTCGGCCGCGCGAGGCGGGACGACGCCGATTCTACGACAGATCCGCGCGCCGGCGCGGGCCGCTGTCAGCGCTTCAGCGCGCCGCGCCTTGCGGCCACAGCGTGCGGCCCCAGAACGTCAGCGAGCGGTCCCACGCGAGCTGCGCCCAGACCGGGTCGTACTGGGTGATGGCGATGCGGGTCGGGCCCACGGCGGTCTCGTTCGCGAACGCGTGGTGGGCGAGATAGCGATGGAATTCGACGTCGACGTTGGCGTTCTTGAGCTTCGTTTCGAGCTCCGCCACGGTTTCGATGTTGAACGCCTGGTCCTGGGTCGCGAAGTGGCCGAGGATAGGCGCGGTGATCTTGCTCGCATCGATGTAGTCGAGCGGCGGGAAGCCATACCACACCACGGCGGCCGAAAGCCCCGGGACCATGGTGGCCGCGAGCAGCGTGAGCGCGCCTCCCATGCAGTAGCCCGTCACGCCCACGCGGTCCGTGAGCGTTTTCAGGTAAGTGACCGCGCCGTACACGTCCTGCGAGGCCGCGTCCGCGAAGTCGAGGCCCGTCATCAGATGGTGGGCTTCTTCCTGCTCGACCGTGCTCTTGCCGCGATAGAGGTCCGGCACGAGCGCGAGGTAACCCGCCTGCGCGAGCCGGTCGGCCACGCCGCGGATCTGGTCGTTCAAACCCCACCACTCCTGGATTACGACGATGGCGGGCGCGCCTTCGGCTTTCTCCGGCTTGGCGAGATAACCCTGGAGCGACTGGCCGTCAGGGCGGGTAAAGGAAATCATGGAACCGGCGGACTGTTTCATTTGGGGCAACCTTTGGTGAGTCGGTTGAACGAAAGACGCAAGCATAGCGCTTGCGTACGGGATTGGTGTGTATGCACCCGCGGGCTCATTCGCCGATCAGATGCAGCACGATGTCGCGCGTGTGCGCCGCGCGCCGATGCTCGAACACATAGATGCCCTGCCACGTGCCCAGCACGGGATTGCCGTGCTCGACCGGAATCGAGGGCTGCGTGTGCGTGAGCGCCGTGCGCAAGTGCGCGGGCATGTCGTCGGGGCCTTCGGTGTCGTGCTCGTAACGCGCTGGATCTTCGGGTGCGAGCTGCTCGAAAAAGCGTTCGAGATCGCGGCGCACCGAGGGATCGGCGTTTTCCTGGATCACGAGCGAGGCCGACGTGTGGCGGCAAAAGAGGGTGAGCAAGCCGGTGGCGATGCGCTGTTCGCGCACGAACGCGCGCACTTCATGGCTGATTTCGACGAGCCCGCGCGTACGCGTGTTCACCGGCAGATGATGGATGGCCTGGCGCATGATGGTGTTCTCCTTGCGGGCCTCGGCGCGTGGCTCACGGGCCGCCGCGGCAATGTCAACTCTCAAGCATAGCGCAGGCGCGCCTCGCGCGCAGACCGCGTCCGCGGCCGGCGCGCGATGCTGGTACGATGTCGGCCTTGCCGGGCGCTGCCTCGGCCGACCGCACACGAAGGAGAAAACCGCTTGAACCTCACCCGCTACGCGAAAGCCCGCCACGCCACCAAGGCGTTCGATCCCGCCCGCAAGATTCCCGCCGCTGTCATCGCGGAACTCAAGGAGCTGATCCGCTTCAGCCCCTCGTCGGTGAACTCGCAGCCGTGGCACTTCGTGCTGGCGGAAAGCGACGCTGCGCGCGCGCGTATCGCCCGCGGCATGGAAGGTTTCGCATACAACGAACCGAAGGTCACGCGCGCCTCGCACGTCGTGGTGCTGTGCGTGCGCACCGACATGGACGAAGCCCACCTCGCCGAAGTGCTCGCGCAGGAAGAGGCGGACGGCCGCTTCGCCAATGCCGAAGCGAAGGCCGGTCAGGAAAAGACGCGCTCGTTCTACGTGAACCTGCATCGCGAGCGCAACGACCTGCCCGCGTGGATGGAGAAGCAGGCGTATCTCGCGCTCGGCACGCTGCTGATCGGCGCATCGACGCTCGAGATCGACGCCTGCCCGATGGAAGGCTTCGACGCGAAGGCGCTCGACGAAGAGCTGGGACTGCGCGAGCAGGGCCTCACCGCGCTCGTGGTGATCGGTCTCGGCTACCGCAGCGCCGACGACTTCAACGCGAAGCTGCCGAAGTCGCGTTTGTCTGCGGCTTCGGTATTTACCGATCTGGGTTGATTCGCGAACGATTTCGCCGCGCGCGCAACAGGCGCGGCGATTGACGCGGGAGCCGCATCAGGAGCATTCGTCCATGCAGGGTATCAAACGCCGCATCGTCTACGTCGCGTTGTTCGAAGGCATCGCGATCCTGATTACCGGCTCCAGTTTCGCCTCGCTCTCGGGCAGCGGCATGAATCGCGCGGGCGCAGCGGCGGTGTTTTCGTCGCTGATCGCAGTCGGCTGGAACTTCGTCTTCAACGTGCTGTTCGAGCGCTGGGAAGCGCGCCAGACGAAACGCGGCCGCAGTGTCGCGCGCCGCATTGCGCATGCGGTCGGCTTCGAGGGCGGGCTCATCGTGTTTCTCGTGCCGATGATCGCGCTCACGCTGCAAGTCTCGCTGATCGAGGCGTTCGCGATGGATATCGGGCTCTCGGTGTTCTTCCTCGTCTACAACTACGTCTACAACCTGATCTTCGACGCCGTGTTCGGGCTGCCGGCCTCCGCCATGCCTGTGACAGCCGCTTCGGACACGGAACCGCGCACGTAGCGCGGGCTCTTTCGCGCAGGGGTGAGATCACGGACTGAGATCAGGGGCTCTGAACGGCGCCCTGCGTACGGTTCGCCTCCACGTTTGCTGGACCACTCGCGCTCGCAGCCGGCGCTGCAGCGCCGGAGGCCGGCGTCGCCGCGCGCGCCGGATGCTGCGCATCGTGCAACTCGCCGGACCAGCCGCCGCCCAGATCGCCGATCAGCGATGCCGTATCGAGCAGCCGCTGCTGCTGCACGTTGAGCGCGCTCTGCTGATTGGTCACCTGGGTGGCGAGCGCCGTGGCGACCGTCGTGTAGTCCACGGTTCCCGCCTCGTATTCGTTTTGCGTGATCTGCGCGCCGTGTATGGCGTCGCGTACGGCGGCGTCGAGCACTTCGGCCTGCTGCGCAAGGATGCGCAGGCCCGAGAGATCGTTTTCCACCCCCTGGAACGCCGTCAGCACCGTGCCGCGATAGTTCGCCACCGCCGCGTCATAGCTCGCGCGCGCCGCCGCCACCTGGCCGCTGCGCTGGCCGCCGTCGAAGATCGTCTGGGTCGCGCTCGCGCCAAGCGACCACACGTAGTTGCTTATGTGCAGCAGGCCCGAAAGCGGCGACTGCGTGAAGCCGTCGAGCGCGGTGAGCGAGATCGACGGATAGTACGCGGCCACCGCCACGCCGATCGCCGCGTTGGCCGACGCCATCTGGCGCTCGGCGGTCGCAATGTCGGGCCGGCGCTGCAGCAGCGTGGAGGGCACGCCGGCCGGAATGGCGGGTAGCGCGGGAAGCTGCGTGCTGTGCGGTATATCGACCTCTTCGGGGTTGCGGCCCACTAGCACCGCAATGGCGTGCTCGTATTGCGCGCGCGCCACGCCCAGCGCGATCAGGCTTGCGCGAGCGGATTCGAGTTGCGTGCGCGCGGACACGAGGTCGGACGGCGGGACGGTGCCCGCCTGGTCCTGGTTGGCCACCACACGCAGGAAGTCCGTGTATGCCTGCACGGTATGCGTGAGCAGGTCGATATCGGCGTCGGTGATACGCAGATTGATTACGGCGTTCGCCAGCGCAATTTGTTCGGACAGCGTAGCGTTGGCCAGCGTGGCTTCGCTCGCCTGCGCCGTGGCCGACTGTTCCTCGATCTGGCGCCGCACCTGGCCCCAGAGGTCGATGTCCCAGCTCGCGTTGGCTTCGAGCGTGCCGCCGTTGACGATGCGCGCGCCGCTCGGCGTGGAGGTGATGCTGCTCACGCTGCTGAGCGTGCCCGTGGAGGAGCGCTCGCGCGCAAGCGAGCCGGTAATGCCGATGGTCGGAAAGAGGCTCGCACGCGCCACGCGCACTTCGGCAAGCGCTTCCTGGTAGTTCGCGTAGCTTTGCCGCACGGTCTGGTTCGATACCACGACGAGCGGCTCCAGCTCATCGAGCAGCGGGTCCTGGAAGGCGGTCCACCAGTCGCCCTTGGGGCCCTGCGCGGCTTCGGGCTCGGCCTGGGTCCAGCCGGGCAGCGCTTTCCAGGTGGCGGGCACGGCAACCTCGGGCCGGTGGTAGTCCGGCCCGACCATGCAGCCCGCGAGCAGCAGCGCGGCGCTGAGAGGCGCGAGCGGCAGTGCGCGCGTGGCCGCGCAACGGGCGGCGGAGGTCAGCATTCGCATGAGCGATGGATTCGATGGGGCAAGGCAAGTCTTCATCATGATGCGCTCTCATCGGCCTGGCGATTCCACGGCAGGCGCGCGGCCCAGCGCGCAAGGCGTGCGCGCAGGCGGTCGAGGAACAGGTAAATCACCGGCGTGGTGTACAGGGTAAAGACCTGGCTCAGGATCAGGCCGCCCATGACCGTCACGCCGAGCGGCTGGCGCAGCGAAGCACCCTGGCCGATGCCGATCGCGAGCGGCGCCGCGCCGAGCACGGCGGCGAAGGTCGTCATCATGATCGGGCGCAGCCGCACCACGGCGGCTTCGTGAATCGCTTTGCGCGCTTCCATGCCTTCGTTGCGCTGCAACTGGATGGCGACGTCGACCATCATGATGCCGTTTTTCTTCACGATGCCAATGAGCAGGATGATGCCGATCATCGCGATCACCGAGAACGGCGTGCCGAAGATCAGCATGGCGAGGATCGCGCCAATACCGGCCGAAGGCAGCGTGGAGAGGATCGTGAGCGGGTGGATGGTGTTTTCGTACAGCACGCCCAGCACGATATACACCACGGCGAGCGCGGCCAGAATGAGCAGCGGCACGACGCCCATGGACTGCGCGTAGGCCTGCGCCGCGCCCGCGAACGCGCCGTGAATGGAGGCGGGCATGCCGATATTGCGCTCGGCCTGCTCGATGATGTTGCTGGCCTCGGAAAGCGAGCCGCCCTGGGGCAGGTTGAACGAGATCGTGCCCGCCACTTCGGTGCCCTGGTGATTGACCTGCGTGGCCGTATGGCGCGTTTTCCAGTCCATGAGCGCCATGAGCGGCACCATGGTTTCGGCGGCCGTGCTGTCCGCGCTGCCGCTCGAGCTGCCGCCCTTGCTGTTGGCAATCGCGTTGTTCTGCTGGTTGGCCACCGCATTGGCGTTGCGCTCGTTGGTGTTGCTGCTCGTCGAACTGGTCGTGGTCACGGCCGTGAAAGGCGTGACGCCCGAGATGACGCTCGAAGGCATCTGCGTTTGCGCAGCGCCGCTCGCGTTGCCCGCCGCCGTGCTCAGCCAGATGTCCTGGAACGACTGCGGAAACTGCCAGTATTGCGGCGCTACTTCCATCACGACGAAGTACTGGTTGATCGCGTTGTAGATGGTCGAAACGGTGCGCTGGCCGAAGGCGTCGTAGAGCACGTTGTCCACCTGGTTCGGATCGAACCCGTAGCGCTTGGCGGTCGAGCGCTGCACTGTCATGTAGGCCTCCAGACCATTTTGCTGCAGGTCCGAGTTCACATCCGTCATCTGGGCGCGGTGCTTGTTCAGCTCGTCCACGAGACGCGGCACCCAGGTGAAGAGGGCGTCGGCGTCGTCGCTCGTCAGCGTGTACTGATACTCGGCCGCGGACTGCCGCCCGCCGATCTGCAGGTCCTGCTGCGCCTGCATGAAAAGGCGTGCACCGGAAACGGCATTGAGCTTGGGGCGCAGACGGTTCACGACCTCGGTGGCCGTCAGGCGCCGCTCGGCAATCGGCTTCAGTTCGACGAACACGGTGGCCGTATTGAGCGCGCGCCCACCCGTGAAGCCCGCCACCGACTGCACGGCGGGGTCGGCCTTCACGATGGCCTGCAGCTGCGCGAGCTTCTTCTCCATCGCCGTGAACGAAATGCTCTGGTCCGCGATGATCTGCCCGATCAGAATGCCGGTGTCCTGCTCGGGGAAGAACGTGCCGGAAAGCAGCCGCGCGAGAAACACGTTGCCGACCAGCAGCGCGAACAAGACGAAGATCGTGAGCCGCGCGTGATTGAGTGCCACGTCGAGCGTGCGCGAGTAGAACTGCTTGAAACGCTCGAACTGCGCGTCGATCCACACGGCCGCCCGCGAGGGCTTGTGGTGCAGCGCTTCGCGCTTGAGCACGTAGGCGCACATGGTGGGCGTGACGGTGAGCGAGATCACGAGCGAGATGAGGATCGCGATGGAGAGTGTCATCGCGAACTCGTGAAAGAGCAGGCCCACGATGCCGGGCATCAGCAGAATGGGCAGGAACACGGCGATGAGCGAAAGGCTCATGGAGAGCACCGTGAAGCCCACTTCGCCCGCGCCTTTGAGCGCCGCTTCCTTCGGCTCCATGCCGGCCTCGACGTGGCGCACGATGTTCTCCAGCACCACCACGGCGTCGTCCACCACGAAGCCGGTGCCGATGGTGAGCGCCATGAGCGAGAGGTTGTCGATGCTGTAGCCGAGCAGATACATGGGCCCGAACGTACCCACGATGGAAAGCGGCAGCGCCACCGCCGGAATGAGCGTGGCGCGCGGCGAAAGCAGGAACACGAACACCACGCCGATCACGAGCAGCACGGCGATGAAGAGCGTGCGCTCGGTGTCGGCCACGGAGGCGCGCACCGACTCGGAGCGGTCGACCGCCACGTTCACCTTGATGGTGGCGGGCAGCGCGGCTTCGATGGAGGGCAGGCGCGCGCGAATCTGCTGTACCGTCTTCACGACGTTGCTGCCGGGCATCGGGTAGACGATCACGAGCACGGCCGACTTGCCGTTGTAGAGGCCCGCGTTGCGGATGTTTTCGTTGGAGTCGATGACCGAAGCCACGTCGCGCAGGAACACGGGCGCGCCGTTGCGATAGGCGATCACGACGTCGCGAAACGGCGCGGCGTTGCTGATCTGGTCGTTCGAGAGCACCGTGTAGCGCTGGTTGCCCTGGTCGATATGGCCTTTCGCGCTGTTGGCGTTGGCCGCGCCAATGGACGCGCGCACGTCTTCGAGCCCGATGCCGTAGCTGTTGAGCTTGCTGGGCTCCAGCTCCACGCGCACGGAGGGCAGCGCGCCGCCGCCCAGCGTGATCTGGCCCACGCCGTCCACCTGCGAGAGCTGCTGCATGATGACCGAATCGGCGGAGTCGTAGAGCTGCGCCTTGGTGAGCGTGTCCGACGTGAGCGCGAGCACCATGATCGGCGCGCTCGCGGGGTTGTACTGGCGGTAGGTCGGGTTGCTGCGCAAGGTGGTGGGCAGGTCCGCGCGCGCGGCCTGGATGGCGGCCTCCACGTCGCGCGCCGCGCCGTTGATGTCGCGGTTCAGGCCGAACACGACCACGATCAGCGACGAACCCGTGTTGCTGATCGACGTGAGCTGGCTCACGTCGGCGATGGTGCCGAGGCGCCGCTCCAGCGGCTCGGCAACGGTCGACGCCATGATGTCCGGGCTCGCGCCGGCCATGTTGGCCTGCACGACGATCACCGGATAGGCGATGTTGGGCAGCGGCGCGACCGGCAGCCGGAAAAAGGCGAGCATCCCCGAAATGAGGATCGCGATCGCGAGTAGCGACGTCGCGACCGGCCGCCGGATGAAGAGCGCCGAGAGGTTCACGGCGTGCCCTCGGGCGCGGGTGGCGCGCCGTTGCCGGAGCCGCCTTCTGCGTCACTGTCTGCGTCGGTTTCCGGTTTGCGCTTGCGCCCGAATCGCTCGGCGAGCCGGTCGAAGTACAGATAGATCACGGGCGTCGTAAAGAGCGTGAGCAACTGCGAGAGCGTGAGCCCGCCGATGATCGCAAGGCCCAGCGGACGGCGCAGCTCCGAGCCCGTGCCGCTGCCGAGCAGCATGGGCAGCGCGCCGAGCATGGCCGCGAGCGTGGTCATGAGAATGGGCCGGAAACGCAGCAGCGACGCTTCGAAAATCGCCTCGCGCGCCGGCTTGCCGTGCACGCGCTCCGCTTCGAGCGCGAAGTCCACCATCATGATGGCGTTTTTCTTGACGATGCCGATCAGGAGCACGATGCCGATAATGCCAATCACGTCCAGGTCCTTGCCCGCGATCATCAGCGCGAGCAGCGCGCCGATGCCGGCCGAGGGCAGCGTGGAGAGGATCGTGACCGGGTGCACATAGCTCTCGTAGAGCACGCCCAGCACGATATAGACAGCCACGAGCGCCGCGATCAGCAGATACACCTCGCTGGAAAGCGAATCCTCGAACGCCTGCGCCGCGCCCTGGAACGACGAGGTGATCGAGGGCGGCAGATTCACGGCGGCCTCGGCCTTGCGCACGTCGCGCACGGCGGCGGAGAGCGAGGCGCCATCGGCGAGATTGAACGAGATCGTGACCGACGGGAACTGCGCGAGGTGGCTGATCATGAGCGGCGAGCGCGTGATGCTGATCTTCGCAATGCCCTTGAGCGGCACCTGACCCTCGCTGCTCGTCTGGCTCGGCAGATACAGGTCGCCAAGCGATTCGACCGTGGGCAGCGACTCGGGCTTCGCGACCAGAATCACGCGGTACTGGTCCGACTGCTGGAAGATGGTCGAAACGATGCGCTGGCCCAGTGCGTCGTAAAGCGCATTGTCGATGGTCGCCGCCGTGATGCCGTAGCGCGCCGCGAGCTGGCGGTTCACCTGGACGTTCACGGAAAGGCCGTCCGTGTTGAGGTCGCTCGTCACGTCGCGAATCGACGTGATCTGCTTCATGCGCGCGATGAGCGCGGGCACGTACTGGTCGAACGCCTCCTGGTTCGGTCCGCGCAGCACGAAGTTGTACTGGTTGCGCGACACCGTCGTGTCGAGCGTGAGGTCCTGCTCGGGCTGCACGTAAAGGCGCACGCCCGGCACGTTCGCGACCGACTGCTGGATGCGCCGCCCGATCTCGTCGGCAGTTTCGGAGCGGTCGTCGTGCGGCTTCAGGTTGATAAGGAAGCGCCCGTTGTTGAGCGTGTTGTTGATGCCGTCGATGCCCACGTACGAGGTGAGCGAAACCACATCGGGGTCCTTGAGAATTTCCTCGGCGAGCGCGGACTGGCGCTGCACCATCGCCTGGTAGGAGATGGAGTTGTCGGCCACGCTGATGCCCTGCAGCACGCCCACGTCCTGCACCGGAAAAAGGCCCTTGGGGATGACCACATAGAGCAGGCCGGTGAGCGCGACGGTCACCGCGAAAACAACGAGCGTGAGCACCTGGTGGTCGAGCACCCAGCGCAGGCCGCGTTCGTAGGCGTTCAGCGTCTTGTTGAAGAGCCCTTCGCTGATGCGCTCGAAGCGGCTAGGGTGCCGTTCGGCCTGGGCGCGCAAAATGCGCGCGCACATCATCGGCACGACGGTGAGCGAAACCACGGCCGAAAGCACGATGGTCACCGCGAGCGTCACGGCGAACTCGCTGAACAGACGCCCGATCACGCCGCCCATGAAGAGCAGCGGAATCAGCACGGCAATGAGCGAAATGGTCAGCGAAAGAATCGTGAAGCCAATCTGGCCTGCGCCTTTTAACGCCGCCTGCAGCGGTTTGTCGCCTTCTTCCAGGTAGCGCACGATGTTCTCGATCATCACGATCGAGTCGTCCACCACGAAGCCCGTGGCGATGATGAGCGCCATGAGCGAGAGGTTGTCGATCGAGTAGCCTAGCTCGTACATGAGCGCGAGCGTGCCGATCAGCGAGACCGGCACCGAGATGCTCGGAATGATGGTGGCGGGCAGGTTGCGCAGGAACACGAAGATCACGGCCACCACGAGCGCCACGGCGAGCACGAGTTCGAAGGCCGCGTCGCTCACCGAAGCGCGGATCACGCCCACGCTGTTCGACACCACTGTGACCTGCATGCCCGCGGGCAGCGACGCTTCGAGCTGCGGCAACTGCCGCATGATCTGGTTGACGGTCGCGATCACGTTCGCGCCCGGCTGACGCTGCACGTTCAGCACGATGGCGGGTGCCTTGTTGTACCAGGCGCCGCGCTCCACGTCTTGCGCCGCCGTGGACACGCGCGCCACGTCGCGCATGAACACGGGCGAGCCGTTCTGATAGGCGACGACCGTGTCTTCGTAGTCCTTCGGGTCCGAGATCTGGTCGTTCGAATTGATCGTGTAGTTGAGCTCGGGGCCGTCGAAGTTGCCCTTCGGGTTGCTCACGTTGACGTTGGCGAGCAGCGTGCGCAGGTCGTCGAGATTCAGGCCGTAGGCGGCGAGCTTTTGGGGGTCGGCCTCCACGCGCACGGCGGGCACGTTGCCGCCCGCGGTGGTGACGAGGCCCACGCCCGGCACTTCGGAAATTTTCGTGGCAAGACGGTTGTTGGCCGCGTCCTGCAACTGCGTGAGCGACATCGACTTCGACGTGATCGCGAGCGTGAGGATGGGCTGGTCGGCCGGGTTGACCTTGGCGTAGGTCGGCGGCGCGGGCAGACCGCTCGGCAGGAAGCTGTTCGCCGCATTGATGGCCTGCTGCACGTTCTGCTCGGCAACGTCCAGGCTCAGCGAGAGGTCGAATTGCAGCGTGATGACCGAGGCCCCCTCGGAGCTGTACGAGATCATTTGCTGCAGGCCGGGGATCTCACCGAGCTGCACTTCGAGCGGCGCCGTGACGGTGGTCGCCATCACGTTCGGGCTCGCGCCCGGATAGAACGTCTGCACCTGGATGGTGGGGTAGTCCACCGCGGGCAGCGAGGAAACCGGCAGGAACTTCATCGCGACGAGGCCGATCAGCACCATCGCGATCATCAGGAGCGAAGTCGCGACCGGCCGCAGGATGAAGAGACGCGAAATATTCATCAGCGCTGGGTCCGGGGCTTAACCAGCTTGCGAGGCTGCGGCGCTCGCGTCGGAGGCGTTCGGCGCCGTGGCGCCGGGGGCGCTCGACGCTACGGGTGCGCTGCCGTGATGCGGCGCGCTCGCGCCGCTCGCCGCACCTGCGGCGCCGGCGTGCGTGGCGGGCCTCGGTCCTGCCGGCTGGATCTTCGCGCCGTCGTTGAGGCGGTCGAGGCCGTCGGTCACGACGTGCTGCCCCTGCTGCAGGCCCGATGAGATCACGGTATAGCGGCCGTCGCTCGGCCCGAGCGTGACCTTGTGGACCGACACGGTGTTGTCGGCGTTCACGAGGTACACATAGTCGCCGGGCGCGCCGGTCTGCACGGCGGGCGTGGGCACGAGCACGGCGTTCTGCAGCGTGTCGACAAGCAGCCTCACATTGACGAACTCGTTCGGAAAGAGCGCCTCGTCGTCGTTGGGTACGCTTGCGCGCAGCGTAACCGTGCCGGTGGCCGTGGCCATCTGGTTGCTGAGCGCGAAGAGCGTGCCGGTGGCGATTTTCCGCGTGTTGTCGCTGCTGTACACGCTGATCGGCAGCTTCGCGCCGGCGTTGACGCGCTCGAGCACGCTGCCAAGCGAGGTTTGCGGAATCGCGAACTGGACGGTGGTGGGCTTCATCGTCGTGATGACGGCAATGCCCGTGGAACTGGACGAGGTCACGTAGTTGCCCGGATCGACGAGCCGCAGGCCCACGCGCCCCGACACCGGCGCGGTGATGCGGCAATAGATCAGATCGAGTTCGAACAGTCTGACGTTCGCCTGATCGGCCTTGACCGCGGCCTCGTACTGCATGACGAGGAACCGCTGGTCGCTGTACGTCTGTTCAGCGATCGAGCGTTTCTCGTTCAACTGCGTGTAGCGCACGAGGTCGGCGCGCGCCTGGGCGAGCAGGGCCTGGTCCTTGGCGAGCTGCGCGATGGCTTGTTCCTTGCTGATCTCGTACTGGCGCGGGTCGATCTGCGCGAGGAACTGCCCCTTCACGACATCCTGGCCTTCCTTGTAGCCCACCTCGGTGAGGTAGCCGCTGATTTGCGGCAGAACCGTGACCGTGGCGACAGGCGTGACGGTGCCGAGCGCGTTGAGCGTCACGGGCATGGGCCCGAGCGTGGCGGCGGCCACGGTCACGACCTGCGGCGCGGCACCGTGCTCCGTCTTCTTGTTGCGCATGATGTGCACGACCACGAGCACGATCAGCAAGATCACGACAATCGCGAGAATGAGCGGGCCGAGCCGGCGGCGCTTCGGCGCCTGCGGCGGGGGGGCGGGCGGCGGGGGTGGCTGGGGCGCGGGGTGCGTCTGCGGGACGTCGCTCATGCCTGCCTCCATGAGGTCGGACCACCGCGCGAGGCGGTGTGGAGAAGCCGTATCGGCGCGTTCAACGGCTTGTCTGCCGCGAATTGCTGCCGGTGACTGTCGAGTTGCTGCATACGCATTCTCATGATTGTTATGCCGTCGAAGCCAGGCCCTGCCATGCAGCGAAGGCCAAGACTCGCAGTCTAACCAACTCGTGCGCCAATTTCGAAACGTTAGTTATTTGTAAGGTTTTCAGGCGGTTACAGCGCGCGCGTCGGGTGATCGGGGAGCACCGGTCGCGGTGTGCAATGCAACGCAGAAATGCTTGTTTGCGTGTGCGCCCATGACTGTCTAGATTGGAAGGGGTCAACGCCTTGCAAGGAGTCCGCAATGTCGAAGTTGTCGATGCCGGCGTGGTTTGCGCGGCGCGGCCGTGCGAACAGCCCGCCTGCGCCAAACGGCGGCGAGCCTGAACCGCGCGATGCCTCGCGCGAAACCGAGCACCTCGAACGCATCGCCACGTATGCACGGGCCGGTTACTTCAATATGGGCTATACGCCCGACATGTTTCCGCTAGTGGGCGATCTGCCGCCGCATTGATCTGCGGTATGCGCCCGCGTGCGCGTCAGTCACTGCGCTGCGCTTTCCTCTGCGAAGCCCGCCGTGCCGCCCAGTGTGCCGGCGGGCCGGAACTCGCTGGGCGGCACACCCAGTTCGCGGCGGAACATGTCGCTGAAGCTGCTGGGCAGATAGCCCAGCATGCGCGCCACGGCGCTCACAGGCTCGCCTTCCGCGAGGCGCGATACCGCGAGTGCGAGCTGCACCTGGCGGCGCCACTCCGCAAACCCCATGCCTAGCTCGCGCGTGAAGAGCCGCGAGAGCGTGCGCACGCTTGCGCCCACCCAAGCCGCATGTTGCTCGAAGCCGATATCGGCCGACGGGTTGTCGATTACTGCGCGGCACAGGGTGGCGAGGCGGCGGTCGGATGCGTCGGGCAGCGGAATGCGCAGCGTGGAGCGCGGCGCGTGGGCAAGCTCGATCGACGCGAGGCGATAGGCCGCGTCGAGCCAGGCGTCGTCTTCGCGCGCGCGTTCCGCGAGGCTCGTGATGAGTTCGCGCAGCAGGCCGTTGACCTCGAACACTTCGCAGCGCTCGCTCAGGTGCCGGCTGTCGCACTCGTGCAGATAGAGATTGCGCATCTCGACGGCGCTCAGCATATGAATGGCGTGCTGCGTGCCAGGCGGCAGCCACACGGCGCGCTGCGGCGGCACTACGAGCGCTTCGCGCTCCAGCTCAACCCACATCACGCCGGAGACGGCGTAGAGCACCTGCGCCCAGGTATGCGTGTGCGGCTCGATCTGCAGCCCGCGCGGGTAGTGGCGCGCGAGCGAACGGCCGCGCCCGGGCTCGTCGTCGAGTTCGGGCGGCGCGGCTTGGGGCATGGGAGTCTCCGGGTGACAGGGGAGGCGTGCTTGCCTCGTATGGCGGTCGTCACGCTAGCATGGCTCGACGTGGCGTGGAAGCAGGGCCGTGGCGCGGGCGTGATCCTCGCTTGGTCGTCATTGTCACGCTTTTGCGCACTGCGACACGCACCGGTAATATGAGACGAATTTCCGGACCGCGCGCCAGCGCCCTGTATTGCCTGCCCATGAACGCATCCGATCCCGCACTGCAAGAAGAAGACCCGCTCGGCTTCTACACCCGCGGCGCCGGCCGCGCGCGCGAATGGTGGCGCGTTTCGCCTTCCGCACGTGCGCATATGTACCGCATCGAGCACGGCCAGGGCGATGACGACAAGGTCGATATCGACACCGAAATCGACCTCGACAATCTCGAAGCGAAGCTGCTCAAGTGGCGTCGCGAGGGCTTCGTTTCCGATGCGCAGCGCGCCGATGAAGCGCGAGCCGCACAAGCGGGCAGCACGTTTTCGGCAGCCTTGCGGCAAGCCGTCGAAGCGGCGTGTGAGTCGAGAGCCGCTCAAACCCGTGCACAAGTTGAAGCGCCCACCGTACGCATCGGCACCGTTGATCTGCCGCGCGGCGAGCCGAACGCATTGGTGCCGCGCGTGAACGCGGCTTATCTTTTCACCGAACGCGGCGACGACATCGTTCAGGACATCGTAGAAAATCGCCGTGTCATGCTGATCGGCCATACGGGCTCGGGCAAGACGAGCTTCATCGAGCAGGTGGCCGCACGCGCGAATTATGGCGTGCTGCGCGCGAACATGAACGGCCAGACCACGATTGGCGACTTCGTGGGCTTCTGGACCGTGAAGGGCGGCGAGACGATCTGGGTGGACGGCGTGCTGCCCGTAGCGATGCGCGAGGGCTACTGGCTCATCATCGACGAACTCGACTTTGCCGAGCCGTCCATTCTTGCGGTGCTCACCGCCGTGCTGGAACCGAACGGCCGCCTGCTGCTCAAGGAGCGCGGCAACGAGATTGTCGAGCCGCGTCCGTCGTTTCGCCTCTTCGCCACCGCGAACGCCGCAGGCGCGATGAGCGCGTACCGCCATTTGTACCAGGGTGCGAACCTGCTCAACGAGGCGTTTCTCGACCGTTGGCGCGTGTACCTGTTCGACTATCTCTCGCTTGAAGAGGAAACCGAAGTATTGCTGCGCACGCTGCCGGTGCTCACGCGGCCGCTCGCGCAGACACTCGCTGCCGTCGCCGCCGACTGCCGCGCGGCGTTCGCCCGCGAGGATCTCGCGAGCGCGTTTTCCACGCGGCGCCTGATCGACTGGGCCGAACTCATGCTGCGCACGGGCGACGTCGAGCGCGCGGCGGGGCCGGCAATCTACGCGAAGGTGAGCGCCGACGATGCAGCGCTCATACGCAGCATCATTCGTCATCACGTGATCTTCGACGCGTGAGTGCGGAGGCGTTTGTGTCCAGCTTGCGGGACGAAACGGAAGGCTTGACGGCGGGCGCCGATCCCGAGGGCGCGCTCGGGCGTCTTGCGCGCGTGCTGACCGGCGACACGCGCGTGAGCGTGACGTTCGGCGCGGGCGAGCCGCGCGTGGAAGGCGAACGCTTCGTGCTGCCCGCGCGCCTCGTGAGCGAAGGCGCGAATGAAGCCGCAAATGAAGCGGCACTGCTCGGCGCGCTCGACTTGCTGGCGGCGCGCCATCGCTACAGCCAGGCGGCGCGTCTCGACACGCCGCAAGCCGGCGTGACGGGGCGTATTGCGCAGGCGATCGAGGACCGTCGCGTGCTCGCGCAGCTCGCGCGAACGTTCCCTGGCGCCCGACGCTACGCGCAAAGCTGGCGCGCGCAGCGCAGCGACGACATCGCGCGGCGCTGGCCAAAACTGGCATGGCGCGAGCGCCTGGCTTGGGCGATCGAGCGCACGCTGTGGGGCGAAGCGCCGGGCGTGCTGGAGCGCGACGCCGCAGCGCTCGCCGCCGCGCTGCGCGCGATCGACGCTCCGCTCGACGCGGCTCGCGCGAGCCAGTCGACGCAGGCGAGCCTGCGTGCAGCCGCGGCGATCGTGGCGGGTGTGCGTTCGCTCGCATCGCGCGGCGCGAACAACATGATGCAGACGGCGGGGCCGGCCGAAGGCCTCGACGATGAAGCGGCCGGGCTCGCGCAGGCGATGGATGAATTCGGTGCGCCAGACGAAGTCGAACCGCCGGGCGGCGCGGCGCAGCCAGAGGACGCCCGCGAGCGTGACGGCGGCGCTTCGGCGCGCGCGAGCACGGAGTCCGATTCCGCTGCCGGCGCATCGCTTTCCGAGGCGGACGCGCCGCACGCCGCCGCCGGCAATCGCGGCCCCGCGCACATGCGCCCACGCCTGTCGATCCCGTTGACCACCGAATTCGACGTCGTCACCGACCTCACGGGCCGCGGCGACGCCACCGCCTGGCGCAAGCTGCGCGCCTTGGCGCGCGCGGAAACCGGCGCGCTCAAGGCCCAGCTAGAGCGCGTGCTCAAGGCCGACGAACTCACGCACTGGAAGCGCGAGCAGGAGCGCGGCGAGATCGACCGCGCCGCGCTCGCGCGTCTCGCTGCCTCGCGCGGCTACCGCACGCCGTTTCGCGTGGCGCGCCACGCAAGCGGCCGCGACACGGTGGTCACGCTGCTGCTCGACCTGAGCGGCTCGATGGCGGGCGGCAAGATCGAACTGGCGCGCCTGTGCGCGGCGGCACTCGCCGATGCGCTCACGCAACTCGCTTTCGATTCGGAAGTGCTCGGCTACAGCTCGATCGAAGCGCCGGCAATGCGCGCGCGCTATGAGCGTGAACGCGCGGCCGGCGCCAATCTGCGGGTCTATAACCGCTTCGTCGAGCGGCTGGATCTGCGTGTGTTCAAGCGCTTCGATTCACGCGACTTGAGCGGGCTCGCGGCCATCGAGTGCGGCCACGAGAACCCCGACGGCGAAGCGCTCGCCTGGGCGGCGGCGCGGCTCGCGCAGCGCAGGGCGCGCAGGCGGCTGCTTTTCGTGCTCTCGGACGGCTATCCTTCAACGAGTGACGGCGACCCGGCGGTGTTGCGCACCGACCTGCTCGCGCGCGTGCAGGCGGTGACGGAGCAGGGCATCGAGCTGGTCGGCATCGGCATACTGGACGACGCCGTTGAGGCGTTTTATCCGAACGCCGTGGTCGTGCGCAAGCTGCACGAACTGCCGGCCACCGCGTTCGCGACGCTAAGCCGCCTGCTGGCGGGGCGGCCGCACTGAAACCGTGCAGGCGCGGGCGGCGGCGCTTTCCTTGCCGGACCGGGCGCATTGCGCTAATTTGAACAGGCAGGCGTTGCGCCTGCCTGCCCACCCATCCACTGACGAACACTGACAGGTCATGCCAGGCCGCGATTACCGACCCGTGGATTACGACCGCCTCTACTACCGGCTCGATCTGGAGCCTGGGGCGAGCGAGGCGGACATCAAGCATCACTATCGCCATCTCGCGCAGATCCTGCATCCCGACAAATGGCGGCACCCCACGGCCGCTTCGATGCGCTGGGCCGACGACCAGTTCAAGCGCGTCAAGGAGGCGCGCGAGTTGCTTGAGGCCTACTGGTCCGTGCATCACGCGCCGCCGGTGAGCCGCGCCGCGCTGAGCGTCGCGCAGGCTGAAGAGTTGCACGCGCAGATGCAGGCACTGCTGGCACAGCGCGAACGCGTGCGTGCCGAGCTGGACGGGCTGCGCGCCGAGCGCACGCGAACCCTCGACGAGATCCAGCGCATGCGCACCGAACGCGACTCGCTGCACGGCGAACTCACGGCAATGCGCGACGAAGCGGATGCTGGGCAGCCAGGCGAGCCTCAGGGTGCAGCCGAGCCTCAAGCCGTTGACGTGCAGGCGCGTTCAGGTGTGCGCGATTTCCTGTTTGCGAAACTCGACGACCCTTCGCGAGGCTGGCTGCTGACGCTCGCCGCGAGCGTGTTCGCGTGCATTGTGATCTTCGTGGTCGCGCATTGGATCGTGGGCTTGCTGCTCGCGCCCATCGCGCGCTTCGAGCTTGGCCGCTGGCTTGCCCATGTTCTGCGTTGGGCGCTCGTGGCGGGCGGCGTGGTGCTCACGTTCGGCTGGGGCTGGTCGCAGCGCACGCTGTACCGCGCGGGGCGTGCCGGGTGCGAGCACCCCGTGGCGCTGCCCGGCGACGAAACGCGCCGCCGCGTGAGCGCGGCGTTGCGTCACGAGGCGCACTACGGCGCCGAGTGGAGCATCGAATCGTACGACGCCGCGCCCGACGATACGCAATTCGCGCTGCGTGCGGTCATGCGTTTCTCGCCTGGCTCGCAAACCGGCACGCGCCGCCAGGTGGTGGCGTTCCGGTGCCGGGCGCACACGACTGGCGCCGCGCAAACGGCGCTCGCGTATGACTTCTCCGTGGCGGCTCCTACGTGGTGGCTCGTGCCGGCCGCACGCGTGGTGCGCGACCTGCGCAAGCGGCTCGACGCCGATCTCGGCGCGCCGCGCTGAAGCGGCGCGCGCCGGCCGCTTTCAATCGACGACGAAAAGCTTCGCGCCCGTGCGCGTGTACGACTGGTGCGCCTCGGCGTTGTCCCCCACTTGATAGCTCATGCCGGGCGTGAGGACGAACTTGCGCCCGTCGTCGAGCGTCGTTTCGAGTTCGCCTTCGAGGCAGAACAGAATGTGCCCCTTCTTGCACCAGTGATCCGCGAGGTAGCCGGGCGAGTATTCGACCATGCGCACGCGGATCGGGTTGGCTTCGTCGCCGAAAAAGCGCGTGCGCCAGCTGGCCATGCCCGTTTCCCCTTTGTGTTGCGTGGGCTCGACGCTGGACCAGTCGGTGGTGCCAAAGCGAAATGCGTCCATTTTCATGTGGTTTTCTCCTTGCGCGTGTCGTCTGATTGTAGCGGAGCAGGCTCACGTTTCGTCGTCGTCCGCCGCGCGCTCCCGTTCGTCAACGCGCTTCATGTTGTCGAGCAGCTTCAGCAGATAGTGCAGCGTGTGCGTCATGTCGTCGGACGAAAAATTGTCCAGCACGGCTTCGTAGTACGCCTCGATTTTCGGCGTGGCCTGCGCAACCCATAGCTTGCGTCCCGGCTCGGTCATGCAGACGAGGCGCGAGCGGCGATCGCGCGCATCCGCCTGGGTCGTCACATGACCGTCGCGTTCCATCCGGCTGATCAGGCCCGAGAGATTCTGGCGGCTCACCATCAAGTATCGCGCGAGGTCGCCCACGCTCATGCCGGGTTGAGCCTCCTTGCGCGAAAGCGCGCCGAGCACAGCCCATTGCTGCGTGGTCAAGCCCTCGGCCTCCACGGCGCGCGTACCGGTTTTATGCAACATGTTTGCGCATTGATAGAGCCGGAAGAATAGCCGGTTGGCAAGATCGAAGCGGCTCGAATTCTGAATTTTTGATGTTTTTGGCAAGGGTTTCTCCTGGTGCTTCCGCGCTTGTCTTCGATCTGGGTGTTACCTAGTATACGTCAACATATTGACGTAATTCGATGCGGGGCTCAAAGAGGGCTGGCTTCGAAGGCGTCTATGGTACTGCTCAACCGAATGGAGGATCGCGGTGCGAAAACTCGAAGGCAAGACGGTCGTGGTGACGGGTGGCGGGGGCGGCATCGGCGGGGCGACCTGCCGGCGCTTTGCCGCCGAGGGCGCGCGTGTGGCGGTGCTGGATCTGTCGTTCGAAGCGGCGCTGAAGGTAGCGGAGGAGATTCGCGAAAAAGGCGGCGAGGCGCTGGCGCTGCGTTGCGACATCACGAATCGCGAGGAAGTGGATGCGGAGCTCCAGCAAGTGCAAGCGCAGCTCGGCCCCGTGGATGTGCTCGTGAACAACGCGGGCTGGGACGTGTTCCGCCCGTTCACGAAGACCGAACCCGTGCAGTGGGAAAAGCTCATCTCCATCAATCTCACGGGTGCGCTGCACATGCATCACGCGGTGCTGCCCGCCATGGTCGAGCGCAAGCGCGGGCGCATTATCAACATCGCCTCGGACGCCGCGCGTGTCGGTTCGTCGGGCGAAGCAGTCTATGCGGCATGCAAGGGCGGTCTCGTGGCGTTTTCGAAGACCATCGCGCGTGAGCATGCGCGCCACGGCATCACCGTGAACGTGGTGTGCCCCGGTCCGACCGACACCGCGCTCTTCGCCGAATACAAGGAAGGCGCGGGCAACCCCGACAAGCTGCTCGAAGCGTTCCAGCGTTCCATTCCGCTCGGCCGCATTGGCCAGCCTGAGGATTTGCCCGGCGCGATCGTGTTCTTTGCGAGCGACGACGCGAACTACATCACGGGACAGGTGCTGAGCGTATCGGGCGGTCTGACCATGGCGGGCTGATGCCGGCGAACGCTCTCTCTATCGACTACGAATCAGCAAAGACATCGATCATGAACTACGAAGACATTCTTTACGAAGTGCGCAACGGCGCGGCATGGATCACCATCAACCGGCCCGAGAAGATGAACGCGTTTCGCGGCCGCACCTGCGACGAACTGATTCACGCGATCAACAAGGCGGGCTACGACCGAGAGATCGGTGCGATCGTCCTGGCCGGCGCGGGCGACAAGGCGTTCTGCACGGGCGGCGACCAGTCCGCGCACTCGGGGCAGTACGACGGCCGCGGCACGATCGGCCTGCCGATGGAGGAACTGCATGCCGTGATTCGCGACGTCCCCAAACCCGTGATCGCCCGCGTGCAGGGCTATGCGGTGGGCGGCGGCAACGTGCTGTGCACGATCTGCGATTTCACCATTGCTTCGGAAAAGGCCGTGTTCGGACAGGTGGGCCCGAAGGTCGGCTCGGTCGATCCTGGCTACGGCACTGCGTTCCTCGCACGCGTGGTGGGCGAGAAAAAGGCGCGTGAGATCTGGTATCTGTGCCGCCGCTATCCCGCTGCCGAAGCGCTGGCCATGGGCCTCGTGAATGCGGTCGTGCCGCACGATCAGCTCGACGCGGAAGTGCAGAAGTGGTGCGACGAGATCATGGAAAAGAGCCCCACAGCGATTGCGATCGCCAAGCGCTCGTTCAATATGGACACGGCGCATCAGGCTGGCATTGCGGGCATGGGCATGTACGCACTGAAGCTCTACTACGACACGGAAGAATCGCGCGAGGGCGTGCGTGCATTCCAGGAAAAGCGCAAGCCCGAGTTCCGCAAGTACGTCAAATAAAGGCGTCTTCATGACGATCAGGATTGCGAATCGAATTAGCTGCTTCCGGGAGACACCATGAATCCGTATATCGACGAAGACCTCGCCGCGCTGGGCGAGCACGCGCGGCGCTTCGCGCAGGGACGCGTGGCGCCCGGCTTCATCGAACGCGACGCTACGCGCGTGCTCGATCGCGGCCTCATGCGCGAAATGGGCGAAATGGGCTTCATCGCGCCGGAATTGCCCGAGCAGTATGGCGGGCAGGGCATGGGGTGCCTCGCCGCGGGTGTGATCCACGAAGAGATTGCGCGCGCCGACCTGAGCCTCTCGTACATCAACCTGCTTGCCTCGCTCAACGGGCAGATTCTCGCGAAGCACGCCGCGCCCGAAATTGCCCGCCCGTGGCTCGAGCGGCTCACGCAGGGCCGCGCGCTGCTCGCCATCGCGCTCACGGAGCCGCGCGGCGGCTCGGATGCCGCGAACCTGCGCCTGAAGATGGAGCGCGTGGGCGACCACTACGTCCTCAACGGCGAGAAAACCTCGATTTCCGCCGCCGACCAGGCCGACGCCGCCGTGGTGTTCGCGCGCACCGGCAGCGTGGAAGACGGCGCGCGCGGCGTGTCGGCCATTCTCGTGCCGATGGATCTGCCGGGCGTCACGCGCAACCGCTTCGACTGTCACGGGCAGCGCGCGATCGGACGCGGTTCGATCTTCTTCGAGAACGTGCGCGTGCCGGTGGATCATCTGCTGGGTGATGAGGGCAAGGGCTTTGTGCAGGTCATGCAGGGTTTCGACTTTTCGCGGGCGCTCATTGGCCTGCAGGTGCTCGCCGTGGCGAACGTGAGCCTCGAGGAAACCTGGGCGTACGTTGCGCAGCGCGAAGCTTTCGGTAAGCCGCTTTCTGCGTTCCAGGGCGTTTCGCATCCGCTTGCCGAATACGCAACCCAGGTGGAGGCTGCGCGCCTGTTGTGCCTGCAAACGCTGTGGCTCAAGGACCGCGGTTTGCCCCACACGGCCGAGGCCGCCATGTGCAAGTGGTGGGGCCCGAAGCTCGCCTATGACGTCGTGCACCAATGCCTGCTTTCGTTCGGGCACGGCGGCTACGACCGCGGGCCGCTCGAACAGCGTCTGCGCGACGTGCTGGGCTTCCAGATCGGCGACGGCACGGCGCAGATCATGAAGACCATCATCGCGCGCTCGAACGCGGGCCGCGACGCGGTGCCGGCATGATGCGCGCCGCCTGCGACGTTCCCTTTAACGCCACGGGAGGCAGTACATGGAGTTCGACGCGGTACTGATCGGGCCGCGCCGCGCGCGGGAGGAGGCACGGCGCTGGTGGCCCGGGCGCACCATCAACGACGAACTGGACGCCTGTGTGGCCGTATGTCCGGCGAAGATCGCGCTGACTGCCGTGCGAATCGAAGATGGGGAGACCACGCGCTTCACCTACGCGCAGATGGCGCGCATGGCGGATCGCATTGCCGTGGGTCTAGTGCGGCTTGGCGTCACGAAGGGCGACGTGGTCTCCATGCAACTGCCCAATTGCTGGCAGTTCACGCTGCTCTATCTGGCGTGCTCGCGCATCGGCGCAGTGCTCAATCCGCTCATGCCGATCTTTCGCGAGCGCGAGCTGTCGTTCATGCTCAAGCATGGCGCCAGCCGGGTGATGATCGTGCGGCAGCGCTATCGAGGCTTCGATTACGAGGCGATGCTGCACGCGCTGCAGCCTGAGTTACCGGCCTTGCAGCACGTAGTGGTTGTGGGTGCAACGGATCGAGGAGAGCCTGCACGGCACAGTTTCGAAGCGCTTCTGAGCGGCCCGCGCTGGGATGAGGCGAGCGACGCCGAAGCCATCCTCACGCGTAATCGCCCTGGCCCCGACGACGTGACGCAACTGCTTTACACCTCCGGCACGACGGGCGAGCCCAAGGGGGTGATGCACACGGCCAACACGCTGTTTTCGAACATCATGCCTTATGCGCAGGCCATGCGTCTTGGTCACGACGACGCCGTGCTGATGGCTTCGCCGATGGCGCATCAAACCGGCTTCATGTACGGCCTGATGATGCCGATCGCATTGCGGGCGAGCGCCATCCTGCAGGACGTATGGCAGCCGGAGGCAGCGCTCGCGCTGATCGCACAGGAGCGAGCGACGTTCACGATGGCTTCCACGGCGTTCCTCGGAGATCTCGCAAACGCGGCTATCACGGCGGGAACGCGTGCGCCGACGCTGCGCACGTTCTTGTGCGCGGGCGCGCCGATACCTGGTGCACTGGTCGAGCGCGCGAGCCTGGCGCTGGGGGCGAAGATCGTCTCCGCGTGGGGCATGACGGAACTCGGTGCGGTGACGCTCACCGGTCTGGACGACGACGATGAACGCGCATCCACGACCGACGGCGTGCCGCTGCCTGGCGTGGAAGTGAAGGTCGTGGACGAGAGCGACCGCGCGCTGCCGCCGAACGTAGCGGGCCGGCTTTTCGTGCGCGCATGCTCGGGTTTCGGCGGCTATCTCAAGCGCGCGCACCTGAATGCTACGGATGCCGAAGGCTGGTTCGACACCGGCGACCTCGCGATTGTCGACGAGCGCGGCTATATCCGTATCAGCGGGCGCAGCAAGGACGTGATCATTCGCGGCGGCGAGAACATTCCCGTGGTCGAGATCGAGTCGCTGCTCTACCGCCATCCGGCCGTTGCTCAAGTGGCGATCGTCGCGTACGCGGACGAGCGGCTGGGCGAGCGCGCGTGCGCCGTGGTGGTGGCGCGGCCTGGCGCGGCTGTCGATCTGCCCTCGCTCGTCGCATTCCTCAAATCGCACAAGGTCGCCGTGCAGTATTTGCCCGAACGGCTATTGCTGCTCGATGCCATGCCGACCACGCCCGCAGGCAAGGTGCAAAAGTTCCGTTTGCGCGAAATGCTGCGTGAAGCCGACGTCAGAGAAACTGCCGGAACATCCAGTAAAGACCCGCAGCCAGCGCAATGGAAGCCGGCAACGTGAGCACCCACGCAAGCACGAGATTGCGCACGGTCCCCCACTGCAGGCCCGAGCCGTTCGCGGCCATCGTGCCTGCTACGCCCGAGGCGAGCACGTGCGTGGTCGACACCGGCATTCCGTAGACGTCGGCCATGCCTATGGTGATCATGGCCACGGCCTCCGCCGAGGCGCCCTGACCATAGGTGAGATGCTGCTTGCCGATCTTCTCGCCCACCGTCACGACAATGCGCTTCCAGCCCACCATCGTGCCGAGACCGAGCGCCACGGCCACGGCCACCTTCACCCATGTTGGAATGAACTTGGTCGAGTGGTCCATCTGCTGGCGGAAGGTTTCGAGCACCCTGGCGTCAGCGGGTGACATCGGCGGCGCCTTCGCCTTCTGCATCAGCCGGATCGCTTCGCTCGCGACATACATGTTGTTGCGCACGTTGTCGACGATTGTGTCGGGCACTGTCGCCATCGAGCCGGACAGCGCCACCTGGTCGCCAATGGTGTCGGTGAGCTGGCGCAGCGCGGGCAGCGTGGCGGGCGTGAGCTTGCGTGTGCGCACGAACGCTTCGACCTCGGCGCGGGCGTTGTCGGGCGGCGCGCCGTTAGCGTAGCGGCCGAGCGTGGCGGACGCCTCACGCGCCACGACCACGAACGCCGCGGTTTCCTCGGGCGTGACAGCCTTGTTGAGCGCATAGGCCGTAGGCACGACGCCGATCAGGATCAACATGATGAGGCCCATGCCTTTCTGGCCGTCGTTTGACCCGTGGGCGAACGAAACGCCGGTGCAGGTGAGGATGAGCAGCGTGCGGATCCAGAGCGGCGGCGGCTGGTTGGACTTGGGCTCGGCATACAGCGCGGGCACGCGCACGAGCAGCTTGAGCACGAGGAGCAGCAGCGCGGCCAGGACAAAGCCGGCCACGGGCGAGAACAGCAGCGCCTTGCCTACGCCCAGCGCCTGGTCCCAGTCCACGCCGCTCGTGCCGGACGGCCCGCTGATGAACTGGTTCATGATACCCACGCCGATGATCGAGCCCACGAGCGTATGCGAACTGGATGAAGGCAGCCCGAAATACCACGTGCCGAGATTCCAGACGATGGCAGCGATCAGGAGTGCGAACACCATGGCGAAGCCCGCACCGCTGCCCACCTGAAGGATGAGCTCCACCGGCAGCAGTTGCAGGATGCCGAACGCGACGGCGCCGCTCGAAACGAGCACGCCGATGAAATTCCACGCGCCCGACCAGACCACGGCGAGATGCGGGTCGAGTGAGTTCGTATAGATGACGGTGGCGACGGCGTTGGCGGTGTCGTGAAAGCCGTTCACGAATTCGAAGCCGAGCGCGATGATGAGCGCGAGCCCGAGCAGGACGAAGGGCAGCGCCGAACTCTCGCGAACGGCGCGCAAATCGACGACGAGATGATCGATGACATAGATCGCTCCGGCCGCGATGATGGCGAGAAATACGGCGACGCCGATGCCGCGGCGGCGTGCGCTTGGCGCGCGGGAGGGGGACAAGGGTATGTCCGGCATGAAAGCGATGCTCTGGTCAATCCGCTTCGGGAAGCGCCTCGACGCAGCGTATGCGTGTTAGCAAACGCGCGTGGCGCGATGCCGCGCCGGCACGCCAGAACGGCGATTCGGACGAGACGGTGCAGTGTCGCACAATTGACAAAGATCAGACACGGACGTGGCGTCGCACCTGCAGGCACGGGACGCCCCCGTGAGTGTTTTTGTGACTTTTCACAATCACGTTATCCGCTTTCCCAGTTCTCCAGGCGCGGGCAAGTCCGTAGCATGGGCATGAAACGCGGCACCCTGCAAACAAGCCGCGATCCGAATTCATGGAGACGAACGTGTCGAAAGCCCCCTGGCTCGCCAGCTACGGCGAGATTCCCGCTACTATCAATCCCGATCTGCATCCGTCGCTCGCGCACATGTTCGACGAAGCGATGCGCGAACACGCGCACCGGCCGGCATTGCGCGCGGGAGATGCCACGCTCAGCTACGCCGACGTCGATCGTCTCTCGCGCAATTTCGCGGCGTACTTGCAGCGCGCGGGCGTGAAGAAGGGCGACCGCGTCGCCGTGATGTTGCCAAACCTGCTCGCTTTCCCCATTGCGCTGATCGGCATCGTGCGTGCCGGAGCGGTGCAGGTGAATGTGAATCCGCTCTATACGCCGCGCGAGCTTCAGCATCAGCTCGTGGATTCCGGCGCGCAAACGCTCGTGGTGTTCGACGGCGCGCTGCCGACTTTCGAGGCAATCAAGGCGAATACGGCCGTGCAAACCGTGTTGAGCGTGGCCGCAAGCGATTGCGCGGGCAGCGAGCGCGAACCGCAGCCCGGCTCGTTCGCCGCGGCGCTCGAGCAAGGTGCAACCTTGCCGTTCGAAGCCCCCACGCTGTGCGGCGACGACGCGCTCTTCCTGCAATACACGGGTGGCACGACCGGGCTTTCCAAGGGCGCGCTGCTCACGCATCGCAACCTGGTCGCCAATGTCGAGCAGTTCAAGACCTTCATGCCGGGCTTCATGAACCCAGGCGAAGAAGTCGTCGTGACGGCGCTGCCGCTTTATCACATCTTCGCGCTGACGGTGAATCTCATCGTCTACTTCTCGATTGGCGCGCAGAACTGGCTCGTTGCGAATGCGCGCAATCTCGACGGCCTGATCGACGTGTTCAAGGCCGCGCGGCCCACGAGCTTCATGGGCGTGAATACGCTCTATGCGGGGCTCGTTGCGCATCCGCGCATTGGCGAGGTCGATTTTTCGCGGCTGCGGCTCGCGGGCGGCGGCGGCGCGGCGGTCATTTCCACCGTGTCCGAGCGCTGGCAGGCGATTACCGGCGGGTTCATCCGCGAAGGCTATGGGCTTTCGGAGACGAGCCCCGTGGTGTCGTTCAACCCAGGGAGCGTCGACCGCTTCACGGGCACGACGGGGCTGCCGGTGCCGTCCACCGACGTCAAGCTGATGAACGACGTCGTCGAGGCAGCGCCGGGAGAGCCTGGCGAGATTTGCGCGAAAGGCCCCCAGGTGATGCAGGGCTACTGGAACCAGCCCGAGGCTACGCGCGCTGCATTCACCGACGACGGCTACTTTCGCACCGGCGACGTGGGCGTGTTCGACGCGCAAGGCTTCCTGCGCATCGTCGATCGCTCGAAGGACATGATCCTCGTCTCGGGCTTCAACGTGTATCCGAATGAAATCGAGGCGGTCGTGACCGCAATGCCGGACGTGGCGGAATGCGCGTGCGTAGGCGTGGCCGACGAGCGAAGCGGCGAGGCCGTACGTGTGTTCGTGGTGCCCGCGCGTGAAGCGGTGCTGAGCGAGGAAGCGGTGATCGCGCATTGCCGCGCGCAACTCGCGGCGTACAAGGTGCCGCGCGTGGTGAGCTTCGTGGAGGCGCTGCCGAAGTCGACGGTAGGGAAGATCTTGCGGCGGGAGTTGCGCGACGCGGCGGCGTGAAACGTGTGAAAGCGAAAAGAGCGCGCCGCGACAATCAGCGCTCCGCGCTCTTCGCCTTTTTCACACCCAATCGTCCCTTCCTTTCCTTCTTTTTTCCGTCGCGCTCCGAACCCTGCGTCGCTGAACGCAGCTTGAGCGCGATATCGAGCCTGGCAATCCATTGCGCGTCGTCGAGCTTCGCGCCCAGCAGCGTTTCAATGCGCTCAAGCCGGTAATCGAGCGTATTCGGATGCACACCTAACGTTTCAGCCGTCTGCCTGCGGCGCTGGCCGCTTGCGAACCACGCTTCGAGCGTGGCGAGCAGGTCCGCTTCCGTCGCCAGTTGCTCGGCGAGCGAAACGAGGTAGCGCAGAACGTTGGCGCTGCTGCGCACACTCTCCTCGATGGCGATAGACGAAAAACGGTGCACGCGAAGGACGTTGCCGAATTCGTCGCCAATGTCGTTGTCGTCATTCGCGCTGCTGCCGCGCGGCGCGAAGTCCACGGCCTTCAGCGCTTCTTCCACCGAGGCCGCCCAGCCGCGCGCCCCTTCATTCATGAGCCCGATGCCGATGCTGCGCACGCGCGGCTCGGCACGAGAGAGCGCGGCCGCGTGCTCGGCCGCGCGCTGATCGTTGCGCGTCATCGAATCGCCGCGCACGCACGGCAGCCAGAACACCAGCCGCTCGCGATGCCACACGCGCACGAGCGCGTCGGGCTTCAGTTCGAAGTGACGCGCGGCGCTGAGCGCGAAACGATCGAGCGCATCCTCGCGCACCGAGGGTGCGTGGTCGCGCAAGTCCAGATCGACGGCGAGCGCAATGCGAGGCAGCGTGGCGTCGAGACCGAGTGCCTCGACGGTCTCGCGAAAGCGCGCGGCGTCGTCCGGGGCATGGAACACGAGGTCGTAGAGCTGCTGCAGCAGCGAGCCGCGCCAGCGCGCCTGCTGATGCTGCTCGTCGAGATAGGCTTCGGCAATGTGCTCGGCCATTGCATCGAAGTAATCGAGCAGATAAGGCGAAATATCGAACAGCAACTCGTGCGCGAGCGCCGGGTCCGCTTCGGCAAGCTCCGTGCAGGTGCGCCAAAGCTCGCGCGCGCCGAGACGAAACGCGCGCAGCAGCGAGCGCAGCGGCACATTCTGGTGCACGCGGCGGCGCGCGAACGCCGCAGTCTGGTCCATGACTTCGGCGGAGGGCTGCGTGCCGTCGAGCAGGCACTGGAACCATAGGCCCGCGGAAAACGCGATCGAGGAGAAGATATCCTTGCGCGCCGCCGCTGAGAGCGTGCTATAGCCTTCGAGCGAGAGCAGCGTGTCGTAGGTGCGCTGAACGGCCTTGGGCTGGGTTTTGGCGAGCGTGCGCAGCTTGCTGCGCAGGCGTGGGCTAATGGCGGGAACGAGAGGCGGCACGGTGAGTTCGCGAGATTCGCGCGGATTCGTTTAGGCGATACCCGCGAGTGTACTCAGCGCCGTGCCGCTGCGTCGAGGGGCTTGAGAGGGAACCGGGAGCCATCCGAACGGCCCCCGCTAACCGATCAGAACAACAGCGCGATACCCGCCATGCCGACGAACTGCGAGCGCGTGGACGAGGGCGTGGCGTTCTGCGAGTCGCCCACGGCCGGGCTCGCGTTGACGATGTTGCCCGCGCCGTTCGCGCCGAGCGTCTGGCCGCCCGCGTGCTGGTAGGCCTGCAGGGCGTAGAGCGTGGTGCGCTTCGAGAGGTGGTATGCCTCCTTGAGCGAGTATTGCTGGTAGCGCGCCGCGCTCGTGATGCCGTTGGCCTGCGAAGCGAGCGTGTAAGCGAAGCCGCCGCCCACGTCGAAGGCCGGCGTGAAGCGATACACCGCGAGCGCCGCCCAGGTGTTGAAGATGGCCGTGTCGTGGAAGATCGACTTGCCGCCCGCGATGTACTGAACGTTCGAATACGAGGCGCCGACGATCAGGTTGCCGATCGTGTAGTTGCCGGCCGCCGCGATGTGCTGGACCGCGCTTGCGGAGACATAGCCCGTGTTCAGTGAGGACTTGCCGAAGCTGCCGGTGGACGAGCTGTCGAAGCCGCTCGTCAGCTGCGCGTTGTCCATGCGCAGGATGGCTGCCGCGAGGCTCAACGGGCCGGCGGAATAGCGCAGCGCGGCGCTCCACGTCTGACCCTTGCCGGTGCTGCCCGCAATGCCGCCGAGCGCGTACATGGCGCTTGCCTGCACGCCGTAAAAGGTCGGCGAGGTGTAGGTGGCCGAATTGTTGATGCGCACGGTCGTGTCGAGACCGTCGATGTCGCCGGGGTGCGCGCCGGTCGCGCCGGTGAGCCAGGCGCTACCCGTGAGCGGGCCGACGAACAGGTAATACGGCGTGTACTGGCGGCCGGCCGTGAACGTGCCCAGATTCTGGTTTTGCAGGCCGACGTAGGCCTGGCGATTGAAGATCAGTCCGCTCGACGAAAGGGCGCCGCTGTTGAGGTCGAAGCCGTTTTGCAGGTCGAAGATCGCGAACGTGCCGCCGCCGAGATCCTCCTTGCCCTGCAAGCCGAACTTCGACGCATACAGGTTGCCCTGGCGCAGATAGACGTTCGAGTGACCGTTCTGGTTGTTGACGTAAGTGATGGCGTCGTCGACGGCGCCGTAGAGTGTGACGCTGCTTTGCGAAAATGCGGGGCTCGCCACAAGGGCTGCGCCAGTCGCGACAAGCGTACCAAGACCAAGGCCTGCTTTCTTCATCGTCGTGTGTCTCCGGTGAGATTTGGACTGCTTATTGTTTTCTTTGCTACGCCGCCCGATTTTCAGGTCGATGCGGCGTGCGTACTGCTGCGGGAAGTGACTAAATCGACTGCGTGTACATCAATCTTGCAGTTCGTGCGCCCCCTTTGCGGCAAGCGCACGCTGGCGCGCTTGCGCCGCGAGGCGCACAGCGGCGTTGGGCGCGCCGTAGCCGTCGTAGCCGCCGCGCCGCTCCACGATCTCCAGGAAGAAGCGCTGGTCGAGCGTTTCCGTGTAGGCGTGCAGGAACTCGCCGCCGCGTTCGTCGCGGTCGTAGAGCAGGTTGTGCTCGCGCAGCGCGTCGAGAAACTCGGGGTCGAGGGCGTGGCGCGCGTCGAGATCGTCGTAGTAATTTGCCGGCACGCGCAGGAGCGGCACGCCGGCCGCCTCGAACTCGGTCACCGCGCGGAAGATGTCGCCCGTGTTGAACGCCACATGGTTCAGGCCCGTGCCGTGGTAGGCGCGCACGGTTTCCGCCGCGGCCGTGTGCTGGTCCACCGAGGCGTTGAGCACGACGCGCAGCCCGCGGTCGCGGCTCATGAGCGCGCGGCTGCGCACGAGCCCATACGGATCGGGCAGCAGCACGGCGGGCGTAGCTTCGAGCCCGAACACGGACTTCAGGAACAACACCCAGGAGTCGAACGAGCCGGCCGGCAGCGAAAGGCTCACATGATCGATGCCCGAGATCGGGCCTACCTCGACCGGGCCATCGATATCGGTGAGCGCGAAATCGGCTTCGAAGAGCGTGGGCTGACCCGGCTCCTCGTTAACGAAATAGTTAAGACTGCCGTCCGGCCCCTGGACGGCGGGCACCACGCGCTCGTTCGGACCCACGCGGCCCGAGAACGGCTGGTAGCCGAAACCCGCGGCGCGTTCGAGCGCCTGGCGTGCATCGTCCACGCGAAACGCCGATGCGCACAGCGAGAGCCCATGACGCTGGAAAAAGGCGTCGGCGAACGAGTCGGGTTCGGCGTTCAGCACGATGGCGGCCGAGCCGTGCTGATAGAGCGTCACATCCTTCGAGCGATGCTGGCCCGCGCGGCGGAAATGCAGCGTTTCGAGCCAGTTCGCCACGTGCGCGCGCGCCGTGTCGTCCACGGCGAATTCGAGGAACTGCCACTGCGCGTGCGCGGGCGCGGCGCTCGGATGGTAGAGCGCGCTCGCTTCGACATGCTCCGCTTGCAGCGTCTCGCGCGTGAGCGATTCGAGCAGCAGCAGCGAGCGATGACCGTCGGCGGCCGTGGCGGCGGGCGGCGCACCGCGAAAGCCGTCGTTGAAGATTTCGAGCGAGAGCGGGCCCGTATAGCCGCTTTTCACCACCTGCGCCGTGAAATCCGCAAGCGCGAAGTCGCCCTGGCCCGGGAAGCAACGATAGTGCCGGCTCCATTCGAGCACGTCCATCTGCATTCTCGGCGCATCGGCGATCTGCACGAAGCCGATACGTTCGCCCGGAATCGCGGCGATACCGTCGGGCGTGTCGTCGAGAGAAAGCGTGTGGAAGCTGTCCAGCGCGAGCGTGAGGTTCGCGTGATTCACCGTGTTGACGAGCCGCCACGCGTGGCCATAGGTGCGCACGTGGCGCCCCCACGCGAGCGCTTCATAGCAGATCGTCACGCCCGCCTCACCGGCGGCTTGCGCGAGCGCGCCGAGTTGCTCGGCGGCGAGGCCGTCGTCGCAGATCGTTTCGGGCGAGACGTTGCTGCACACCAGCAAACGATCGGTGCCCAGTTGGTGCATCACGTCGAACTTGCGCTTCACGCGTTCGATGTTGCGTGCAAGGCGTTCGGGCGCGACGCCCTCGAAATCGCGGAACGGCTGGTACAGCACGATATCGAGGCCGAGATCGCCAGCCATGCGGCGCACGTCGGCGGGTGAGCCTTCGAAATAGAGCAGATCGTTTTCGAAGATCTCGACGGCATCGAAACCCGCGGCGCGGATGGCGGCGAGCTTTTCGGCGAGCGTGCCGCTGATCGACACCGTGGCGATCGAGCGGCGCAGCGCGCGAGAGGGGGTGTGGAGCGGCTTGGACATGGGCATGGCGAACGGGCTGACTGCAACTGCGGTGTTGAACAAGGGTCCGGCGCGGCGGCGCGGGGCGGGCGTTTAACTCACTGGCGCACCGCAGGCACACTTGCCGCTGGAGTGTCCGAAGGATACGCCAAACTAACTAGTTAGTACAAATTCTGGCAAACCCCAGGTGACCGCTGGACCGCTTCGCGGCACACTTGCGACCATGCGGTGAAGCATGCGTCGGTTCCTCAGTATGCGCCGCGCCGGTCGTCAAGTTGTTCTGGAGTGTGTGTAATGGGAATGCCTTCGGTACTGGTCCTGAACGGGCCGAACCTGAATCTGCTGGGAACGCGGGAGCCCGCGATCTACGGCGCTGAAACGTTAGATGACGTTGCCAACCTGTGCCGCGACGCGGCGGGGCGTCTTGGGATCGAGATCGATTTTCGCCAGTCGAATGCCGAGCATCAGTTGATCGACTGGATTCATGAAGCGCGTACGCGCGTAGACGGCATTGTGATCAATCCGGCGGCTTATACGCATACGTCGGTGGCGATCGCGGATGCGCTTTCCGCGATCGCCAAGCCCGTGATCGAGGTCCACATTTCGAACGTGCACAAGCGCGAGGCGTTCCGGCACCATTCCTTCGTTTCGCCGATCGCAGAGGCGATCATCGTCGGCTGTGGCACGCAGGGGTATGTGCTCGCGCTGGAGCGCATGGCCGCGCTGCTCGCGAAAAAGGTGGCGAAATGAGCGCGCAGAACTCAGGCAAAACGAACGCGCTGGGCGCGCGTGCAACCGCCCATTCATTTCTCTGCGGGCTGATCGGCTCCGGCATTAGCGGCTCGCTCACGCCCGCAATGCAGGAGCAGGAAGGCCGCGAACTCGGCTTCAACTATGTGTACCGGCGCATCGACCTCGAAGCGCTGAAGCTCACGCCCGCGGCGCTCCCCGAGTTGTTGCTCGCCGCCGAGCGCATGGGTTTCGACGGCCTGAACATCACGTATCCGTGCAAGCAGGCCGTGATCGAACTGCTCGACGAACTCTCCGACGACGCCCGCGCGCTTGGCGCTGTGAACACGGTGTTGTTCCGCGACGGCAAGCGCATCGGCCACAACACTGACTGGTCGGGTTTCGCGCGCGCGTTCCAGCGCGGCCTGCCCGATGTCTCGCTCGAAGCGGTGGTGCAACTGGGCGCAGGCGGCGCGGGCGCGGCGGTCGCGCACGCAGCGCTGCAGATGGGCGCTCAGGCGCTCACGCTGTTCGACGTGGATGCATCGCGCGCCGAATCGCTCGCCAGCGAACTGCAGGCGCGCTTCCCGGCGGCCCGCGTAAGCGCGGGCGGCGACTTGCGCGACGTGCTCCAGCACGCCACGGGCCTCATCCACGCCACGCCCACCGGCATGGCGAAGCTGCCCGGCATGCCGTTGCCCGCGGAATATCTGCACGAGCGGCTGTGGGTGGCCGACATCGTCTATTTCCCGATCCGCACGGCGTTGCTCGAAGCGGCTGAGGCGCGCGGCTGCCGCACGCTCAGCGGCGGCGGCATGGCGGTGTACCAGGCAGTGGATGCGTTCCGGCTGTTCACGGGCGTCGAGCCCGACGCGGAACGCATGTATGCGCATCTGCAATCCATGCTGGCGGCCAACGCCGGCGCATAACAAACAGTTTGGAGAGAGACATGGCACCACCCGTATCCACGGGGCGCGGCGATGCGCCGGCCCTTTCCGCAGCAACGCCCGCGGAGGGCGCGATGCGCCGCTCGAAGGCGCGCTATCGCATCCTGGGCCTGCTGGCCGTCGGCACGATGATCAATTACCTCGATCGCACCGTGCTCGGCATCGCGGCGCCACAGCTCACAAAGGAGCTGGGCATCAACGCGGCGCTCATGGGCGTCGTGTTCTCGGCGTTCTCCTGGAGCTATGTCGTCGCGCAGATTCCCGGCGGCGTGTTCCTCGACCGCTTCGGCAGCAAGTTCACCTACTGGCTTTCGATGACGCTCTGGTCGATGTGCACGCTCGCACAGGGCTTCATCAGCGGCGTGGGCGCGCTGTTCGCGTGCCGTCTGGGTTTGGGCGCCGCCGAGTCGCCGTGCTTCCCGACCAACAGCCGCGTGGTCGCCACGTGGTTCCCGCAAAGCGAGCGCGCGTTCGCCACCGGCACCTATACAGTGGGCGAGTATGTCGGCCTTGCGTTCTTTAGCCCGTTCCTCTTCGCGCTGATGGGCGCTTACGGCTGGCGCTCGCTGTTCTACGTGGTGGGCGCCGTGGGGATCGCGTTCGGTGCCGTGTGGTGGTTCCTGTATCGCGAGCCGCACGAACACCCCGCAGCCAACCGCGCCGAACTCGATTACATCGAGGCGGGCGGCGGTCTCGCTCGCCACGAGCGCAAGGCCGACGCGCAACCCGCAGGCGAGAAAAAGCAGGGCTTCGACTGGCGCATGGCCGGCCAGCTGGTGCGCCGCCGCCAGCTTGCGGGCATCTGCCTCGGGCAGTTCGCGGGCAACTCCACGCTCGTGTTCTTCCTCACGTGGTTCCCGACCTACCTCGCCACCGAACGCCACATGGGCTGGCTCAAGATCGGCTTCTTCGCGATCATGCCGTTCATTGCCGCCTCCATTGGCGTGATGTTCGGCGGCACGTTCTCGGACTGGATGCTGCGCCGCGGCATCTCGGCCAACGTGGCGCGCAAGCTGCCGATCATCGCCGGACTGCTGCTCGCCTCGACCATCATTCTCGCGAACTTCGTGGACAGCAACGTGGCCGTGATCGCGATCCTTTCGGTGGCGTTCTTCGCGCAGGGCATGGCCGCGCTCGGCTGGACGCTCGTTTCGGATATCGCGCCGGCTGGCATGCTCGGACTCACGGGCGGCATCTTCAACCTGGCCGCCAATCTCGCGGGCATCATCACGCCGCTGGTGGTCGGGCTGATCGTCGGCGCAACGGGCTCGTTCGTCTGGGCGCTCGTGTTCATCGGCGTGATCGCGCTGATCGGCGCGGCCTCGTATATCTTCATCGTGGGCGATATCAAGCGCATCGAGTTGTAAGGCGCGCAAGCCGCGTCCGGGCGGCTTCGAGCTGGATTGCGGGGCGCGGCGCCTGAGAAAGGGCCGCGCCCCGCATGCTAGAATCGCCCGCATTCCTTCCCTGCTGCGGGCCACAAAAACATGGCAAGACCGGCGGCTTCGGCCGAACGCAACGATGCTCAATCCGAAAGCCGGCGCAAGTACGATCCCGAGCAGACCAAGCGCAATATCCTCGAAGTCGCGACCGCCGAGTTCTCGGCGATGGGTCTCGCCGGTGCGCGAGTCGACGCGATTGCCGAGCGCACCAACACCACCAAGCGCATGCTGTACTACTACTTCGGCAGCAAGGAAGGGTTGTACGAAGCGGTGCTCGACAAGGTCTACGGCGACATCCGCGCGCTCGAGCTGGACCTGCATATCGACGAACTGGACCCTACCGAAGGCCTGCGGCGGCTTGTCGAATTCACTTTCGACTATCACGACCGGCACCGCGACTTCGTGCGCCTCGTGACGATCGAGAACATTCACGGCGCGAAGTACATCGAGCGCCTGAAGACCTTCCGCAGCCGCAACGCCAGCGCGATCCGCACGATCGAAGACCTGCTCGCGCGCGGCGTGGCAAGCGGTGCGTTCCGCGACGACATCGATCCGATCGACCTGCACTTGCTCATCAGCTCGATGTGCTTTCACCGCGTGGGCAACCGCCACACGTTCGGCGCGGCGTTCGGGCGCGATCCGTCGCATCCGCGCCTGCGCGCGCGCCATCGCGAGATGGTCGTCGACGCCACGCTGCGCTTCGTGAAGAAGTAAGCCGGACCTGGGGACGCGGCCGCCCTGGCCGCTTCGCGCTTGCCCGCCGATGCACGACGCATGGATCAAGCAAGGGTCAAACATGGGTCAAGGCGCGCCCGCATCCTCGTAGAGCGCCGCGCAGTGCTGCCAAAACGCTCCGGCGAGCGCTGCAAATTCATCTCCAAAAGCCCGGTGAGCCCCGTCCTGCGTGGCTGTCAGCTAACCTTCCTTATCACAAAAAAGTACGCAAACGCATTACACTACGGCGGTCAAGGCCGCCGCGCGCGGTCTCGCCGTGCGCCGCCGCGCCCCGCCTCGCCGGCAGGGGCGGTGCGCCGGTCCACGCCACCGGAGAGCCCCAAGCGCAATGAGCACCGCCATGCCCCGTTCCGGCCAAGCCGGCCTGCCTCGACAGACTCAAGGTCGTTACACCCTCGGCACGCGCATCGTCCTCAGCTTCGGCTTGCTGTTCGTGCTGATGCTCGCCACGGCCGCCATCTCCTGGGACCGGCTGCGCGCCATCGACAGCGAGGCGATGAGCCTCACGCACGATTCGGTGCCGGGCCTGTTCTACGCGACCTCCATGCGCGCGGCGGCCAATCAGACCTACAGCCTCGTGGAGCGTGCGGCCTTCGTCGACGCCGATGCGGACAGCGTTGCGCGCGATGTCGCCGCGTTGCCCACGGCGATGGCGCAGGTCGAGGAGAATGCGCGGCAATACGAGCGCTCGCTCTTTCGCGCCGACGACCGCGAGCGCTTCCAGCGCTTTCGCGACGCCTACGCGCGCTATCTGCCGATGGCGAAAGCGGTGGCCAGCCAGTTGCCCGCGTCGCGCCCGGCAGCGCAGGCCGCGTTCATGCAGATCGGCCCGGTATGGCAGGAGGTGCTCGCCACGGCCAACGCGCTGGTCGACGAAAACCGTCAGCAGGCCGACGAGTCCGCTCAGACCATTCGCAGTTCGGTCACGGGTACGGAAATCACACTCGCCACGGCACTCGCTGTCGTGCTGCTCGCCGCGCTCGCTACGGGCTACGCGCTGTACCGCGCGATCACCGTGCCGATGGCGCGCCTCGTGGAAGTGCACGACTCCATGCGCACCGGCAACCTCTCGCAGCGTCTCGCGTTGAACCGCGGCGACGAATTCGGCGTGCTGGAAGACGGCTTCAACCGCATGAGCGACGAACTGGCGAGCCTCGTGGCCCAGGCGCAGAAGTCGTCGCTGCAGGTTACGACCTCGGTGGCCGAAGTGGCCGCGACCTCGAAGGAACAGCAGGCCACGGCGAGCGAGACGGCCGCCACCACGACCGAGATCGGCGCCACTTCGCGTGAGATTTTCGCCACGGCGCGCGACCTCGTGCGCACCATGAGCGAGGTGGCGACGGTGGCTGAGCAGTCGGCGGGGCTCGCCAGCACGAGCCAGAGCGGCCTCACGCATATGGAAGACACCATGCGCAGCGTGATGGAAGCGGCGGGCTCGGTGAACGCCAAGCTCGCCATCCTCAACGAAAAGGCCGTGAGCATCAATCAGGTCGTGGCGACGATCACGAAGGTGGCCGACCAGACCAACCTGCTTTCGCTGAACGCGGCGATCGAAGCGGAGAAGGCGGGCGAATACGGGCGCGGCTTCTCGGTGGTCGCCACCGAAATCCGCCGCCTCGCCGACCAGACGGCCGTGGCCACTTACGACATCGAGCAGACCGTGAAGGAGATCCAGTCGGCCGTCTCGGCGGGCGTGATGGGCATGGACAAGTTCGCTGAAGAAGTGCGGCGCGGCATGCACGACGTACAGGCCGTGGGCGCGCAGCTTTCGCAGATCATCGGTGCCGTGCAGACGCTCGCGCCGCGCTTCCAGGTCGTGAACGACGGCATGCAGGCGCAGGCCACGAGCGCCGAGCAGATCACCCAGGCGCTCACGCAGCTTTCCGAAGCGGCCCAGCAGACGGCGGAGTCGCTGCGCCAGTCGTCGCAGGCCATCGACAATCTCACGCTCGTCGCCAACGAACTGCGCACCGGCGTGTCGCGGTTCAGGATCGAGGCGTGACGCGGGAGCCGCGATGCTCTTCCTGGTGTTCGAACTGGACGGCGAGCGCTACGCGCTCGATGCCCGCGAGATCGCGCACGTGCTGCCGCTCGCTCCCGTGCGCGCGTTTCCGGGCACGCCCGCGTATATCGCCGGCGTGATCGACTACGAGGGCGCGCCCGTGCCCGTGGTCGATCTGCCGATGCTCGCGCTCGGGCGGCCCGCGCGCGCGCTCATGTCCACGCGGCTCGTGCTCGTGTATGACCGCGAGGACGACGCTGGCGCGGCCGCCTCTCAGGTGCCGCCGCGCCGCCTCGCGCTGCTGCTCGAAAGCGCGACGCGCACGCAGTCGATCGCGCCCGAGCGCTTCGCCGAAGGCGGCATCGCCACGCCCGAAGCGCGGTGGCTTGGGCCCGTGGCGCGCGACGAGCGCGGTTTTGTCCAGTGGGTGAAAGTTGCCCAACTGCTCGACGCGCGCGTGCGTGCGCTGCTCTTTCCCGACCCGCCTTCGTGGCAAGGCGCGGCATGAGACAGGTCGACCCGCGCTTCGCCGCCTGGTTGCTCGAAGAAACCGGCATCGACGCCGAATCGCTGGGCGCCAACGCGCTCGCGCGCGCGGTGGGCGCACGGGCGGCGGTGACGCTCGAGGTTCAGGCGGACCTGCATCCGGCCGAGACGCGCAGGGAGTGGATGAGCGGCGCCGTGCTGCCTGAATGGGCGCGCGAAGCGTACTGGCAGCGACTCACGACCACGCCGGCCGAGCGCCAGGCGCTGATCGACGCGCTCGTGGTGCCCGAGACCTGGTTTTTTCGCGAGCGCGAGGCCTTCGCCGCGCTCGCGCGCCTCGGTGCGAAGCGGCTGGCCGCGCAGCCGGGCGAAGTGCTGCGCGTGCTGAGCGCGCCGTGCTCGAGCGGCGAGGAGCCTTACTCGGCGGCGATGGCGCTGCTCGACGCGGGGCTCGCGCACGAGCAGTTCGCCATCGACGCGATCGACATCAGTGCGCAGTCCATCGCGGCGGCCGCGCGCGGGGTGTACGGCCGCAATGCGTTTCGCGGCGACGGCCTCGCGTTTCGCGAGCGCTACTTCGAAGCGACGCCCGACGGTTGGCGTATCGCCGCAACAGTGCGGCGCGCCGTGACGTTCGAGCGCGCGAACCTGTTCGAATGGCTCGCCCCGCACCCGGTGCGTTACGACTTCATTTTCTGCCGCAACGTGCTGATCTATTTCGACCGCGCCTCGCAGGACCGCGCCATCGACCTGCTGCGCGCGCGCCTCACGGCGGGCGGCATGATCTTCGTGGGACCGGCGGAAACCGGGCTGATGATGCGGCATGAAATGGTGTCCGCCTATATTCCGCTCGCGTTCGGTTTTCGCACGCCCGAACCCGGCGCGACGACGGATCATCATCCGGCGAGCCCGGCGGCAGCGGTGCCGCCCGCGCTCACGCCGCTGCCGGTGATCGCGGCTACGGCAGCGGCGCCCGCATTCGGCAGCGCGCCGGTGTTCACGCCGCTCGACGCGCCCGTGGCCGCAGCGGCACACCGTGCAAGGCCTGCGCCGGCGCGGCACGCGCTGCGGCCCTTGCACGGCGCGCCGGCTCCGCGCGCCGCCGCTGTGGTGCGCGCACCGGCTGCGGGCGCGGAGTGTGTGGGCGCCACGCCCGAAGCCGCGCTCGCCGACGCGCGGCGCTTAGCCGATGCCGGTGCGCTCGACGAGGCCGAACGCCTCGCCGCGCAAGCGGCCAAGGCGCTGGCGCAAAATGCGGATACCTGGTACCTGCTCGGCCTGATCGCCGATGCGCAGGGCCGTGCTGCCGAGGCGCTCGCGCACTATCGCAAGGCCATCTATCTGGAGCCTTCGCACTACGAAGCGCTCACGCATCTGGCTGCGCTGCTCGAAGTGCAGGGCGACGGCGAGGGTGCCCGCCGCCTGATGCGCCGCGCGAAGCGCGTGGCGCAGGAGATGGCACAGCGCGGCGCGGCGGATGCAGGAGGTACGCATGCCTGAGCGCGACTTCACGGAGGACCTGGTGCTCGCAGCGCAACCGCTTGACCCATGCTGGAAAACCATCGGCACGCTCGGCGACAACTCGTGCCCGCGGCTTCAGACGTGTGTGCGCTGCCTGAATTGCCCGGTTTTCGAAGAGGCGGCGGCGCGCATGCTCGACCGGCCCGCGCCGCTTGCGTCATCTGCGCCAGCGCCCGAACGCGTGCCGGAGTCTGCCGGCCCGCAAACGCGCCACGAAGGCTCGCTCGTATTTCGCGTGGGCGGCGAGTGGCTCGCGCTGCCCGCTACCGCGCTGCGCCACGTGGACGAAGCGCGCGCCATCCACACGTTGCCGCACCGTCGCAGCGCTGCCGTGCTGGGCGTGGTGAACGTGCGCGGCGTGCTCACGCTCGCGGTATCGCTGGCGGCGCTTCTGCGTATCGAAGTTGCGATGCCACAAGCCGCTACGGCAGGCGCGCAACGGCGCGCCGCCACGCCGCGCCTGCTCGTGACCGAATGGGCGGGTGCGACGACGGCGTTTCCCGTCGACGCCGTGGAGGGCGTCACGAGCTTCGGCGCCGATGCGCTGCTGCCCGCGCCCGCCACGCTTGCGCAGTCGGCTGGGCGGCATGTGCGCGGCGTGACGCACTGGCGCGGGCGTTCGGTGGGCGTGCTCGACGCCGACGTGCTATTCGATGCGCTTGCAAGGAGTTTGCGATGAGCGACGACGAACTGAGCCGCCGCTCGCTGCTCGACCTCTTCCAGGAGGAGGCGGCGGCGCAGACGCGCACGCTTTCCGCGGGCCTGCTCGCGCTCGAGTCCGCTCCCGAGGATGCCTCTACGCTCGAAGCGTGCATGCGCGCCACGCACTCGCTCAAGGGCGCGGCGCGCATTGTCGGACTGCCGGAGGCGGTCGAGGTGGCGAGCGCGATGGAGGATTGCTTCGTGGCGGCGCAGCGCGGCGAATTGCGCATCGACGCGGCGCGCATCGACGCGCTGCTCGTTGGCATCGACTTGCTGAGCGCGGCGGGCGACGTTGCGGCGGCGCCGATTACGCACGATGCGGTTGCGGCGTTCGTGGCGCGCCTGCAGGGTGTAGTGCAGCCCGGCGCGGCGAACGCTGACGCCAACGCGAGCGTGCGAGTGCCGGAAGCCGACGACCTCGCTGCGCTTGCGGCATCGCTGCGCCTGCCCGAGCCGGAGCACGAATCCGAACCGGAACCTGAGGCCGTGTTATCCGGCGAAGTCGAATCCGCGCCATTGGCGCGGCCCGCGCAGCCCCGTTCAACCGACGCCGAGCGCATGCTGCGCGTGCGCGCCGGCACGCTCGACCGCTTGCTCGGTTTCGCAGGCGAATCGCTGGTGGAGTCGCGCCGCATGCGGCCGTTCGCCGAAGGTCTCTTGCGCACGCGCCGCGCGCAGGGCGACGTGCTCGCGGCGCTGGGGCAGTTCCAGGAACGCCACGCCGATGCGCTCGACGCCGACGCACGCGCCGCGCTCGCCGGCATACGCGATGTGCTGGCGTCGCTGGATCATCAGCTATCCGAACGATTCGACGACATCGACCGCATTGACCGGCGCGGCACTCAACTCGCGCAGCGCCTCTACGACGAGGCCCTGCAATGCCGCATGCGGCCGTTCGGCGACACGGCGCACACGTATCCGCGCGTGGTGCGCGACCTTGCTCGCTCGCTCGGCAAGCGCGTGCGCTTCGCGATTGTCGGCGAGTCGACGCAAGTGGACCGGGACATCCTCGAAATGCTCGACGCGCCGCTCGGCCACCTGCTGCGCAACGCGCTCGATCACGGTATCGAGGACCCCGAAACAAGGCGGCGCGCCGGCAAGCCCGAAGAGGCAAGTCTCACGCTCGAAGCGCGCCATAGCGCGGGCAAACTGCTGATCGCCGTGGCCGACGACGGCGCGGGTATCGACCTGAACGCACTGCGCACGAGCATCGTCGCGCGCTCGCTCGCGCAGCCCCAGGCCGTTGCCGCGATGTCCGACGCCGAACTGTTCGACTTCCTGCTGCTGCCGGGCTTCTCGATGCGCGACACCGTGACCGACGTGTCGGGCCGCGGCGTCGGCCTCGACGCCGTGCAGAATTTCGCGAAGGCCGTGCGCGGCACCGTGCGCATCGAGAGCGCGGCGGGGCAGGGCACGCGCTTCGTGCTGCAGTTGCCGCTCACGCTCTCGGTGGTGCGCAGCCTGATCGTCGAGGTCGCGGGCGAAGCCTATGCATTTCCGCTCGCGCACGTGCGCCGCGCGCTCAGCGTGCCGCGCAGCACGATCGAAATGCTCGAAGGGCAGCAGCACATTGCCTTCGAAGGGCGGCCGGTGGGACTCGTCACCGCGCGCCAATTGCTCGGGGCAGGCGCCGAACCCGCGGCCACGGAAGACCTGAACGTGGTGCTGGTGGGCAGCGAGGCGGGCCTCTATGGCGTGGCCGTGGACCGCTTCGCGGGCGAGCGCACGCTCGCCGTGCAGCCGCTCGATGCGCGTCTGGGCAAGGTGCGCAACGTCTCGGCGGCGGCGTTGCTCGACGACGGCGAGGTCGCGCTGATCGTCGACGTGGAGGACATCGTGACGTCGGTTGCGCGACTCGTGCGCGACGGTCAGCTCGCCGGCGTGGCGCGCGGCGCAGCCCTTGACGGTGCGCGCGCACGCAAGCGTATTCTCGTTGTCGAGGACTCCTTGACGGTGCGCGAGCTGGAGCGCAAGCTGCTCGAAAAGCGCGGCTATGACGTGACCGTGGCGGTGGACGGCATGGACGGCTGGAACACCTTGCGCAATGCGCACTTCGACCTGGTGATCACCGACGTCGACATGCCGCGCATGGACGGCATCGAACTCGTCATGATGATCAAGGGCGACGCGATGCATCGCAACGTGCCGGTGATGATCGTCTCGTACAAGGATCGTGAAGACGACAGGCGGCGCGGCCTCGACGCGGGCGCCGACTATTATCTGACCAAGGGCAGCTTCCACGACGAAGCGCTGCTCGACGCCGTAAGCGACCTGATCGGGGAGTCGACAGGATGAAAATCGGTATCGCCAACGACATGCCGCTCGCCGTCGAGGCGCTGCGTCAGGCCATCGCGACGCGGCACGGCCATCGCGTGCTGTGGGTCGCCGCGAACGGCGAGGAAGCCGTGCAGTTCTGCGCGGCGCAAGTGCCCGACGTGATCCTCATGGATCTCGTGATGCCGAAGATCGACGGCGTGGAGGCCACGCGGCAGATCATGGCGCGCTCGCCGTGCCCCATTCTGATCGTGACGAGCAGCGTGGGCGCGAACGCCTGGCGCGTGTACGAGGCGATGGGCGCGGGCGCGCTCGATGCCGTGGACACCCCCACGCTCGCCGGGCCCGACACGCGCCGCACGATGGACCTGTTGCTCGCGAAGATCGAGCAGATCGGGCGCGTATCCGGCGCGCCCGATTTCACCGCGCGCGCGCCGGCCGCAACTGCGCCAGGCATGCCGAAGGCGCCGCTCGTCGCGATCGGCGCCTCGGCGGGCGGACCCAGCGCGCTCGCCGCCGTGCTTGGCGCGCTGCCTGCCGGTTTCGGCGCGGGCATCGTGATCGTGCAGCACGTGGACCAGTCGTTCGCGGCGGGCATGGCCGCCTGGCTCGACGACCAGACACCGCTCACGGTGCGCATTGCGCTCGAAGGCGAGCAGCCCGCGCCCGGATGCGTGCTGCTCGCCGCGACCAACGATCATCTGCGCATGACAGCGAGCGGTAAGCTGGCTTACACTCGCGAGCCGGCCGAGACACCGTACCGCCCCTCTGTCGATACCTTCTTTCACAGCCTCGTCGAGTGCTGGACGGGCGAGGCGATCGGCGTGCTGCTCACCGGCATGGGGCGCGACGGCGCCATTGGCCTGAAGGCGATGCGCGCGAAGGGCTGGCACACGATCGCCCAGGACCAGGCGACGAGCGCCGTGTACGGCATGCCGAAGGCGGCGGCGGCGCTTTCCGCCGCGCGCGCGATCCTGCCGCTCGACGCCATTGCCCCCGAGCTTGCGAGCCGGGTGAAATCACCGCATCAATCTGCCGGCTAGACGCCAGCCATCACGAGACGCGACCGACATCATGACCGAGAAGTCCACTCTTCCAATCAGCGCAAACGTTGCCGACAGCACGGGCCTCGAGACGGGCGGCACGGATGCCGCCCTCGACCCCGGCAGCGCCGACGACGCCTCGCTCGCCGTTGCGCTGGACGCCGTGCGCAGCGCGCTGGAGCAAACGCTGCCCGCCGCCGACATGCCGATGATGGTGCTGCTGGTGGACGACCAGGCGATCGTGGCCGAGGCCGTGCGCCGGGCGCTCGCGAGCGAACGCGAGATCGACTTCCACTATTGCGCGCATCCCGACCAGGCCGTGCGCATGGCGGAGGAAGTGCGCCCGACCGTGATCCTGCAGGACCTCGTGATGCCGGGCACCGACGGGCTCACGCTCGTGCGGGCTTATCGCGCGAACGACGCGACGCGCGACGTGCCGATCATCGTGCTCTCCACCAAGGAAGAGCCCGCCATCAAGAGCGCGGCGTTCGCCTCGGGCGCGAACGATTACCTCGTGAAGCTGCCGGACAGCGTCGAGCTGATCGCCCGCGTGAAATATCATTCGCGATCCTACGTAAACATGCTCCAGCGCGACGAGGCCTATCGCGCGCTGCGCCGCTCGCAGCAGGAACTGCTCCGCGCGAACCTCGAACTGCGCCGCCTCACGCATTCGGATGGCCTCACCGGCCTCTCGAACCGGCGCTATCTGGACGAATTCCTGAGCGCCGAGTGGAAACGCGCGGAGCGCGAGCGCACCGAAGTGTCGCTGCTCATGATCGATGTGGACTACTTCAAGCCGTATAACGACACCTACGGCCACGTGGCGGGCGACAACGTGCTGCGCTCGGTGGCGACGACGATCCGCCGCGAGATCCGGCAGCCGCGCGACCTCGTGGCGCGCTTTGGCGGCGAGGAGTTCGCAGTCGTCCTGCCGGGCACGGGCAGTGCGGGCGCGCGGCTGCTCGCCGAGAAAATGCGCCGCGACGTGGCGGGACTCGCACTGCCGCACGTGGGCTCCGCCGTGAGCGAGCACCTCACGATCAGCATTGGCGTGGCCACGCTCACGCCCGCGCCGGGCCTCGCGGAAACGGCGCTGATCGAGGAGGCCGACGCCGCGCTCTATCGGGCCAAGCGCGACGGGCGCAATCGTGTGGCGTTTTCCACGCAGGTGTCGGGGCGCTCGTAAAGCCTGAAGGTTTACCGCGGCGTCCAGTCGTACATCAGGATTTTCGCGCGCGCGTCGTCCTCCACGAGCACGACGTAATCGCCGTTATCGCGCTGCGCCGCGCTCATGCCCATATAAATGTCCACCCATCCGCTCGTGCTGCCCACGTTGGCGCCGGGCGTCATCGAGCCGGCGAGCTGGCCGCTGCGCGCGTCGTACACGTCGATCTTCTGCGTGTAAAGCTCCGCGATGAACACGTAGTTTCCGGCCACGGCAATGCCCACCGTGGTCACCTGCGGACTGCTGCTCGTGTTCCAGGGCAACGACGCCTGCCATGTGAGCGTGGGCGAACCGCTCGACCAGTTGTCGTAACGTGCGAGCACAGGCCCCGCTTCCTTCCAGTGCGACGCGTCCCACGGAATATTCGCCGTGAATCCGGTGATGTACATCGTGTCGGTTTCGGCCACGTAGACAATACGCGCAATGCGGTTGAACGGCGCCGGCATTGCGAACATCTTCGACGATGCATAGGTGTACTGGGGATTGCCCTGCGCGTCGAGACCTTGCATCGGCATCTCGCGAATGCCCGAAAGCGGCGTGGCGAGCCATACATTGCCGGGCGTGTCCACCCACCAGTAGCCGTTGCCGACGGTTGCGCCCGTGGAGGGGTTCGAAGCGATCTCGCTCGCGTCCACATGGCCGTCGCCGTTCGCGTCGCGCCACATCCATTCGCCGTAGGCCGGTTGACCGGTGGGCCAGGTGCCCGGCATCGGATTCTGGGCGAGCAGGCCCGAGGGAATCGCGACTTCGCCATCGGTCGCGCTCGAGAAGCGGTAGATGTCCAGGTAGTGCGCGTACTGGTCGAGCGTGTAGAGGAAGCGCCGGCCGTTGAAGCGGCGCACCATCGGCGAGCCGCGCACGCCGCGCGTGGAATGGAGCGCGGGATCGTCCGGATACGCGAAGCGGTTGAGCGTGAAGCCCGCATAGGTCCATTGCTTGCCGGGCGCCTGGCGGTAGTCGAGCGTGAAGCGTTTGGAGCCGGTGAAGACGTTCGCGGCGTTGGTGGGGTCGAAGGCCGCGGCATCGACGAAGGTCAGGCCATCGAGGCGCCAGCCCAGCGTGCGTGTGCCCATTGCGTAGCTTTCCAGCACCGCGCCCTGGCCGACGAGCGCGGTGCCGTACGGCCGCGGCCCCTGGCCGTTCTGCGCGACATACAGATTGCCCGCCTGGTCGTAGCCGATGCTGGCGATGCCGTTGAAACGCCAGTCGCCGGGCGTGCCCGCCACGACATGGAAGATGCCCTGGCGCGTGCCCAGCGAGCCGGCTGCCGTCATCTGGCCGTTCGACGCGCGCGCGTAGAGCAGGATCTGCTGCGAGGGGCCGTTGTCGGCAATCGAGAGCTGGCCGGATGGCGCGAAGGCGAGGTCGGTGGGCACAGTGCCGGCGGGCAGCACGGGCGCGTCGTTGAGCGCGGTGCCGTCCTTGCGGTAGTGGCCAATGCTCGGGCCGCTCGCGGCCTGCAAGCCCTGGATCAGCCACAGCGTGCCGTCGCTCGCGAGCGCAATGCGCCCCGGCGCGGGCACGGTGAACGAGCGCAGTTGACGCATGGTCTGCGCGTCGTAGACCACGATGCGGTTGTCGGCGGTATCGGCAACGTACAGCTCGGTATCGGTGGCTGCGAGGCCGCGCACGGCGCCGTCGCCAGTGCTCGGCGCAGCGAGCACGCGCAAAAAGCTGTTCTTCGTCGCGTTCGCGCTGTTGCCAATGCCGCTCGCGAACGGCGCGCCTAGCGTCACGTCCGCGCGCAGGCGGCGCGTCACGCCGAACCACGTCTGGTTGGCGGGCGGATAGTCCGCGCCCACGAGGCCGTTGCTCTCGTTGCCGATCGACATCGCGGCATACACATAGGTGCTGTTCGCCGCGATGGCGTCGCCGCCCGCATTGCCCCAGCCGTGCGTATTGCCAGCCACCGCGAGCTTGTCGCCGCCGCGGTAGACGCCGATCTCGCTGCCGCTTTCGTCCCACGGCGCGTTCGCGTAGACGGTGCCGTCGGGCGCGACGGCAATGGCCTCCACGTCTTGCTGCATCCACTTGCCGTCGCCAAAACCGAAGCTGTTGCCGATCCAGGACGTGGTGTAGTTGAGCGTGCTTTGCGCAATGGCAGGGTGAGTGGCGAGACCTTGCAGCGCGAGCGACAAGGCAATGAGGCGAGCAGCATTTTTCACTTGAATTCCCGTAAATCACGAACCTGCCGCAGGGTGTGCGGCCATTGGGCGTGATGCTCGCACGCGCTTTTAAGGAAATAATTCAAATATTATTCAATGCGGGTAATGTGGCGTTTTTTTATGCGTATGCGATGCAAGAGCGGCAGCGCAGCGCAAAATCGCTCGAGCGCCGTGCGAACGCAAAAGGGGGAATTTCGCCGCCCGCAGGAATAATCGGCGCCGCCGCGTGTTAGTCCCCGCATCGCCACCCAATCAGCATCGCATCACGATCATGAAGTTCCGCGGGCCGCTCGACGAGCCGCCGATTTCCGAAGCCGATATCCAGGCCTATAGCGACGGCACGCTCGCCGGCGCGCGGGCGGCGCATGTGCGGCGCTACCTTGCGGGCAAACCCGGCGAATGGCATCGCATCCTGTTCTACCGGCGCCTGAACGCGCAGATTCGCGACGCATACCCGGCGCAGGCCGCGCAGACGGCGCAGCCGCGCACCGCTACGGCCCGAGGCGGGCGGGTGTTGCGCTACGCTATCGCTCTCGCGGCGGCCCTGGCGCTGGCGAGCGCCGCCTTGGCGTGGGTCGCCGTGACTGAGCCGTCGCAGCAAGTCTTGAACAACGCCGCGGTCATGGCGTTGATGGAGGCCGAAAACGGGCAGCCGGAGGCGCTGGAAGCAGGCGCGGCGCGTGCGCCGTTCGATTTCGGCGCGGCAGGCCTGCACTTCCTGGGCGGCGGCGAAGTGCGGGTTGGCCCGTTCGCGAACGCGCAGCGCTATGTCTACGAGAACAGCCAGGGCGAGCGCGTGGTGCTGCTCGCGAGCCGCGCCTGGCTGGCGGGCGCGGCGCCCCAGTGGAGCGCGCACCGCGCGGGTCCGCTGAGGCTGTTGATGTGGCGCGAGCATGGCACGCGCTGGGTGCTCGCGGGCAACGCGCAAACGCGCGGCCTGATGCGCGCGGCGGACCTCGCGACGCTCGCCACGCCGCCGGCGCGCGAGGGCGAAGGATCGTGAAGCCACCCGGCGATGCAAACCGCGCAATGACCCTTGCAGCAATCCAGGATGAAACATGGACATCCGTGACGAGCTGATAGAACACGTGCCGCGCCTGCGACGCTACGCGCGCGCGCTGATCAACAACCGCGAGCTTGCCGACGACCTCGTGCAGGACACGCTGGAGCGCGCGATCGCCCGCACGGAGCTGTTTCGCTCGGGCACCGACCTGCGCGCCTGGCTTTTCACGATCATGCACAACATCTTCGTGAACCAGGTGCGCAAGTCGGCAGCGCGCGGCGCGCATGTTTCCGTCGACGACGAAAGCGTGCCCGAAACCGACTACGCCGTGCCCGCCACGCAGACGGGCGCGCTCGAAGTGCGCGATCTGGATTTCGCGCTGCAGCGCTTGCCGGTGGAGCAGCGCGAAGTGGTGCTTTTGGTAGGACTGGAGGAAATGAGCTACGCCGACGTCGCATTGGCGCTGGACATACCGATCGGTACGGTCATGTCGCGTCTGTCGAGGGGACGTGAGCGCCTGCGCGCGCTCATGGCCGGTTCCGTCCCGCGTGCGAATCTGAAGGTGGTGCGATGAGCGAACAACAAAATCCAGTCACGCAAGACGAGATCCACGCCTACGTGGACGGCACGCTTTCCGAGGCGCGCCGCGCCGACGTGGAGCGCGAACTCGAGCGCAATCCCGAGCTTGCCGCGCGCGCGAGCGACTTCTTCGCGCTCAACAACCTGCTGCACGAGCGTTACGACCGCGTGCTCAACGAGCCGCTGCCCGCGCGCCTGCGCGTGGCCGCGCCCGAGCCCGAGCCGCAGGTGCAAACGGTGCAAACGGTGCAAAACACGCGGCCGGCGTCGAACTGGCCGCGCTTCGCGGGCCTCGCGGCGACGCTCGTGCTGGGCGTGGCAATCGGCTGGGGCATGCACTACGGCACGAGCGGCACGGGCGCCACAGGCGGACCCGCAGGCGTGGCGGGCGGCGGCGAGCTGCACGCGGTGAGCGCGGACGGCTCCATGCGCTTCGCACGGCAGGCGGCGCTCGCACACGTGGTCTACATGCCGACGGTGGTGCGGCCCGACGCAATGGACGACAGCCAGGAGCAGGACTTCGTGAAGTGGCTCGCCAACCGGCTCGGCACGAATGTGCGCGCGCCGATGCTGTCGAAGAGCGGCTTCGAGCTTTCGGGCGGGCGCTTGTTGCCCGCCGACGACGGCGGCCAGGTTGCGCAGTTCATGTATCACAACGCGCAAGGCGAGCGCGTGACGCTGTGTATCTCGCACCGCAAGACGAGCGCCAACACCACGGCGTTCAAGCTGTATCAGGATGGACCGGTGAACGTGTTCTATTGGGTGGACGGCGACTTCGGGTACGCGCTTTCCGGCGGTATCGACCGCAAGGCGCTTTTGCAGCTCGCGCACGACGTTTATGCGCAGTTGACGCCGAGTTGAGCACCGCCGGGCGCGGGCACGGCGGCTTGTCAGGCCGCCGTGCCGCGCTTGTTTGTTCCAGGCCTGTCAGCTGAACTTCACCTGAGCTTTACCTGAGCTTCACCGCAACAAAGCTGCGCGCGTTGTTGCGCTGAATCAGCAGCGACACGCTCTTCGTCGCCTTGGCTTCGAGCGCGGCGGCTTCCTCCTGCGATTCGACTAGCGTGTCGTCGAGCGACAGCACGACGTCGCCGGCCCGCACGCCCGCCGTCGCGGCGGGGCCGGTGGAAGCGTCCACCATCAAACCGAGCGGCAGGCCGGTTGAGCGCTTTTCCTCTTCGCTCAGCGCGTGCGCGACGAGGCCGATGCGGTCCGCGGCGTGGCGCGGGGCCTGTGCGGCGACGGGTTGGGCGAGCGGGGCGCCCGTGTCCGTCATCACCGTCTTCATGGCGTGCACATTGGCCGGCGGCGCCTTGCTTGCCGCATCCCCGGCGGCGGGCGCGACTGGCGCGTCGGTCTTTTCCGCTGCCTGTTCGGCGTCGGCTGCCTGTGCCGCTGCTGCCCCTGTTGCGCCTGCTGCGCCTGCCGCAGCAGCAGGCGCATCCTCCGCCTTGGCCTCGTACGCGGTGTTCGAGAACCCGGCCACCGCCGGGCGCCGGTTGCGGATCACCTTGAGCGCAGCCGGCGTGGCGGGCGGCACCGCTGCGAGCGCGGCGGCGAGCGTCGCGGCCCGGTCGACGGGTTTGGTGCCGACCTGCATGATCACGTCGCCGGCCCGGATACCCGCTTTGCCCATGGGCGAGGCGGGGTCGACGGAATCGACGAGCGCGCCGCCCGCGTGCGGCAAGCCGAGCGCCGCCGCGAGCCCGGGGCTCACGTCTTCGACCTGCATGCCGAACGTGCGGATCGTGCCGCCGTTGCCCGCGTTTGCCCCGTTGGCTCCATTCGCCGCGTTCGCCGCATTGGCGCCGCCGGCGTTCGCCGCCTTGCTCACCTGCAACTGGGCGCGGAACTGGTTGGCGGCGTCGATCGGAATCGCGAAGGTCAGGCCGCCGTAGCGGCCGGTGTCGGCGTAGATCTGCACGTCGATGCCGATCACCTCGCCCGCGCGATTGAAGATCGGCCCGCCGGAGTTGTCGGGGTTGACCGCCACGTCGGTCTGGAGGAACGGGAACGACTTGCCGTCGGGCAGCGTGCGCGAAGTCGCGCTGAGGATGCCCGTCGTCACGGTGTTCTGGTAACTGTCCGGCGAGCCGATCGAGAGCACCGGCTCACCGGCGTGCACCTTCGCCGTTTCGGCGAGCTTCACGAACGGCAGACCGTGCGCGTCGATCTGTAGCACGGCAACGTCGCTTTGCGGGTCGACGCCGACCACCTCCGCCTTGAACTCGCGCTTGTCCGTGAGCCGCACGGTCACCTGCCCGGCGCTGTCGACGACATGCGCCGTGGTGAGCACGACGCCATCGGGGCTGACGATGAACCCGGAGCCCATGCCTGTCATCACGCGCGGCCCGCTGGCGTCCGCGTCGGACGCCGGCTTCGGCGCGCGCCTGAAGAAGGCGAAGAAAGGATCGTCGGCGTCGATGGCCTCCTGCTCGGGCTGCGCGGACGGGTCGTCGGCGCTGCGCGCGATCACGTGCACGACGGCGGGACCGTAGCGCTCGGCGAGCGAGAAGAAGTCGGGTGTGGCGGCCGCCGGCTGCGCGGCTGCCTTGTCGCTGGCGGCCTTGTCGTTAGCCGCCTTGTCGTTTGCGGCCTTATCGGCGGCTGCTTTACTGGCGGGCGGCTTGGTGGAGGCCGCAGGCGGCGTGGCCGCGTTAGCATCAAAACAGAAAGCGCTGGCAAGCGCCAGGGCAAGCGCTGCCGCGGAGCGCGAATTGCGGGCGAAGTTCAGGCGGAGCACAGCACACCTCCCAGTGGTCATCGTGCTGGCGGGCGGCACGCGAACGCGGATAGCAAACGAATGCCGACGCACATAGTGTAGTCACGCCACAAGACAATTGGGGGGCAGGGTTTGTCCTGTAGCGCACGAAAGTCTGCACGACGGCGTGCCGGTGCATGCCCGGCGCATCGAATATGGCGCGTTGCCGACACTGCGGCTGGCCAGGACGCTTGGGGGGGCGGTAGAGGGCGGCGGCGAAAAAGGCGCGCGCGATGCCCCGCTCGTCCTGAGCGGGGCGTTCGACTGCGGCAGGGGCGACTAGCGGGAGGCGGCAGTCGCTTTCAGCTACCCGAATACAGGTTGCAGAAGCTCACCGGCCCGACGCACGCCGCGTGCGGCGCGCCGGAGTCGCTCGTGCCTTGCATGGGCGCGCCCATGCCGCTGGGTGCCTGTTGTTGCTGTTGTGCCTTCGCATGCGCGACTTGTTGCGCGAATACGGGGCTCACATCGGGATACGAGGTATCGGTCACGAATTGCGAGCCGTTGGCCTGCGCTTCGATCAGCTGTTGGCGCACCTGGGCGCGCGTGAGTCCTTGCGCGGAAGCGGTGGAGACGGCGCCGATGCAAGCAGTCGCGACGAGGAAGGCAAAAAACGGGCGGCGATTAATCATTTCGAACTCCTGATGAAATTGCGTGGTACTGCGACCGGCTGGAGCACGGTCGCATCAACGGAGACTGCAATGGGTATACCGCGGCGGGTGGGCTGCTATTCCCGTGGAGTTGTAACGGCGGCGTGTTTTTTACGTGAGCTGTACCTGGAGCCAGTGCGGCAGACCCGCACCGATCAGGCTCACGCCAACGAGCGCAAGCGCGCCGGCCAGGAGAAGAACCAGCGGACTGACGCGCGTTCTGAGCAGCACGCAAAGCGATACGACGGCAATCGCCTTCGCGGGAAGGCCGCCGTTCAGCGATTTGAGCAGCACCCAGCCCGCCGCGAGCATCATGCCGGCCGCGATGGGACGCAGGCCGCGCTCGAGCGCGAGCTGCCACGCCGCGCCCTGATAGCGGCCCCAGATATGCGTGACGCCGTAGATCAGAAAGCCCGTTGGCAGCAGGAGCGCGGCGGTCGCCACGAGCGCGCCCCAGAAACCGGCAACCTGCCAGCCGATCAGCGTGACGAGCAGCGAGCCCGGGCCCGGTGCCATGCGTGAAATCGCGAAGTCGGCGGCGAATTGCGAGTGCGTCATCCAGGGATGCACTTGCACGACCTGGCGCTGAATCTCCGCGACGATCGCCTGGCCGCCGCCGATCGTCACGAGCGAAAGTGGCGCGAAAATGGCAGCCAGCTGACCGAGCAGGCGTGCATTCATCGCGCACCCCGGCGGATCGCCACATATTCGTAGAGCACGCTAACCGTGCCGCCGATGACGACCACCCACACCAGCGACAAACGCAGAATGCCGATTGCAAGGAAAGTCGCCGCCATGAGCAGCAGCGGAAGGATTTGCCGCCGCACGCGTCGCGCGGTCACGACGCCCATCGACAGCGACAATCCTGTGGCCGCAGCCGCGGCGCCGGCGATCAGAATCTGCGTGAGCGGATGGAAGATGAGCGCGCCGACCACGCTGCCAATCACGATGATCAGGCACGCGGGCGGCACGACGATACCGGTGACGGCCACGGCGGCCCCGCGCCAGCCCAGCAGCCGATGCCCGATCCAGATCGCCATGTTCTTGACGTTGATGCCGGGCAGCGCCTGCGAGATGGCGAGCCCGTTGAGGAAGTCCTCTTCGCTGATCCAGTGGCGATCCTGAACGAATTCGCGCAGCAGCCAGCCGCTCAAACCGCCACCAAAGCTCGTCAAGCCAATGCGGCTGAATATCAGAAAGAGTCCGAACAGCGTGGGGCGCGGCGGGGCGTTGGGTGTGGAAGCAGTCACGGGAATGGTGGAATGGGCGGCGCAGCAACGGTCGCCGAAATTATAGCGCCAGCGACACGCGTGACGCGGGAGCGGTTAGCGGCGCGCTGTCACGCAAAATTCAGCGCAAGGTCAGGGCCGCTATGATGGTTGGACTCGCAGCGACACGATCGCTGTGTCGCGCTGTCCGCCGCGTGGCTCCTGGCGTGACGTGAACAAAACGCCTTGTCGCCATTGCTCATGCCCAGGAAAAAGACCAACGTTTGGCTCAAGGGTCTCGAACTGCTCACCCGCATGAGCACAACGCGACCGAAGAAAAAGGCCACCGCACGTAAAACGGCGCCCGCGAAGGCCGCGAAGCCCACGCACGTAGCGAAGCCGGGAACCAAATCGGCGAAACTCACCGGCAACGCGCACGTGGCGCATGCGCAACCGGCGGGCACGGGCGGCAGGTGGTTGCGTTCCTGGCATTCCGCGCCGCCCAGGGCCGGGCATCTCATCAACCATCTCGCGTATGCGCTCTATCTGCCCGCCGGCGTGGCCAGGGCCATGCCGCTCGTGGTCATGCTGCACGGCTGCAAGCAAACGGCGGAATCGTTCGCCGCGGGCACGCGCGTTTGCCGGCTGGCGGATCGGTCAGGCTTTGCCGTGCTGCTTCCCGAGCAGGCGAAAACGGCGCATGCACAGCGCTGCTGGCACTGGCACGGCGATCATGCGCAGTCGGAGGCGCCAGCGGTCGCATCGCTTGTCGACGCGATCGTGCGCGAGCACGGATTCGATCGCGAACGCGTCTACCTGGCGGGCATCTCGGCGGGGGCGGGGCTCGCGTCCGTGCTCGCCATGCGCTATCCGTGGCGTTTCGCAGCCGTTGGCCTGCACTCCGGGCCGGTATTCGGCGCGGCCACCTCCACAATGAGCGCGATGAGCGTCATGCGTCACGCGAGCCGCGAAGAACCGGTGCATCTCGTCGATGCCGCGCTCGACGTCGCCGTGCATCCGGGCATGCCCGCCTTCATCGTGCAAGGCGAAATCGACGCGGTCGTGGCGAGGCGCAACGCGATGCAACTTGGCATGCAGTTCGCGCGAGTCAACCGGCTGCTCGACGCGCAGAGCGAATTGCGCGTTGGCGAAATACGCAGCTATAGCCGCGACGCGGTGGCGTACACCGACTATGTCAAGTCGGGCAGGCTCGTCGTACGGGTATGCGTTGTTCGAGGGCTCGGGCACGCATGGAGCGGCGGCGACCCGAGCGAGCCGTTTCATTCGGATCGAGGCCCCGACGCGATGTCGATGATGTGGCAGTTCTTCCGGCGGCAGCGCCGAAGCGCTGCAAGTGGAATGGCGTGAACGGGGCGTTCAGATCACAAAAAAGCCGTGCGTACCGTCTCTTCCGAGTTGAGCGACGAGACCATACTCCCATTCCAGGTAGGCGTTCATCGCGTCACGCGCGTTGCCAGGCAGATATTGTTGATACCGCTCGGGCGAGGGGGCGGCGCATGGCGGCTTTATCAGATCATACGTAATCCTTATCATGCGGCGACACGATCTGCCCGCTTGGCAGCGATGCGAATGCACGCAAACGACATCGAGGCCAAACGGTAATCCCGAATCGGCGGCCGCGCTGATTTGCTAACGCCAAAACATTCTTTGGCTGCGCGCGTTTCGCGCACTAGCATGAAGTGCCGCGGACGCTCGTGTCCGCGCCTGCTTTCACGGGAACCTACATGCGATACAAGGGATACAACGTCGAACCGTCCGCGCATGCGCTGCCAAGCGGACTCTATGCGGCGAACCTGACCATCGAGAACAGGTCGCCGGCGCTTGAAACGTCGTTTTCTTTCGAAGCGCTCGATTATTTTTTCGAGCCCGATCACGCCATCGCGTATGCCTCACGCTGGGCGCGCCTGTGGATCGATCAGCGCGGGCTGCGGGCGGCGGGGTGATGCGCCGCGTAGGATCAGAATGCCGGCAGCGCTTGCGTGAGCGTGGAGACGAAGCGCGCCGTGCGCGCATCGCGCGGGCGCGAGAAGAGTTCGCTGGACGGTCCGGCTTCGACGATCGCGCCATCCTTGAGGAAGACCGCGTCGTGCGCGACGGAAGCCGCGAGCCGCAGGTCATGCGTTGCCATCAGCATGGTCGTACCCTCCAACGCGAGCTGCCTGAGCACCTCCACGACTTCGGCGGAAAGCTCGGGGTCGAGCGCCGAGGTCGGCTCGTCGCATAGCAATACCTGCGGTGAGGGGGCGAGCGCGCGTGCAATGGCCACGCGCTGCTGCTGCCCGCCCGACAGCGTGGACGGCCACGCGTCGGCCTTCTGGGCGATTCCGACCTTCGCGAGGAGCGTGGCCGCGCGCTCGCGGGCGCGATCCTTGTCCCACTTCAGGACCGTCAGCAGTCCTTCCATCACGTTCTCGATGACGCTCAGGTGCGGAAATAGCTGGAAGTTCTGGAATACCATGCCGGTATGTCTTCGAACCGACGCGATTTCGCCGTGAGACAGCCGGCGGCGCGGGCCGAACTCCACGCGGGCGTCGCCCACGTTCAACGCGCCCGAGTCGGGGACTTCCAGCAAGTTGATGCAGCGAAGGAGCGTGCTCTTGCCGCTGCCCGAAGGTCCGATCAGCGCGGTGACGCTGCCGGGTTTGAGCGTCAGGTCGATGGCTGCGAGAACCCGATGCTCGCCGAACGACTTGTGGATTTGCTCGATACGGATCATCAGCGCCCCACCGAAAACAAGGCGTGGCGGCCGTAGCGCGCTTCGAGCCGGCCCTGCGCCTGCGAGAGCACGGAACTGAACACCAGGTAGATCAACGCGGCCTCGGTATAGAGAATCAGGGGTTCGTAAGTCACGGCCGCGATGCGCTGGGCAGCCTGGAAGATTTCCGGCACGGTCAGCACCGCCGCGAGCGAGGTGTCCTTCACGAGCGAAATGAACGAGTTCGAGAGGGCGGGCAATGCCACGCGGATCGCCTGCGGGAGGATGGCGCGGCGCAACGCCTGCGCGCGCGTCATGTTCATCGAATAGGCCGCTTCCCACTGCCCGCGCGGAATGGATTCGATCACGCCGCGAATGACTTCCGCGTTATAGGCGCCGACATTGAGCGAAAAGCCGATGATCGCCGCCGTCAACGGATCGAACACGATGCCCACATTGGGCAGTCCGTAGAAAATGACGAACAGCTGCACGAGTAGCGGCGAGCCGCGAAATAGCCAGATATAGAAGCGCACGGCAGCGACCGCCCAGCGCTGTCCGAACAGGCGTACGAGCGCCGCGCAGAACGCAAGCGCCATGCCGATTGCAAAGGAAGCCAGCGTGAGCGGGACGGTAAACACCAGTCCCGCGTAGAGCAGTGGCCACAACGATTGCGCCATCAGATGCAGCCATGCAGGCATCGTTCAGTCCGCCTTATTGCGAAATGTCTTTGCCGAAGTACTTCCGGGAGATTTTGGCGTAGGTGCCGTCGGCCTTGATGTCCGCGAGCGCCTTGTCGACTGCCGCGACCAGCTCGGGGTTGCCCTTGCGGAGCAGCACGCCGGACTGGTCGTCGGCGGAGGAGGTGTCGGTGGCTGCGATCCTGAGTTTGGCGTCGGGCTTGTGCTTCTGGAAGTCGAGGAACGAGAGCGAGTCGTTTACGGTGGCGTCCACGCGGCCCGAGGTCAGCAGATCGATCGATTCGTTGAAGCCTTGCACCGGCACGACATCGGCGCCGTGCGATGCCGCGAGCTTGCCGAAGTTGCTGGTCAGCGTATTGGCCGACTTCTTGCCTTTGAGGTCGTCGAAGGAGTGGATGTTCGTATTGTCCGAGCGCACGATCAGCACCGCATGCGTCGAGATATACGGCGTCGAAAAATCGTACTTGACCTTGCGCGCGTCCGTGATCGAAACCTCGTTGATCACCGCGTCATAGCGGTTGACGTCGAGGCCGGCGATCAGGCCGTCCCACTTGCCCTCGACGAATTGTGGCTTCACGCCGAGCCGCTGTGCGATGGCCGTTGCAATGTCGACGTCGAAGCCCGTCAGCTTGCCTGTTTCGTCGTGGTAAGTGAACGGTGCGTACGTGCCTTCGGTGCCGACGCGAAACACCCCGGACGTCTCGACTTGTGCGAGGTCATCGGCGGCGAGGGCGGGTACGGCGGCAACGGCCGACAGGAGCGCGGCAACGAGAACGGAGCGGATGGCTTTCATGATCGAAGAGGAATAGTTAAAGGTTCAGTAGCGTGGTCATCGAAGAGCGGACCGATTCTACGAGGTGCGCGCGTGGCTGCAAAACAGCCACATTCGCTATGCATATGCTGTAGCGGAATATAACGACGGATGGGTCGCAGCGGCGGATGAAGCGGCAGTGCTGGCGTACGCGATCTGACTATTCGTGCGGCAACGCAGCGACCGCGTCTTCCGGCGTTTGAACGGTGCCCGGTTCACTGGCGCGCGCCGCGAGTTCGCGCTTCACGCGTTCGATATCGCGAAAGCGCGCCGCGGGATGCTCGTCGGGCAACCGCGCGCCGGCGCCGAACAGCTTTTCGCGCAGCGTGCCCGGCGCGTAGTCGCGTGGGTACACGCCGCGCCGCTGCAACTCGGGTACGAGCAGGTTCACGATGTCCTCGAACGTCTCGTGCGCGACCGCGTAGGCCAGGTTGAAGCCGTCTACGCCCGTGGCCTCGACCCACTCCTGAAGAATGTCCGCTATCGTCGCGGCGGAGCCCACGAACACGGGCCCCATTCCGCCGATGCCGCCCCACCTCGCCAGCGCCTCGATCGTCCACGTTTTGTCGCCGCCTGAGAGATGATCGACGGCGGAGTGAATGGCGTTCGTCTGCACGCGCTTCACGGTGTCGGTAGGCAGGTACTGGCCGAAGTCGATGCCGGTCCAGCCCGACATGAACACGAGCGAGCCGTCATAGGAGACATGGCGCTGGTACTCCTCGAAGCGCGCCAATGCCTTTGCGTCAGTCTCGTCGACGATCACGGTGACGAGGTTGTAGATCAACAGCTTGTGCGCGTCGCGACCGGCGAGCGCTGCCTGGCGGCGTACATCCGCGACGTAGTCGCGCAGCTGGGCCTGCGAGAGCGCGGCGACGAACACACATTCCGCATGCTGCGCCGCGAACGTCTTGCCTGGACCGGATGCGCCCGCCTGGAACAGCACCGGCGTGCGCTGCGGCGAAGGCTCGCAAAGATGATAGCCTGGCACTTCGAAGTATTTGCCCTTGTGACCGATCTCGTGCACTTTCTCCGGATGCGTGAACACGCGCCGTTCGCGGTCGCGCACCACGGCGTCATCTTCCCAGCTGCCCTCGAACAGCTTGTAGAGTACTTCTACGTATTCGGTCGCGACTTCGTAGCGGTCGTGGTGGTCGCGCAGGCCGCCTTGCCCGATGTTCTTCGCGCCGCTCTCGAGATACGACGTCACGATGTTCCAGGCGAGGCGCCCTTGCGTGTGGTGATCGGCGGTCGAGAGGCGGCGCGCAAACGTGTACGGGTGCTCGAAGCTCGTGGAGGCGGTGATGCCGATGCCCAGGTGCGACGTGACCATCGCAATGGGCGCGGCAAGCTGCAAGGGATCGTTCACCGGGATCTGGGCCGCCTGATGAAGCGCGTGGTAGTTGCTGCCCTGGTAGACGTCGTAGTAGCCAATCACGTCCGCGATGAAGATCGCGTCGAACACCCCCCGCTCGAGGATCTTCGCGAGATCGGTCCAGTAGGCGAGGTCCTTGTATTGCCAGGAGCGGTCGCGCGGATGCGTCCAGAGGCCCGGCGACTGATGCGCCACGCAGTTCATTTCAAAGGCATTGAAACGGATGGTTTTGCTCATGATGGTCATTGGCTCCCGCGTTTCGGTCCGTTGCCGATTTGCCAGACAAAGGGCGGCTCAGTGCCGTTGATGGTCCAGTCGCCCACGATCTTCGCTTTGTAGACGAGCGGATTGTGCGACGACACGGCGCGTGCATTGCGCCAGTGCCGGTCCAGCGCGTGGTCTGCGCGGATGGCCGAGGCGCCGAGCGCGTCGAACAGATGCGTCGCGGCGCGCAGCGCGAACTCGGAGGCGACGAGCTGGCTCTGCGCCGAGGCGATTTCGGCCTGCACGTTAGCCGCGCGCTCGGCTTCGTCGTCGCCGCCAAAGCGTGCCTCGTACGCGCGCTGCACCGCCTGCGCGGCCTGCAAGGTCACGGCCCGTGCGCCATAGGCCCACGAGGCGATCTCGCCCACCACCTGCTGGATCTGCGCGTCGTCGCTCGCGCGCCCGGCGTTGCCGTGGCTGTAGATGCGTTTGCGGCTGCGCACGAGCGCGGCGGCGTCGCGTTGCGCAGCTTGCGCAATGCCCGCGAGCGTGGCGACATGAAACAGCTGATAGAAGGCGGTCTGATACTTGAAACGGCGGCCGAAGTCGATGACATGGCGCGCGTGCACCTCGGCGTTCCGGAACACGGTGGTGCCGCTGCCGGTCGTCGTCTGGCCGAAGCCGTCCCAGTCGTCTTCACGAATCACGCCGGGCTGGTGCACATTCACCGCGACGATGACGTCGCTGCCGTCGTCGTCACGCTGCGCGAAGACGTCGATCCAGTCCGCGTAGAGGCTGCCGGTGCTGTAATACTTCGCGCCGTTCAGCACGAACCCGCCATCGCGGCGGCTCACCTTCGTGTTGATCTGGCCGAGCGCGACATCGCCGGCTTCGGTCCACGCATTGCCAACCAGCTGCCCGCCCGCGAAACGATCGAGCCAGGCGCGCTGGTCCTCGTCCGCCGGCGCATTCAACCTGTCTTCGACAAAGGCGAAGTGGCCGCGCAGCGCCTGCGGCAAATTCGAATCGGCCGCCGCCAGTTCGATGATCAGGCGGAACAGTTGCTCGATCGAGGCGCCTGCGCCGCCGTGACGAGCGGGAACGCGTACGGCGCCGAAGCCCGCTTTCTTGAGCAGGGCGACCGCTTCATGCGGCAGGCGGCGTGTGCGATCGCGCTCGGCGGCATCATCGGCGATTTCCGCGAAGGCGGGGAGGAAACGGGCGGCGAGGGCGTCGTAGTCGGCGCCGCTGGAGAGTGTGTCGTCGGATCGCGATGAACTCATGCTTTCGTTCTCGAATGAGGAGTAGCAACACGGCGCGAGGCAAGGGCCGCGTAGCCGTGTGGGGCAGCACGCGCCGCCGTTGGCACGGGACGAAGAGGATGAGTATAGGAAGGCGTGTGACGCCACTCCAATAACCGATTGTCGAATCGATATCGGTTTGCCGGATTTGCGTGGAGGCACGCCGCGCGATGACAGCGATTGCGCTGCCATCGCGGAAGTGCTGCGCGGCAGCTGTTATGTAGTTTCCCTTATCAATCGGGGGCGCATGAATATGAGCATCGCTTCGTTTGGCTGACTGCCGCGCCTCGCTAGGATGAGTGCCAATGCCAACCTTCGATGCGCGAACGCGTACGCTGCGATGTCCGCTCCGATTCTGACTGCTCATGCGATCACCAGGCGCTTTGGCGCAACCGTTGCGCTATCGCGGCTCGACTTTTCCATCCGCGCGGGCGAGGTCGTCGCGCTGATGGGCGCGAACGGTGCGGGCAAATCGACGTTCGTGAAGATCCTGAGCGGCGTGAACCTGCCCGACGAAGGCTCGCTCACGCTAGGCGGGAAATCTTACGCGCCCGCTTCACCGCAGGCGGCGAAGCGCCTGGGCGTCGCCACGGTGCATCAGAGCATTGCCGACGCGGTAGTGCCCGCGCTGTCGGTTGCCGACAATCTGTTGCTCGACGCGCTGTGTGACGGCCACGCGCACTGGTGGACGCCGCGGTCCGCGCGCCGGGAACGCGCGCGCGCATTGGCCGCGCGCGTGGCGCTCGAAGCCGATCTCGACGCGCCGCTCGGCTCGCTCTCGCTTGCCGGGCAGCAACGCGTCGTGATCGCACGTGCACTGGCGTCGCGCCCGCGCCTGCTGATCCTCGACGAGCCGACGGCCAGCCTTTCTGCAAGCGAGGCGCAGCGGCTTTACGTGCTCGTCGAAGGCCTGCGGGCCGAGGGCGTAGCCGTGTTGCTCGTCTCGCACCGGCTGGGCGACCTCCGAAGGCTCGCTTCACGCGTTTCGATCCTGCGCGATGGCCGCATTGTCGGTGAGCAGCACGCGCCGGTGGATTACGACGCTGCGCTCGAAGCGATGATCGGCCGGCCGCTGGCGGCGGCGCGAACCTTGCCTCACACGCGGCTGGCCGGTGCGCAATCGGTGCAGCCCGCGCTGCGGTTGCGCGGTCTGCGTCTCGCGCCGGGTTGCGATGCATTCGATCTCGAGGTGGCGCAGGGCGAGATCGTCGCGATTGTTGGCCCGGTCGGGGCGGGCAAGTCGCGGCTCGCGCAGGTGATTTTCGGCGCGCTGCGAGCGGCAGCGGGCCAGATGGAACTCTACGGGCGCCCTTGGGCGCCGCGCACGCCCGCAGAGGCGATTCGCGCAGGCGTATTTCTCGCGGGTGAAGACCGGTGGCGCACATCGCTCTTTCCCGACACGGTTGCGTTCGCATCGATCGCCGGCACGATCAGCTTCCCGTTCTTGTCGCGCTGGCGGCGCGGCGGCGCCTTGCCGCACGAACGCGAGCACGCCGAGGCGCGCACCGCGATCGAGGCGTTCGGCATTCGCTGCGCGGGACCGGACGACCGCGTCTCACGGCTGTCGGGCGGCAACCAGCAGAAGGTGCTGCTTGCGCGCTGGCACGCCGAGCCCGCGAGGCTGCTCCTGCTCGACGAGCCGTTTCAGGGCGTCGATGCGGGAGCTAGAGCCGATATCGCTGCCACATTGCGTCATCGCGCGGCCGGTCGCGCGACGCTCGTTTTCGTCAGCGACCTCGAAGAGGCGCACGAAGTCGCCGACCGCATCGTCTCGTTCGATCGCGGCGCGATCGATCATCAGGACTCCACAGTCTCCCACCTCGCCCACTGAATCATGAGATCCGTCACGCCGACACTCGCCGCCGAAGACTCTCCCGCCCGTCACGAGACTGCACGGCATCGCCGCGGCCTTTTCGTCGCGCTCGAACGCGCCGGGCTGCTGATCGTGCTCGCTGCGCTCGTGGTGATCTTCACGGTACGTGAACCGGCGTTTCTGAATATCGCCAACCTGTTCAGCATCCTGCAGGCCGTATCGATTGTTGCGTTGCTCGGCATCGGTGTGACGATCACGCTCGCCGCTGGCGGCTTCGATCTTTCGGTGGGGAGCGTCGCCGCCTCCGCGCAGATGGCCGCGAGCTACGTGCTCGTGGTGTGGCACGGCAGCAGCTGGGAGGCCGTGCTCGCGTGTCTCGCGCTTGGCGTCGTGGCGGGGCTGTTCAACGGCGTGCTCATCACGCGCCTGCATGTGCCGGACCAGCTTGCGACGCTCGGCACGCTCTTCCTGCTCGCCGGCCTGCAACTGATTCCGACAGGCGGCCGTTCTCTAGCCACAGGCACGATCCTGCCGGACGGCACCGAAGCAAGCGGCATGTTTCCGGCTGCATTTCTCGCGCTCGGACGCGCACGCTTCTTCGAGGTGGTGCCTGTTCCCGTGCTCGTGCTGCTCGTGCTGACCGTGCTCGTTTCGGCCGTCATGGGCTCGACGCGATGGGGTCGCGTGATCTATGCCATCGGCGGCAACGAGAACGCGGCGCGACTGGCGGGCGCGCCCACGGACCGTTACCGGATGGGCGCGTATGTCGCTTCGGCGACGATCGCGGCACTCGGCGGACTGCTCATTGCCGCGCGTGTTGGTCGCGGCGACGTGAGCGCTGGGCATTCGTTGCTGCTCGACGCGGTGGCGGCGGCACTCGTGGGCTACGCAGTGTGGGGCGCGAAGCGGCCCAACGTGCCGGGCACGGTCGTCGGCGCCGTGTTCGTTGGCGTGCTGCTCAACGGTCTCACGATGCTCAATGCGCCTTACTACCTCCAGGACTTCATCAAAGGCGCATTGCTGGTCGTGGCGCTGGCATTTACGTTCAGCGTCGGCCGCAGGACGCAAGGCCGCGACTGACGCCATCCGAAGGCCGGCAGATTTCATTTTCTGGTTTGCGAGTCACACAACCTGATCGAGCGGAGCGCAACATGGCAGAGACACTGGCAGACATCGCGGCACAGGGTGCCACACCCGCAACCGAAGCCGCACATATCATCGCCACGGACAGCGAGGCGATAGCGGTTGCAAAGGAACTGGCCGCACGGCTGGCCGAGGGCGCCGCGCTGCGCGATAGCGAGCGGCGTTTGCCGCATGAAGAAGTCGAGTGGTTTTCGCGCTCGGGCCTGTGGGGCATCACGGTGCCGAAGGCATACGGCGGCGCTGGCGTTTCTTTCGTTACCCTAACGGAAGTGGTCAAACTCATTGCCGCCGCGGACGCGTCGCTCGGGCAACTGCCGCAGAACCACTTCGGTCTCGTCGACGTGATCGCGCTAACGGGCACCGAGGAGCAAAAGCGTGGTCTGTTCGGCCAGGTGCTCGCCGGCAAGCGCTTCGGCAACGGTTTCTCGGAGAAGGGCACGAAGCATGTGCTCGACCTGAAAACACGGGTGCGCCGTGACGGGGACCACTACGTGGTCGACGGCACCAAGTTCTATTCGACGGGCGCGCTATTTGCCCATTTCGTGCCCGTGCTCGGACTCGACGAGGACCGCAGGGGATGGCTCGCCTATATTCCGCGAGGCACGCAAGGGCTTAGCGTGGTTGACGACTGGTCCGGTTTTGGCCAGCGCACCACCGCGAGCGGCACCGTCACGCTCGAAAGCGTACGCGTGCCGGCCAGTCTCGTGTTGCCCGCGCATCGCGTTTCCGAGCAGCCCACGCTCAATGGTCCGCTCTCGCAGATCATCCAGGCCGCGATCGATGCGGGCATTGCCCGCGCCGCGATCGACGACACGCTCGCGTTCGTGCGTGCGCGCACCCGGCCGTGGGTTGACAGCGGTGTCGAGCGCGCGAGCGACGATCCGCTGACGATCCGTGAGGTCGGGCATCTGCACATCCAGTTGCATGCCGCGGAGGCCTTGCTCGAACGCGCCGCGCGCGTCCTCGACGAACTCGCGGCACAGGGTGCGACGACGGAAGAGGATGTGGCGCGCGCCTCGGTCGCCGTGGGAGAGGCGAAGGTGCTGACGACGGAAATCGCCCTGCTAGCAGGGGAGAAGCTGTTCGAACTGGCCGGCACCCAGGCGACGCTCAGTGTCCACAATCTCGACCGCCACTGGCGCAATGCGCGCACACACACGCTGCATGACCCGGTGCGCTGGAAGTATCACCTCGTCGGGAATTACTACCTCAACGGCGTGAAGCCGGCGCGTCACGCCTGGAATTGATCCAGACACACACACAACGGGAACGTCATGAAGACATCGATTCACCAGCTCATTCGCAACGGCGCATCGCGCCGCCGTTCTTCGGCGCGCCGCGCGCTTGGCGCATTCGCGCTGTGCGCTGCGAGCCTTGTTGGCTCGCTCGCTGCGCACGCCGAGGCGCTGAAGGGCGCGCCGGCGCCGTTCGACAAAGGCGGCGTCAAGGTCGCTTTGGTTAACTATATTTCCGAGGGCGACTTCTTCCAGGCCTACGAAGCGGGCGCACAGAAGCAGGCGAAGGCGCTCGGCATCGATCTGCGCATTTACGAAGGGCGTCAGGACGCGGCGCAGCAGCGCGATCAGATCCAGCAGGCCATCAATCTCGGCGTGTCCGCCATCATCGTCAATCACGGCTTGCCCGAGTCGTTGGGCGACGTCGTTCAACAGGCGCTCGACAAGGGCATCAAGGTCATTGCGTTCGACGTCAATCTCGCGAACCCCAAGGTCCCGCAGATCGAGCAAAGCGACGGCGATCTCGCATCGCTGTTGCTTGCGCAGGCCGTGAAGGATAACGGCAAGGCGTTTTCCGCCGGCTACGTCTACGTGGCGGGGTTCGCACCGCTCGATCGCCGCGACGCGGTGTGGCAATCGTTCAAGCGCGAGCATCCGGGGGTTCAGGAAAAAGCGCGCTGGGGCACCGTGGACAATCCGATTGCGCAGTCCGTGGCGAATCAGGCGGCGGCCGCCTATCGCGCCCATCCGGATATCCGCGTGGTGATCGCGCCTTATGACGAGTTCGCGCGCGGCGCCAATCTCGCGGCCAACGAGGCGAATCTCGGCGACAAGCTGCGGATCTACAGTGCGGACATCTCGACCGCCGACATCGAGGCGATTCGCGCGCCCAACAGCGCGTGGGTGGCCACGGCCGCGACGAATCCCGCTGTCGTGGGCGCGGTGTCGGTGCGCGCCGCGGCAATCGCCGTGGCCGGGCAGCCGCTCGCCCATCAGATCGTCGTGAAGCCCACGCTCGTTACGCGCGACGATCTCGTGAAGAACGATATCCGCACGGTCGCCGAACTGGGGACGAAGTTTCCGGCATTCCGCACGAGCAACGCGGCGACCGCTGCGTGGATTCCCGTGGAGCAGTGATTTGCCGCTGACCGGCTGACGGTGTCGCGCCGAAGGTTCGCGATGCACAAGCCGTCTGCGATCACCGCTGAACTGGCGTAATTGCATGTGAAGCGTATGCCCATTTGGATAGCATTTTTAATTGGTTGGACGCGCGCCGCCTTGCCCGCATAGTGAATTCCTGATGTCTAAAGGCGGCAGCTTCTCCCAAAGGGCCTGATGTGCCGCCAACATTACATGGAGGCACTGATGACAGTGGCATTGCAGGAAAAGCCGTTGCACGCGGATCTCGAAGCCGCGCTTGGCGCCGCGCGGGCGGCCGGTTTGCCGTATGCGGGCAGCGTGACTGCGCAGCAGGCGTGGGCGCTCCATCAGGCGGGCGAGGCGGTGCTCGTGGATGTGCGCACCGGCGAGGAGCGCAAGTTCGTCGGCCACGTGCCCGACACCTTGCACGTGGCCTGGGCGACCGGCACGAGCCTGACGCGCAATCCGCGCTTCGTGCGCGAGCTGGAGGCGAAGACCGGCAAGGCCGCCGCGGTCTTGCTGCTGTGCCGCAGCGGCAACCGCTCGGCGCAGGCTGCCGAAGCCGCCGCCAAAGCGGGCTTTGCGCACGTCTTCAACGTAGCCGAAGGCTTCGAAGGCGAACTGGACGATGCGGGGCATCGCGGCTTGCATAACGGCTGGCGTTTTCATGGCCTGCCGTGGGTGCAGGACTAGACAGAGGGAAAGCAGCCCTTGTTGCCCACCCGCTCGCCGGATCATTGATGCGAACAACGAAGAGAGAACTGGCGTGACCGTATTTCATGTGGCTGAAATCGTCGACGCGCTGCAGGGCGTGCGGCAACAATGGCGCGAACTGCAGCGGCGGGCACTGGAGCCCGGTGGCCGCGACCTGCCGGCGCGCGAGGCGCTGGCCGAAGTCGTCGAGACGCTCAAGGGCGTGCTGTTTCCCATGCGGCTCGGGCCGCCGGATCTGCGCCAGGAGAGCGAAAACTTCTATGTCGGCCACGCGCTCGACGCGGCGCTGCATGCGTTGCTTGCGCAGGCGCGGCTCGAACTGCGCTACAAGGCGCGGCACGCGGAAGCCGCCCCGGAGGAAATCGACGCGCGCGCGCTGGCCGCGGTGCGCGCGTTCGCGCAGCGCCTGCCCGCCATCCGCTCGCTGCTCGACACCGACGTGCTCGCCGCCTTCAACGGCGATCCCGCCGCAGGCAGCGTGGACGAAGTGCTGCTCTGCTACCCGGGCGTGCTTGCCATCACGCATCACCGGCTTGCGCATGAGCTGTACCGCCTCGGTTTGCCGCTGCTCGCGCGCATTATCTCGGAGCTCGCGCACGCGGCCACGGGCATCGACATCCACCCAGGCGCGCAGATCGGCAGCGCGTTCTTCATCGATCACGGTACGGGTGTGGTGATCGGCGAAACTGCGGTCATCGGCGAGCGTGTGCGTGTCTATCAGGCGGTGACGCTCGGCGCGAAGCGCTTTCCGCGCGATGCGCACGGCAACCTCGAAAAGGGCTTGGCACGCCATCCCATTGTCGAGGACGACGTCGTCATCTACGCGGGCGCGACGATACTCGGGCGCGTCACCCTCGGGCGCGCCGCGGTGATCGGCGGCAACGTCTGGCTGACCGAGAGCGTGCCGCCAGGTGCGCACGTCACGCAGGCCATCTCGCGCCACGAAACACGCGCGCCGGCGGCGGTCGCAACGGCAGAGCCCGGCGCAGCCGCGCCGGTTGCGCTTGCGGCGGGCGCCTCGCGATGAGCGCCATCGTTCATGACTTCGGGGCCTCGGTACGGCGCCTGCGCGAAGCGCATGCGTGGTCGCAGGAGCGGCTCGCCGAGCATGCGGGATTGAACCGGACCTACGTCGGCGAAATCGAGCGTGGCGCGGCCATCGCATCCATCGTCACGGCGGAGAAACTCGCTCGCGCGCTAGGCGTGGATATCGGCGACCTGCTTGCCGGCGGCGCGGTTCATGCCGCTGTGCTGCCGGGCATTCCACTGTCTCCCTGATTGCATGTCTTTTCGGACGGGCACTCGCGCCTGGAATGGCGTCGCATGCTTCGCGCAGCGCCGCGCCATTGCGCTTGATGCCGCCTGTGTCCGCCTGATGTCTATAGCCGGTTGAACCGGAGAATGGCTCTCCTCATAATCGGCCGTCTTCATAAGCAAAGCAGTTTTCGTTATAAGTAACCGGAGCCTTCATTCATGTCCACGACTCTGAGCGGCCAGACCGCGCTTGGCGATAATGCCGCGCGGCAACTGGCGAATGCCACCAAGACCGTCCCGCAGCTTTCCACGATCACGCCGCGCTGGCTCACGCACCTGCTGCAATGGGTGCCTGTCGAAGCCGGCATTTACCGTCTGAATCGCGTTAAGGACCCCGAAGCAGTGCGGGCTGCCTGTACCGCGCGCGAGGACGAAGGCACGCTGCCCACGACTTTTGTGCCGTACGAGGAGCAGCCGCGCGAGTACTTCCTCAACGCGGTGAGCACGGTGCTCGACGTTCACACGCGGATCTCCGATCTCTATAGCAGCCCGCACGACCAGATCAAGGAGCAGCTGCGCCTCACGATCGAGACGATCAAGGAACTGCAGGAAAGCCAGCTCATCAACAATCCCGACTACGGCCTGCTGGCAAATGTGGAGGAAGACCAGCGCATTTTCCCGCTGACCGGCGCGCCGACGCCCGATGACCTCGACGAACTGCTCACGAAAGTGTGGAAGGAACCCGCGTTCTTCCTCACGCATCCGCTGGCGATTGCCGCGTTCGGCCGCGAATGCACGCGGCGCGGCGTGCCGCCGCCGACGGTCAGCCTGTTCGGCTCGCAGTTCCTCACGTGGCGCGGCATTCCGCTGATTCCGTCCGACAAGGTGCCGGTCGCCGACGGCAAGACGAAGATCCTGCTGCTGCGTGTAGGCGACAAGCGCCAGGGCGTGGTGGGCCTTTATCAGCCGGGTGTGGCGGGTGAGCAGGGACCGGGGCTTTCGGTGCGCTTCATGGGGATCAACAATCAGGCGATCGCGTCGTACCTGATCTCGCTGTATTGCTCATTGGCCGTCCACTCGCCGGACGCGCTGGCTGTCCTCGATGACGTGGAGATCGGCAAGTACCATGACTATCCAGACACCTACCGCTAATCCCGCGGCATTGCCGCAAGCGGCAGGGCGCGCGCCGCTGCCGGGTGGTCTGCCGGACCCCGCTACGCTCGCGCGGCTCGCCAACGAGTTCTTCAACTCGCTGCCGGGCAGCGCGGGCGCGCCCGAAGTCGCGGCGGGCAGCGGCGCGGTTGGCGGCGTGCCGTCGGCGTTGCCCGCGGCCGCGCCGATACTCGCCTCGGTCAGCAATCCGGCGCCCGCGGGCTCGCCGCTCGCGGGACCGGCCGGCACAGGCACGGGTGTGCCGGGTTTCTCGCCGCCGCAGGGCAAGGTGCCGGGCGCGAATCTCGCGCCTTCCGCACCGACTCACGTGCTCTCGCTCGGCAACCGCGCACCGGCGCTCGCACCGCATGCGGCGGCGGCAAACGGCCTGCCGGACAATGCTGTCTCGATCGCGCCCGCGCTGGAGCCGCGCGTGGGCGGCGCGCTGCTCGGCGTGCCGCAGGCGTATGCGCCGGAGGAGCCGGTTCCGGTCGCAGTTGCGCCCAGCGAGCGCTCGCCGTTCTATTTCACGCAAGCGGACACGCACGGCTGGCGCCGGGAGGGGCAGGAGATCGAGGTGCCTTCGCGAGGCCTTGCCGCACCAGAGACATTCGGACTGCCAGGCGAAGACGCGCTGCGTGAACTGCTCGCGCTCAATCGACGGGACACCAATGGCCAGGATGGGCCTGCGCGATATTTCCTCGACGCAAGCGAGGACGTCGCGCCCGGCACACGCACTGGCAGCGCCGCACAGGGCGACCTGCTGCGCGGCGCGCATCCGCCCTTCGACGTCAACGCCGTACGCCGCGACTTCCCGATCCTGCAGGAGCGGGTGAACGGCAAACAGCTGATCTGGTTCGACAACGCCGCCACGACGCACAAGCCTCAGGCCGTGATCGATCGTCTCGCGTACTTCTATGCGCACGAGAACTCGAACATTCACCGCGCCGCGCATGCTCTGGCCGCGCGCGCGACCGACGCCTACGAGCATGCCCGCAAAACGGTGCAGCGCTTCATCGGCGCTGCGTCGCCCGAGGAGATCGTGTTCGTGCGCGGCACGACCGAGGCGATCAATCTGATCGCCAAGAGCTGGGGCGTGCAGAACGTCGGCGAAGGCGACGAGATCATCGTCTCGCACCTGGAGCATCACGCGAATATCGTGCCGTGGCAGCAGCTCGCGGCGCTCAAGGGGGCGAAGCTGCGCGTGATTCCCGTCGACGATTCGGGCCAGGTGTTGCTCGACGAGTATCGCAAGCTGCTCAACGACCGCACGAAGATCGTTGCGGTGACGCAGGTCTCGAACGCGCTCGGGACCGTGGTGCCGGTGCGGGAGATCGTGGAACTCGCACATCGCGCGGGCGCGAGAGCGCTCGTCGACGGCGCCCAGTCGATCTCGCACATGCGCGTGGACGTGCAGGCGCTCGACGCCGACTTCTTCGTGTTTTCCGGCCACAAGATTTACGGTCCGACCGGCATTGGCGTCGTGTACGGCAAACGCGAGGTGCTTGAAGCCATGCCGCCGTGGCAAGGCGGCGGCAACATGATTCAGGACGTCACGTTCGAAAAGACGGTGTTTCATGGTGCACCCGCGCGCTTCGAAGCGGGCACGGGCAATATCGCGGATGCAGTGGGTCTCGGCGCGGCGCTCGACTACGTGAGCCGTATCGGCATCGAGAATATCGCCCGGTATGAGCACGACTTGCTTGCGTACGCAACGAGCGTGCTCGCGCCGGTGCCGGGCGTGCGTCTCGTCGGTACGGCGCGCGACAAGGCGAGCGTGCTCTCGTTCGTGCTGAAGGGGTATACGACCGAGGAGGTGGGGCAGGCGTTGAGCCGGGAAGGCATTGCCGTACGCGCCGGGCACCACTGTGCGCAGCCGATCTTGCGGCGTTTCGGTCTCGAAGCGAGCGTGCGGCCTTCGCTTGCGTTCTACAACACCTGTGACGAGGTCGATGCGCTGGTGTCTGTCGTGCGTGCTCTGGCGCCACGTCAATAACAAAACGCGGGGCGCATGCGCCCCGCGTTTTCTCTTTGTTGCGCGGCTTGACCGGTGCTCGCGCAACCATCGCCTCCATCCCCTTCATCCCCTTCATCGCCGCGCTATCGAACCGCGAGTCGCGTCACCGCGATATCCATAGGCGCGTTCGCGAGATATCCATCTGCCAATTCGTTATTGGAGCGCCGCTCGCGCGCTTTCTATACTGGGCTTTCCATCAGCACTCGCATGTGGCGAGTGCCAATCTCATCGAGAACACCCCGGAGAAAGCCGCCCATGAGCCTGCGCCCCTTGCACGATCGCGTGATCGTCAAACGACTCGACCAGGAAACCCGCACCGCGTCGGGCATCGTCATTCCCGATAGCGCCGCGGAAAAGCCCGATCAGGGCGAGGTGCTCGCCGTGGGTCCGGGCCGTCGCGACAACGACGGCCGCCGCATTGCGCCGGACCTGAACGTGGGCGACCGCGTGCTGTTCGGCAAGTACGCGGGGCAAACCGTGAAAGTCGATGGGAACGAGCTGCTCGTACTGCGCGAAGAAGACATCGTCGCAGTCGTGAATCAATAACGGAACCTGAGAGACCATCACTATGGCAACCAAAGACATCGTATTCGGCGACCTCGCCCGCACCAAACTCATTGAAGGCGTGAACCTGCTCGCCGACGCCGTAAAGGTCACGCTCGGCCCGAAGGGGCGTAACGTCGTGCTGGAACGCAGCTTCGGCGCACCCGTCGTGACCAAGGACGGCGTGTCGGTCGCGAAGGAAATCGAGCTGGCCGACAAGCTGCAGAACATCGGCGCGCAGATCGTCAAGGAAGTCGCCTCGAAAACCAGCGACGCGGCTGGCGACGGCACCACGACGGCCACGGTGCTGGCTCAAGCCATCGTGCGCGAGGGCCAGAAGTACGTGGCCGCCGGGCTCAACCCGCTCGATTTGAAGCGCGGCATCGACAAGGCCGTGCTGGCGGCCGTGGAGGAGCTGAAGAAGATCAGCAAGCCCACGACCACGAGCAAGGAGATCGCACAGGTCGCGACCATCTCGGCCAATGGCGAGGAGTCGATCGGCCAGCGCATTGCCGAGGCGATCGACCGGGTGGGCAAGGAAGGCGTGATCACGGTGGAAGACGGCAAGTCGCTCGCCGACGAACTCGACGTCGTGGAAGGCCTGCAGTTCGACCGCGGCTATCTCTCGCCGTACTTCATCAACAATCCCGACAAGCAGATCGCGGAACTCGAAAACCCGTTCATTCTGCTGCACGACAAGAAGATCTCGAACATTCGCGACTTGCTGCCGGTGCTCGAACAGGTCGCGAAAGCGGGCCGGCCGCTCTTGCTCATTGCCGAGGACATCGAGGGCGAAGCGCTCGCCACGCTCGTCGTCAACAACATTCGCGGCGTACTCAAGACGGTTGCCGTGAAGGCCCCCGGCTTTGGCGACCGCCGCAAGGCACTGCTCGAAGATATCGCGATTCTCACCGGTGGCCAGGTGATCGCGGAGGAAACGGGCCTCACGCTGGAGAAGGCCACGCTGCAGGAGCTGGGACAGGCCAAGCGCATCGAGGTGGGCAAGGAGAGCACGACCGTGATCGACGGCGCGGGCGAAGCGGCCGGCATCGAAGCGCGCGTGAAGCAGATTCGCGCGCAGATCGAGGAAGCCACGTCCGACTACGATCGCGAGAAGCTCCAGGAGCGCGTGGCGAAGCTCGCGGGCGGCGTGGCGGTGATCAAGGTGGGCGGCGCGACCGAGATCGAAGTGAAGGAAAAGAAGGACCGCGTGGACGACGCGCTGCACGCCACGCGCGCGGCCGTGGAAGAGGGCATCGTGCCGGGCGGCGGCGTCGCGCTGATCCGTGTGCGCCAGGCGATTCTCGACGTGAAGGGCAACAACGCCGACCAGACAGCGGGCGTGAAAATCGTGCTGCGCGCGCTGGAGGAGCCGCTGCGCCAGATCGTCACGAATGCGGGCGAAGAGGCGAGCGTCGTGGCGGCGCGTGTCGCGGAAGGCTCCGGCAACTTCGGCTACGACGCAGCCACAGGCGAATACGGCGACCTCGTCGAGAAGGGCGTGCTCGACCCGACCAAGGTCACGCGCACGGCGCTGCAAAACGCGGCTTCGGTGGCGGGCCTTTTGCTCACGACCGACGCGACCGTGCACGAAGCGCCCAAAGCCGGAGCTGCGACGGCGCCGGCCGGCGGTCCTGGCGGTGCGGACTTGGGTTTCTGAAGCGCGCTGCACGCGCCATGCGCCCGGACCGCTGCACATGGCGGCGGTTCGTGGCGCAGGCGCGTTCAGGCCGAGCGCCAGCGCGCGTCGGCCACGACGAGCTTCTTCGGAATGAGCTTGAGACCGGAGAAGGTGTCGGCGATCTGCTGCTGGTAGGCGAGCGTGGCGGCATCGATGGGCTGCACGCCATATCCCGCACGCTTGAGCGCGACTTCGAGCGTCGGCGCATCGAGCCCCACGAGAGGTGAAAGCTGCGTGGCCACGGCGGGCACATTGTCGCGCGCCCACGTGTCCACCGCGCCGATCTCGTCGAGCAGCGCGTGGATGATCGGCGCGTGCGCATTCGCGAAGCCGCGGCTCGCAATGTAGTACTGCGTATTGCGCACGAGGCTCTCACCGTTTGCGATCGAGCGCGCGTTCGCCTGGCGTTCGATGGCCGCGAGGTACGGGTCCCAGATCACCCATGCATCGACGCTGCGGCTCGTGAATGCGGCGCGCGCATCGGCGGGCGCGAGATAGATTGGCTGAATCTCTTCGTACTTCAGGTTGGCCTTCTCGAGCGCTTTGACGAGCAGATAATGCACGTTCGAGCCCTTGTTCAGCGCCACGCGCTTGCCGCGCAGGTCGGCGCTCGTACGGATCGGCGAGTCCTGGTGCACGACGATAGCCTCGCCCTGCGCAGCGGGCGGTTCGCTCGCGATATAGACAAAGTCCACGCCACCGGCCTGCGCGAAAATGGGCGGCGTTTCCCCAACCGTGCCGACATCCACCGCGCCCGCGGCCAGCCCTTCCAGCAACTGCGGGCCGCCCGGGAACTCCAGCCACTGCACCGAGAATCCGAGCGGCGCCAGCCGCTTTTCGAGGGTGCCGCGTGCCTTTAGCACGACGAAGTTGCCGTACTTCTGAAACCCGATGCGCAGCACCCTGGCGTCTTGTGCGCGCGCCGCGCCGCTTTGCAGCGCCAGCGCGGCCGCGCCCGCAAGGCCCGTTACGCCCGTTACACCGCGCAGGGCGGCGCCGGTCGCGGCGAGCGACGCGAGCTTGATCAGTGCCCGTCGCGGGCGGTTTGCAGCGGGGTCGTCATGCTTGTCGATCGACATGTCTCTTGTGCCTTAATGGAAATACGCTGAAACGGCCGCGCGTGCGCGGCAAAGCGCCTCTCACCTTAGTCCGTTTCGTCGCCGGCACAACCAAGATATTGTCAGATGCTTATCTCTGAGCCGCTCACGATATCTCGATTGCACACATCATTCGTCGGTTTTATTCGTTATCAACGCGCCCCTGCACGACTACGATGCTTGCATGAAAGCCTCAAGAACGAATTGTGAGCAGCTCACGAAGGCGAGTGCGAGATGAACGAAACTGGCATTGCATCCGGCCAGCCGGAACAGAGCGACCTGCCGGCGCTGCGCGGTGAGGACGCCTACTGGCGAATCCGCCGCGATGTGCTGTCGTGCCGCTTCATGCCTGGCGCGACTCTCACGGAAAGCCAGTTGATGGAGCACTACGGGATCGGCAAAAGCACGTGCCGCGTCGCGCTCGTGCGGCTCGTTCACGAAGGGTTCATTCGCGCCATGCCGCGCCAGGGCTACCGCGTCGCGCCGATCACGTTGCGCGACGTCGAAGAGGTCTTCGCCCTGCGCGTGCAACTGGAGCCGCTCGCGGCGCGCCTTGCATGCGGGCGTGTCGACGTCGCGCTGCTGCGCAAGCTGGAAGCGGCTTGCCGCGTGCCTTACCCCGAGCGTGAGCTCTCCGATCAGATCGACGACTTTCTCGACGCGAACCGCGAGTTCCATCTCGCGATCGCCCAGGCAAGCGGCAACGTACGCCTGCACCACACGCTAGCCAACCTGATGGACGAGATGTCGCGCCTCGTCGCGCTCGGCTTCGGCGTGCAGGGCACCAAGCCGGAAATCCGTCACGACCATAATTCGATGATCGACGCATTCGAGACCAACGACGCACGGCGCGCGGAAACGATCGCCCGCCGGCACATCGAAACGTTCCGCGACATGACGATGGAGAAGGTCTACGCGAGTTTGTCCAGCTCGGGCGCGTCGCTGCCCGTGTATACCGTTGCGGAGTTGAGACGGTGACGACAGCGGCCATTTCGGTGCGGGGCATCGGTAAATATTTCGGATCACTAAGCGTGCTGGACGATATCCGGTTCGACGTCGGGCAGGGCGAGATCGTGGCGCTGCTCGGCGCCTCGGGCTGCGGCAAGAGCACGCTGCTCAATATCGTCGCGGGCCTGGCCGGGGCCGATTCGGGCGAACTGTGGCTGCACGGCGAGCGCGTCGCGCCTGGCAATGGGCGGCAGTCGCTTTCGTACATGTTTCAGGAAGACCGGCTGCTGCCGTGGTGCACGGTGCGAGCCAACGCGGAGTTCGCGCTCGAATCGGCCCGCCCGCGCCTTGCGGCCCGTGAGCGGCGCGAGCGTGCGGCGGCCGTGCTCGACATGGTGGGTCTCGCTGCGTTTGCCGAACACCACCCGCATCAACTATCGGGCGGCATGCGCAGTCGCGTGGCGCTCGCGCGCAGCCTTGTGAGCGAGCCGGGCATCTTGCTGATGGACGAGCCTTTCTCGAAGCTCGACCCGCAAACGCGCGCGCAGATGCACGCCGAGGTGCTGCGGCTGCGCGCGCTGCGCCCGACCACGATCCTCTTCGTCACGCACGACGTGGAGGAGGCCATCGTACTCGCCGACCGCGTGATCGTGCTGGCGCCGCGCCCCGGCCGCGTGCGCGAGATCGTGCCCGTCAATCTGCCGCGCCCGCGAAGCGCGACCGACGCCGAAGTCGCGGAAGCGATCCGCCGTCTTCGCCTGCTGGTATGAGCCTGATGCCATCCACTACTGCACGCCGCCAGGGCCCTTCGATGCCTGCCTTGCTGTCCCGTTCCTTCGTTTCGCTCGCCGCGCAGCGCGTGGCGCTCGTGGCCCTGCTCGTGGGGGTCTGGTGGATGGCGGCGCGGCGCATGCCTGCCTTCGTGATGCCAGGCCCCGGGCAGGTCGCGCACGCGCTCGTTGCGTTGCTGCACTCGCCCTCGTTTTTCCGCGATCTCGGCGCGACGCTCTACCGCGTGCTGGCGGGCTTCGCGCTCGCGGCCGCGGTGGGTGCGCCGCTCGGCGTGGCCCTTGGCGCAAGCCCGCGCGCGGCGCGTTTTTTCGAGCCGTTGCTGGCGATCGTGAACACAGTCTCGTCGGCGATCTGGGCTGTGTTCGCGATCATCTGGTTCGGCATTTCGAACGCAACGACGATATTCGTCGTCTTCATGACCGCCATGCCGCTGGTCCTGACCAACGTATGGCAGGGCGCGCTGACCGTCGACACGCAGCACGTCGAACTCGCGCGAAGCCTGCGTTTTTCGCCCGCGCAGATCATGCGCAAGATCTACTTGCCGACCATCCTGCCGCACTTTTTCGCGGGCGCGCGGCTCGCATTCGGCTTCGGCTGGCGCGTCTCGCTCGTGGCGGAGACGATCGGCGCGTCGGACGGCATCGGCTACAGGCTGCGCCAGGCCGCCGATCTCGTGCAAACGGATCAGGTGTTCGCCTGGACCGTGACGCTCGTCGTGCTGATGCTGCTGCTCGAGGCGGGCGTGCTCAAGCCGATCGAACGCCGCCTCTTTCGCTGGAAGCGCGCGGCCTGAATCCACTGACTACGGGGAATGACACCATGCAAATGACACGACACATCAAGCGGGCAGCCGTTGCGGCGCTGGTCGCCGCCGCTTCGGCTTGCGCCGCGCAAACGGCGCTGGCCGACACCGTTCGGATCGGTTACTGGACGAGTGGCGTGAGCCTTGGCTTTGGGGCGGTGCTCGAGGCGAAGCCCTTCCTGCAGCAGCGCGGGCTCGACGTGCAGTTCGTGCGCTTCGCCGACGTCAATGCGCCGAACCGGGCGCTCGCGGCCGGCGCAATCGACTTCGCCTTCGCCGCGCCGGCTTCCGCCGTGTTCAGCTCCGCTTCGCAGGGCGCGCCGCTGCGCATCGTGCTGGCGACCCAGCCCGCCGACGTCGCTTTCGTTGCGCCCGAAGACTCGCCTATCCGCTCGCTTGCCGAGCTGCGCGGCAAAAAGGTTGGCATGTCGCCGCCGGGAAGTTCGGTCGCTTCGATCGCAACCGCCGTACTGCAAGGCAACTACGGCATTCGCAGCGCCGACTTTTCGATCGTGCCAGGCAACGAAGGGCGCCTCGCCCAGTTTCTCGTGCAGAAGCAGGTCGATGCGGCGGCGGTGCGCACGATCACCGTGGCGCAGTTGAAGGACCTGAAGGTGCGCCAGCTCGGCACGTTCGGCGACGAATGGAAGAAGCTCACGAAAAGCGACGCCGTGCCGTATATCGGCGTGAGCGCGGTGCGCGCGGACTGGCTCGCCCAGCATCCGGCCGACGCGGCGAAGCTGATTGCCGGCTTGCGCGCCGCGCTGCAATGGGGCGCCGCACACCACAGCGACGTTTCGGCGATCCTGCAAAAGAGCGCGAACCTTCCTGCGGCCGACGCCGATGCCTACGCGGCGCGCTGGTCTGAAATCAACCGCGTGAGTTTCGAGCCGGGCGACATCGAGACCTTGCAGCACGAGCACAAGATCTTTGTCGACGGCGGCGTGATTCAAGGCGAATTGCCCGCCGGTCTGTTCGACACCGCGCCTTACATCGCCTCGCGATCCATTCAGTAACCCTCATCTATTTTTTTCGGCATTCATTCGGAGTCCAGATATGGCAGTTTCCCTTCCTTCCACCATGAAGGCGCTCGTGCTGCGCGCGCACGGCGACCTCGACCAGCTCGAGGTCGTGAGCGACAAGCCCGTGCCGCGGGCCGAGCCGGGCGGCGTGGTGATCCGCGTGCGCGCTTCGTCGTTCAACTATCACGACGTTTTCACGGTGAAGGGCATGCCGGGCATCAAGGTGCCGCTGCCGGTCGTGATCGGCCTCGACATGGCGGGTGAGATCGTCGCCGTCGGCGAGGGCGTGGAAGGCTGGAAGATTGGCGAGCGCGTGCTTGTGAACCCGCTCAACCGCGAGAAAGGGCTGATGGGCGAGATGCTCGACGGCGGCATGGCCGAATATTGCGCCGTTTCCGCCGCGCAATTGATCCCGCTGCCCGACGCGGTGAGCTTCGAGGCGGCCTCCGCGCTGCCGGTTGCGTATGGCACGGCGCATCGCATGCTGATCACGCACCAGACCGTGAAGGCCGGCGACCGCGTGCTGATTCTCGGCGCGAGCGGCGGCGTGGGGACGGCTTCGCTGCTGCTCGCGAAGCAACTCGGCGCCGAAGTGATCGCCTGCGCGGGCAGCGACGAAAAGGCCGCGCAACTGAAGGCGCTCGGCGCCGACCACGTCGTCAATTACCGCACGGCCGACTTTTCGAAATGGGCGATCGCGCAGTACGGCAAACCGCAGCGGCGCAGCCAGGAAGGCGGCGTGGACGTGCTCGTGAATTTCACGGGCGGCGAAACCTGGGTGCCTTCGCTCAAGTGCGTCAAGCGCGGCGGAACGGTGCTCGTATGCGGCGCGACGGCGGGTCACGACCCGAAGGAAGACCTGCGCTACATCTGGAGTTTCGAACTGAAGGTGATCGGCTCGAACAGTTTCTACGACGACAACCTGCGTGCGCTGCTCGCTCAGATCGCGCGCGGCGAGCTTACGCCCGCCATCGACCGCGTGCTGCCCCTCGAAGAGGCCGCTCAGGGCTTGCGCCTGATCCGCGACCGCGAGGTGCTGGGCAAGATCGTCGTCACACCGTAATCGGGGCAAGGAGAGAATACGCATGAATCAGGCAGCAAACCCAACGGCATTGCCGACAGCCGAAGACGTAGAGGCGCGTTTGCGCCGTGGTCCTTATCACGAATGGCTCGGGCTGAAGGTCGTCGCGGTTGCCGACGGCGAGATCGAACTCACTGCGGCGTGGCGCGAGGAATGGGTCGTGAACCCCGAGAAGCGCTACACGCATGGCGGCATCCTGGCCGCGCTGGTCGACCTCGCCGCCGACTGGGCGCTCGTTTCGAAAACGGGGCGCGGCGTGCCGACGATCGACCTGCGCGTCGATTACCACCGCGCGGCGCTGCCGGGCAACCTGCGCGTGAAGGGCAAGGTGATCCGCTTCGGCGCGCAGATCGCGACGGCCGAAGCGCAGGTGTTCGACGCGGACGGCAAACTCGTCGCGAGCGGCCGAGGCGCCTATTCCACCGCCGGCGCAGCCGCACCCGCGCCGCAGCCGGCACGCCCGTGATGCTGAGCCTCGATCACCTCGTCATCAACACGCGCTACGACACCGACGCGGCGCAAGCGCTGTTCGGCGCACTGGGCTTTACGCTCACGCCGCGCGGGTTCCACACGCTCGGTTCGATCAATCACGCGATCGTGTTCGAAGGGCACTATCTCGAACTGATCGGCCTGCCCGCCGACGGCTCGGCCACGCGGCCGGAGATCGCCGCAAGCCCGCTTGGCGCGGATGGCCTCGTCTTGCGCAGCGACGATCCACAACGCACCTTCGACGATCTGCGCGCTGCCGGTTTCGACGCAACGCCGCCGCAGCACTTCTCGCGGCCGGTGGCGGGGCTCGGCGATGCGCGCTTCGTGACCGTGCGCCTTGGGTCCGGCCAACTGCCGGGCGGGCGTGTGTACTTCTGCCAGCACCTCACGCCCGAGTTCGTGTTCCGCGAAGCGTGGCGCACTCATGCCAACGGCGCGTATGCGCTCGCGGCGCTGCATCTCGTGGACGCGGAGCGCGAGGACTATGCGCGTCTTGGCGAGCCGGGCCCGGGCTTCGAGCTGGTCTTTCACAGTCGCGCCCGGTTTGACGCGCATTTCGGCGCGCTGGCCGGGCATGTTACGGCGCGCGCGCCGCGCTACGGCGCGGTCACGATTCGGACTCCAAAGTGGCGCGAGATCGGTACGTACGCGCAGCACGCGCAATTGCCGTATGAAGTGGAAGCCACGCGTAGCCTTGTCGCGTTGCCTCGGTTCGATACCTTGCTGGAGTTCGTGCCATGAGCTTGCCGCGCAACCTCGGCGATCTGATCGACCGCAGCGGCGACGCCGCAGCGCTCGCGCTCATCGAACTCGACGACGCGCTGACACCGGTGCGCTACCGTTTCGGGGAACTCGACGCGCTGGCGGACCGCGTCGCGGCAGCGCTCGCCACGCGCCACGCACGCGGCGAGCGCATCGCCGTGCTCGCCGCGAACTCGGCGCACTATGTTGCGACGGTGCTGGGCATCATGCGGGCGGGTCTCGTCGCGGTGCCTGTGAATTTCCGCTTCCCTCGCGCGCTCATCGCCGACGTGATAGCGGACAGCGGCGCGCGCCTCGTGTTCTGCGACGCGAAACGCGTGGCGGACTTGCCGCCGGGTCTCGCGGGCGTCGTGTTCGATGCGCGCGTGCCGTTGCTTGCAAGCGAATTGCCCGATCACGTCACGCCGTTTTCGGCCTTCGTGGCGAACCTGCGCGCGACGCGTTTCGAGCCAGTCGAGCCGCTGCCGGGCGAAGCCGCGCTCATGCTCTATACGTCGGGCTCGACGGGGCGGCCCAAAGGCGTTGTACTGTCGCACGAGAGCCACCTGTGGGTCGTACACACGCGCCTGCTGTCGCAGCCGCTCGCAGGTGAGCGCGTGCTGATCGCCGCGCCGCTCTTTCACATGAATGCCCTTGCGCTGGCGTTCCTCACATTGGCTGCGCGCGCAACGACCGTGATGTTGCCGCAATTCGAGGCCGGCAACTATATTCGCGCCGTGGCCGCCTGGCGCTGCACGTGGCTCACCGCCGTGCCGCCGATGATCGCCATGATGCTGCAACAGCGCGAACTGCTTGCGCAAAGCGATCTTTCCTCCGTGCGCTACGTGCGGATGGGCTCGGCGCCCGTCAGCGCCACGCTGTTGCAACAGATCCACGCACTGCTGCCGAACGCGCGCGTCATCAACGCGTACGGCACCACGGAGGGCGGCCCGGTCGTATTCGGCCCGCATCCGCAGGGCTTGCCGACGCCGCCGCTTTCGGTCGGCGCCGCGCATGCGCTCGTCAAGCTGCGTCTCGTCGACGAAAACGGCGCACAGGCGGAAGAGGGCGAGTTGCATTTGCGCAGCCCGGCGCTGATGACCGGCTATCACAACCGCCCGGACGTGCGCGCGCCGCTCACACAGGACGGTTACTACCGCACCGGCGACGTCTTCCGCCGCGACGCGCAGGGTTTCTACACGTTCGTCGGCCGCCGCGACGATATGTTCGTCTGCGGCGGCGAGAACATCTATCCGGGCGAAGTCGAGCGCCTGCTCGAACGTCATCCGAATGTCGCGCAGGCGTGCGTCGTGCCGGTGGCCGACGAGATCAAGGGCGCAAAGCCGGTGGCGTTCGTCGTCCTGAAAGCCGGCGCGCAGGCTGACGAAGCCACGCTCAAGCATTACGCGCTGGAGCACGCGCCCGCTTTTCAGCATCCGCGCCGGGTGTGGTTTGTCGACATGCTCCCGATCGCTTCGACAAACAAGATCGACCGCGCCGCACTCAAAGGCGAGGCCGCGCGCCGCGTGGCCGCGACCGCGCCCACCCACGGAGACCACTCATTCCATGAAACCCCGTAACAGACTGGCCGCCTGGCTCGCCGCGGCCTGCGCGCCGCTTTTCGCGCTTGCGGCAAGCGATGCCCATGCGCTCGATGCCGTCACGGTCGGCCTCGCGATTCCGCCCGCCGTGCACGACGGCGCGCCTTATGCCGCCGCCGACAAGCTCGGCCTCTTCAAGAGCGAAGGGCTCGACGTGAAGCTCGTCGTGTTCCAGGGCGCAGGGGCGCTGATTCCGCAGGTGGCGAGCAAGCGCATCACGTTCGGCTACCCGACCTCTGAGCCGCTCCTGTCGAGCTATCTGAACGGCGGCACGCCGCCGCCCGTGCGCTACTTTTACAACGGCGTGCCCGCGAACACGATGGAGTTTGCCGTGCTCGCCTCGTCGCCGGTGAAAAGACTGGCCGATCTGGATGGCAAGAAGATCGGCGTCGGCGCGCTCACGTGGGGCACGATTCCGGGTGGCCGCGCCGCGTTGCGCGAGGCAGGGCTCACGCCTGGTAAGAATGTGGACTACGTGCCCGTGGGCTCGCTCGGCTCAGGGTTTCAGGCACTGAAAACGGGCGCCGTCGACGCGCTCAATTTCAACAGCAGCTGGGACGACATGCTGGAACTTTCGGGCACACCGATCCGCCGCATCCGCTATCCGGCCGTGTTCGACGAAACGGCCGGCAACGGCTTCATTGCCCATCGCGATACGTTTGCCGAGCGGCCGGACCTGATCGTGCGCTTCGGCCGCGCCTATACGGAAGCGCAAATCGTCTGCGATGCGAATCCGGCGTTCTGCGTGAAGGCCTTCTGGGAGGCGCACCCCGAGTCGAAGCCGCCAGGCGACGAAGCGCACAACCTGCGCGTGGCGGAGGAACTGCTCAAGCGGCGTCTCTCCCGCGTGCTGCGAACTGCAGACGGCAAACCGCGCCAGCCCGGCGCATACGACTTGCCCGCCGTGCGCGCGAATCTGGCCGAGATGCAGCGGGTGGGCGAGTTCCCGAAGGGCGAGGTGCCGCTCGATCAACTGTTCTCGAACCAGTTCGTGGCCGACTTCAGCCACTTCGACGAGGCCGCGCTGCGCGAACGCGCGCGGCAGCAGCCGTGAGCGCGCGCATCGAGGTGACGCCGCGCGTGGCGCTGATCGATGTCGCGCGGCGCATCGTGCTCAAGGGCTTCGCGCCGCATGCGCAGGTCGAGTTGACCGCGCGGCTCGACATGCCGGACGGCAGCGCATGGCGCAGCACGAACCGCTTCGCGACCGACGCCGACGGCAACGCCGATCTCGGCGAGGTCGCGCCCACGGCGGGCGACTATGCGCACAGCGGCGTGCAGCCGATGGGCGTGGTCTGGTCGATGCGCTGCGAGAGCGAGCCGACGCGTGCCGAAAGCATCGAGCCGCTGACGGTCGAACTCGTTGCGCGCCAAACGGAAGGGGCGGACACCACAGCCACGGCGCAGTTCGTGCAACAGTACGTGGCCGATGGCGTCGTGCGCCGCGAGATTCGCGAAGCGGGCGTGGTCGGCACGCTGTTCACGCCCGCGACGCCTGGGCCGCATCCAGCCGTGGTCGTGCTCAATGGCTCGGGCGGCGGCATCAACGAGCCGCGCGCGGCGCTTTACGCGGCGCACGGTTACGCGGCGCTCGCGCTCGGCTATTTCAACGCGCCGGGACTGCCGCCCACCATTTCGCACACGCCGCTGGAATACTTCGCGGCGGCGCTCGACTGGCTGCGCGAGAGCGTGCACCCGCAAAACGATTTTGTGGCCGTGGCAGGACAGTCGCGCGGCGGGGAACTCGCGTTGCTGCTCGCGGCGACGTGGCCCGAGCGGGTTTCGGCCGTGATCGGCTATGTGCCGAGCGCCGTGCTGCACGGCACGCTGCGCGCGGGCGCGCCCGGCGAACCGCCGGATTCGGTCGCGTGGACGCTTGGCGGCCGCCCGCTCGCGCATGTGTGGGAGCGCAATACTCACGCCGACTGGACCGCGTTCCGCCACGCGAGTGCGCCGGGCGAACCGGTGCGTCAGGCGCCGGCCTTCGAGTCGGCGCTCGGCGACGCCGAGGCCGTGGCCCGCGCGCGTATTCCCGTCGAGCGCATTGCCGGACCGGTCTTGCTGATTTCAGGCACCGACGACGGCTTCTGGCCATCGTCGCGCTACGCCGAAATGATCGCCGCCGATCTCGCGGCGCGCGGCTTCCCGCACCGCGTCGAACATTTGCGCTACGAGGGCGCGGGCCACTCGATCCTGTTTCCGCATGTGCCGGCCACGCAGATCGCACGCGTGCATCCGGTCGCGCGCGTGCCGATCACGGCAGGCGGCACGGCCGCCGCGAATGCGCGCGCAAACGAGGCTTCGTGGTCGCGCGTGCTGCAGTTCCTCGGCGCAGCGAGGCGCGCGCCATGAGCACGAGCGCCTTTCATGCCGAGCGGGTCTCGGTGAGCTACCGCACGCGTACCGGCACGATCGACGCGTTGCTCGACGTGGACCTGCGTATCGAGGCGGGCGAGTTCGTCGCGCTGCTGGGGCCGTCCGGCTGCGGCAAGTCCACCTTGCTCAAGGTGGCGGCGGCGCTGATTGCGCCGACCTCGGGGCGTGCGCGCCTCGGCGGCGCGGCGCTGACGAAGCCGGGCCGCCAGGTCGGCGTAGCGTTCCAGAAGCCGAACCTGCTGCCGTGGCGCAACGTACTCGACAACGTGCTGTTGCCCGCGCGCACGCTCGGCCTGCCGATGGAGCACGCACAGGCGCGCGCACGGGAACTGCTTGAACTCGTGGGACTGGATGCTTTCGCGCGCAACTATCCAGCCGAGCTTTCCGGCGGCATGCAGCAGCGCGTGGGCATTGCGCGCATGCTGCTGCATGACCCCGAACTGCTGCTGATGGACGAGCCCTTCGCCGCCCTCGACGCGCTCACGCGCGAGCGGCTCACGCTCGAACTCCAACGTATCTGGCTCGCGCAGCGCAAGTCGGTGCTGTTCATTACGCACAGCATTCCCGAGGCGGTCTTTCTCGCGGATCGCGTCGTCGTCATGTCGGCGCGGCCGGGCCGCATCGTCGACGAACTGGTGGTGCCGATCGCGCGAGCGCGTGACGCGCACACCCTCAGTTCCACGGCATTCGTCGATGCGTGCGCGTATTTGCGGAGGCACTTCCAATGAATCAACGAAAGCGCAAAGGCATGCCCGCGGCGCTGTATCCGCTCGCGAGCCTCGCGGCAGCGATCGCCTGCTGGCAGGCCGTGGTCGCATGGTGGTCGATACCGGACTATGTGCTGCCCGCGCCCGCCGAAGTGGGCCGGGCACTCGCGGCGGGCTTCGCGGACGGCACGTTGTGGCCGCATATTGCCGCGACCCTCGGCGAGACACTGCTTGGCTACGCAATCGGCAGCGTGCTCGCCGTCGCGACCGGTGCCGTGCTCGCGGAGTCGCGTACGTTCGAGCGTTTCGTGTTCCCGCTGCTCGCTGGCCTGCAGGCCATGCCGAAGGTCGCGCTCGGGCCGATCATTCTCGTCTGGTGCGGCTATGGCAGCGCCTCGAAGGTCGTGCTCGTCGTGCTCGTGTGCTTCTTCCCGCTGTTCGTGAACACGGTCAATGGCCTCAAGCGCGCCGACCCGGATCTGCTCGACGCGTGCCGGGCATTCTCGGCCTCGCGTGCGTTTCTGTTCTTGCACGTGAAGTTGCCTTGCGCCGCGCCCGAAATCTTCAGCGGCCTGCAGATCGGCGTGTCGCTGGCGCTGATCGGCGCGGTGGTCGGCGAGTTTCTCTCTTCGCAGCGCGGGCTCGGCTATCTGATCAGCTCGGCCTCGGTCAATATGAGCGTTGCGACGATGTTTGCGGGCGTCGTGCTGCTCGCCGTTATTGGCGTGGGCGGCGCGCAGGCCGTGCGCGCGGTGCAGCGCCGAGTGGTGTTCTGGGAGCGCAGTGACGGCGATACCAGTCGCGTGGGCGGCTGAGGGGGGGCGCGTATCGGGTCGCTCAAGCCGTACGCCGCTCATCATCCAGCCAGCTTTCTGAAGATGTCGCCTGCGTTGAACCGGTCAGAAGTGCCCCATTCAAGCGTATGCTTGCCATTAAACGACGGCATTCAACCCCGATGGAGACACGCATGGCGGCACTTCAGATCGACGATGTCCCGGCCGCGATCCGGCAGGCCAAGCGCACGTTGCGCGCGCAACTGCCGAACTATCGCGAAGTGTTCGAGGAGGTCGCGCAGGCCATAGGCGAAGAGGCGCGGAGCATCGCGCGACTGCGCGAGGCGGGCGAGTCCGTGATTCCGGAGATCGCCTTCGCCGACATCGCGGCGCAGCGCGTGAGCGCCGAGACGATCGCGCGCGTGAAAGCGCGCGGCGCCTGCGTGATCCGCCGCGTATTCGAGCCGGAGCAGGCCGCGCGCTGGGATGCCGAAATCGCGGAGTACGTGGCGCGCAACGATCTCGACGCGCTCGCAACCCAACGCGCGGCGCAGCGCAATGCCCTCCCGCCGCAAGCGAGCCGCCCGCTGATCTACGGCTTGTACTGGTCGCGCCCGCAAGTGCAGGCGCGCGAGTCCGCCGAACTCACCGCCGCGCGCGTCTTTCTCAACCGTCTGTGGCGCCACGAGAGCGAAGGGCGCGTGCATTTCGATCCCGATGTCGTGCCCGCCTACGCCGACCGCCTGCGGCGCCGGCCGCCCGGAGCGGCGGCGCCCGGCCTCGCCGCGCATTGCGACGGCGGCGCGGTCGAGCGCTGGGTCGACGAGAGCTTCCGCCAGGTGTATCGCCACGTGTTCTCGGGCGACTGGCGGCGCTACGACCCGTTCGACGGCGCTTACCGCACGCACGCGAGCGAGATTCCTTCGCGCATCGCTTCTTCGATGTTCCGCACCTTCCAGGGCTGGACCGCGCTCACGCCGCAGGGCCCCGGCGACGGCACGCTGCAGATCGTGCCGATCGCCAACGCCATGGCGTACGTGCTCCTGCGCGCGCTGCAGGACGACGTGGCCGAAGACGACCTGTGCGGCGCGCAACCGGGCCGCGGGCTGCCGATCAGTTCCGAATGGCACGCGCCGCTCGTCGACGCGCTGACATCGATTCCGCAGATGCAAGCCGGCGACACCGTGTTCTGGCACTGCGACGTGATTCACTCGGTGGAAGACGAGCACCGCGGCACGGGATACAGCAACGTGATGTACATCCCGGCCACGCCGGGTTGCGCGAAGAACGACGCCTATTTGCAGCGCCAGTTGCCGAGCTTCCTCGAAGGCCGCAGCCCGCCCGATTTTCCCCCTGAGCACATCGAAGCCGATCTGGCGGACCGGGCGGGCGTGGCCGATCTCACCGCGCTCGGCCGCACCCAGCTAGGTCTGCCCGGCGCCGCCTAGCACAGGCAGATGACGCGCGCGTGTCGGTGCATCGATTCGCGCGCTTGCCTGCAAAAGCACGCCTATGGCATGCTGTGCGCCGATCAACCGGCCATGACGACCATGGATTTCGCTTCGTCCGTCGCAACGTATGGCGCCGACCTGTCGGGTCTCGTTTGCGGTTTTCGCTTCACGCCGGGGCAACCCGGGCAGTCCGTCACGTGCGACGATGTACTCGACGCGCTGCGGCGCACGCACGAAAGCGGCGAGCCGCAAGCCGCGCACGACGACTCGTTCTACTGGCTGCACTTCAATCTCGCCCACGCCGCGGCACAACCGTGGATGCGCGCGCATCTCGACCTGCCCGACGCCTTCTTCGAAATGCTCGTGGAAGGCTCGCACTCCACGCGCATCGAACACGTGGACAACGGGCTCTTCGCCGTGGTCAACGACGTGATGTTCGATTTCGAACTCACGCCCTCGCAGATCGCGACCCTCTGGTCATACACGCACGAACGCATACTCGTCACGGCGCGGCTGAAGCCGCTGCGCTCCATCGACCGTCTGCGCGGCTACGTGCGCAACGGCGAGACGTTCCGCTCGCCGGCCGAGTTGCTCATCCACTTGATGCGCGATCAGGCCGACCTGATGGTGGAGATCGTGCGCCGCACGAGCGTCGATGTCGATCGCGCCGAGGACCAGTTTCTTGCCTCGCGCCGCTCGGCGAGCCGTCATGAACTCGCGGCCATGCGGCGCATCCTGGTGCGCCTGCAACGTATGCTCGCGCCGGAGCCTGGCTCGATTTTCCGTCTGCTCGCGCGCCCGCCGCGCTGGCTCCAGCTAGCCGACATGCAGGACCTGCGCGAGGCGACCGAGGAGTTTTCGCTCGTGCTGGGCGACATGGCCGGACTGGTGGAGCGCATCAAGCTCCTGCAGGAAGAAATTGCCGCGCGGCTCGAAGAGCAGAACAACCGCACGCTTTTCACGCTCACGCTCGTGACCGTGCTCGCGCTGCCGATCAACATCGTCGCGGGCTTTTTCGGCATGAACGTAGGCGGCATTCCGCTTGCGGAAAACCGCCACGGCTTCTGGCTCATGGTGGTGCTGGTCGCGACCTTCACGGCGCTGCTGGGATGGTGGGTGTTCCGCCGGCGCGGGGACACCTGAGGCACGCGTTGCCTATGAGGCACCGCAGGCTCGCGGGGCCGCCGCCGGGCCCTCACGCGCGCGCTATATACTAGGCGCTCGAATTTCCTGTTTGAGCGCCTGCCATGACCGTTCCCTCGTCGACGCCCGAGGCCGTGCCCCCCGTAAGCGATGCCGCGTATGCCGGGGTGCGGGAGCCGGACGCCGACCCGCGCGAGCCGTTGCGCTCGCACGATCATGCGGTTTTGCCCGGCGCCGGGCACGCAACGGCGGACCCGTTGGTCGATGGCCTGTTGCGCCTCGTCGCGGCGCATTTCGGGGTGGCGGCAGCCTGCGTGGTGCCCGGCGAGGCGCCCGCCGTGCACGGGCGCGGCGCCGGCGTGGACGAGACGGTCTACGAAGCACTGCGCACACTTGCGCATCCGACCAGCGAAAGCGGCGCACGGGAGCCGCTCATCGTGCCCGATATTTCCGCTGACCCCGCCTGGTGCTCTGTGCTTGCGCACGCAAGCAAGCCGCTTCGGTTCGTGGCCGCATGGCCCTTGTACGGCGCGCAGGGCGAGCACGTCGGCAGCCTCTGCCTGATCGACCCCGCCCCGCGTGAGCTGGACGCCGCCGCTCGCGCGAGCCTCGGCGACTTTGCGCACGTGGCGGCCGCATTGGCCGCGCGGCCAGCGCGCGCCACGAGCCGCGACATCGACGTTCCCGCCACAGACGAACCCGCGCTGTATGCCGAACTCGAGGCATTGCGCGAGCAGGAACGCCTGCTCGCGCACGCCATCGACGGCAGCGGCACAGGTATCTGGGACCGCGACGTGGTGACGGGCGAGATCCGCTATTCGGAGGGCTGGAAGGCAATACTCGGCTACGCCGGGCACGAGTTGACGAGTCGTATCGAAGACAGCTATCTGCGGCTGCATCCCGAAGACGCCGAGTACGTGAAGGCAGCGATGCAGGCGCACTTCGAAGGCCGCACGCCGACCTATGAGGTCGAGCACCGCATTCGCTGCAAGGACGGCCGCTACAAGTGGATCTGCAGCCGCGGCAAGGTCATGAGCCGCGACGCGAACGGACGTGCGCTGCGCATGATCGGCACGACCACGGACATCACCTCGATGCGCGAGATGGCCGAGCGTTTGCGCGAGAGCGCGGCGCTCATCACGAATCTCACGAACGAGGTGCCGGGCCTCGTGTTCCAGCGCCGCCAGACGTCCGGCGGCCACGCGTTGTTCTCCTATGCGAGTGCGGGCATCGCGGAAATCTTCGAACTCACGCCCGCGCAGGCCGCGCACGACACGGCGTGCATCGACGCGCTGATTCATCCCGACGATCTCGACGCATGGCGCGCCTCGTTCGAGCAGTCGGCGGCGAACCTCACGCCGTGGCATCTGGAGTTTCGCGTGCTGCTGCCGCAGCAGGGCTTGCGCTGGCGCCAGGGCGATGCGAGGCCGCAGCGGCTCGCCAACGGCACGACGGTCTGGCATGGCTTCATCACGGAAGCGACCGAGCGCAAGCGTATCGAAGCCGAACTGCAGGAATTCGCGAGCACCGACGGCCTCACGCGTCTGGCCAACCGCCGTCACTTCATGGCCCGCGTCGAGGCGCAGCTTGCGCAGGCGCGGCGCGGCGGCGCCAGTGCGGCCGTGATGATGTGCGACCTCGACCACTTCAAGTCGATCAACGACCGCTGGGGCCACGCGATCGGCGACGACGTGCTGCGCCATTTCGCCGAGATCCTGCGCACGCAGTTGCGCGTGGGCGACCTGGCCGGCCGTATCGGCGGCGAGGAGTTTGCGATCCTGCTCGCGGCCACCGACCTCGAAGGCGCGCATAGCGTCGCGCAGCGCATACAGGAGCGCTTCGCCGCGCAACCGCTCGCGGTGGTGGGCGAGGTCGTGGCGCTTACCGTGAGCATCGGCATCACGCTCATGAACGCCGCCGACATGAGCGCCGAAGCCACGCTCACGCGCAGCGACTTCGCACTCTACCGCGCGAAAAAAGGCGGACGTAATCGCATCGAATGCGCATAACGCGCGGCCACGTTAGCTGACGTTCGCGTGCGCCGGGCACCGCGCACGCGCGCAGCGCGCGCGTTGGTGTATGTTGGCGCCATACCGTAGCCGCCTTCCATGACGGCCCAGGTGCGGAGGACGCTTTGCCCGAAGTCTCGCCCAACCCCGGCGCAGTCCGCGCGCGAGTGTCGCGTTTGCTCGTGCTGCTGCTCGTGGCGCTGATTCCGATCGTGCTGTGTGTGGCGCTCGGACGCTACGAGGCCGAGCGTATTGCGCGGCGCGAGGCGACGCTCGCTTCCACGTTCATCGTTGGGCAGGTCGTCTCGATCGTCGAGACAGCGCAGAGCGCGGCCCACACGCTCGCGCCGCGCGCGGCCGAGGCATGCGAGACGCTCTCGCCGGACCTCACGCTCAAGGCCGCCGCCGTGCCTTATGTGCGCACACTCAACATCCTGTATGGCGGCCGCTTCACCTGCTCGTCTGCACTCGCGCAACACTCGATTCCCGCCAACGGCGTGCTCAACGGCTATGTGCCGCCCTCGAACGGCGAATGGCTCAGGATCGTCAACGACACGCCGATGGTGCGCAACCGCCCCTCGCTGCTGGTTGGCGTAGCGGGCGAAGCGGGGCGCGCGGTCGTGGCCGTGGTGGATGTGCAGTATCTGCTGGACCTGCTGCATGGCGCCGCGCCGCTCACGGTATTTCGCCAGGCCGAGTTGAGCGTGGGCGAGGGCACCGTGTTGCGCGAAGCCATGGCGCTCGTGAACGTGCGCGGCGCGCCGTTGCTGGCCGACGTGCAAAAGCGCATGTCGGGCACCACGATCGACCTGAAGATCTATGGGCGGCCCGAGCGCATCAACGAAGCGTGGGGCGCTCTGCTGCTGCGCTATCTGCCATGGGCGGCCGCGCTCTCCGCGCTGCTCGTATGGCTCGTGCGGCGTTTGCAGCAAAACGGGCGGTCGCGCCGCGATCAACTGCTGAGGGGCATGCGCGCGAACGAATTCCACGTCGAATACCAGCCGCTCTACGGCGTGGCGACGCAGCGGTGCGAGGGCGTGGAGGCGTTGCTGCGCTGGGTGCGGCCAGGCCAGGGTGCGACGCGCCCGGACGAGTTCATCCAGGCGGCTGAAGAAGAGCACGTGATCGTGCCGCTCACGCAGCATCTGCTGAAGCTCATCGCGCGCGACGTCGCGGCGTGGGACATCGCGCCGGGCTTTCACCTCGGGGTCAATTTCGCGCCCGAGCATTTGTCGGGCGAGCAGCTCGTGAGCGACGTGCGGCGGCTGCGCACGGCGGTGGCGCAGCGCGGCGCGGCGATCACGGTGGAAATTACCGAACGCACGCTGGTGTGCAATACCGAGCAGGCGCGCAACAGCCTCTTGACCTTGCGGCACGAGGGCGTCAACGTCGCTATCGACGACTTTGGCACCGGGTATTGCTCGCTCTCGTATCTCGAGAAATTTCCATTCGATATCCTGAAGATCGATCGGGGCTTCGTGCTCACGATCGATCCGGAAGGCAAGAAGGCGGCGGTGCTCGACGCCATCATCGACCTTGCGCATAGCCTCGGGGCGCGGCTCGTGGCGGAAGGCGTGGAAACCCAGGTGCAACGCGACTATCTGTGCACGCGCGGCGTCACATACATACAGGGCTTTTTCTACGCGAAGCCCATGCGCTCGGAGGCGTTCATGCGCTGGTATCGCGCGAACGGGGCGCATATGGCGCCCGATCCGCACATGACGGCGGGTGTTTAGGGCTCAGGCGCGGTGTACGCGGGCGCGCATTCCCGCTGGGGTGATTTGCTTAGCGCGAAACATCGGTTCTGGGAGCCCGTGTATGCCGGTAGCATCGACGGTTCGATGGCTGCGCCGTGTGGGTGCATGCCCAAAGCCAACACGGATTAGCCGAACATGACTCGCCCCACGCATCCTGCAACCTGGTCACGCCGCCATTTTCTCGCCACGCTGGGCGCGACGCTCGCCGGCGCGGCGCTGCCCGCCACCGCATTCGCGAAATATCAGCCCGACCAGTTCCGCATCGGCTACCAGAAGGCCGCGAGCACGCTCGTGCTGCTCAAGGCGAACGGCACGCTGGAAACGCGCCTCGCGCCGCTCGGCATCAAGGTGTCATGGACCGAGTTCCCGGCCGGCCCGCAATTGCTCGAAGGCCTGAACGTGGGCGCGATCGACTTTGGTTACGTGGGCGAAGCGCCACCCGTGTTTGCTCAGGCCGCGGGCGCGGATTTCGTCTACACGGCGTACGAACTGCCCACGCCGCACGCAGAGGGCGTGGTCGTGGCGAAGCAGTCGCCGATCCAGGACGTGGCTGGGCTGAAGGGCAAGAAAATCGGCCTGAATCGCGGCTCGGACGTGCATTGGTTTCTCGTCGCGCTGCTGCAAAAGCACGGCCTTTCCATCGCCGACGTGCAACCCGTATTCCTCGCACCCGCCGACGCGCGCGCGGCGCTGCAAAGCGGCGCCATCGACGCCTGGGCGATCTGGGACCCGTTCCTCGCCGCCGTCGAAGCGCAGGATGGCGCGCGCCTCGTCGCCGATGCCAGCGGCGTGGCGAGCCATCACCAGTTCTTCTTGAGCCAGCGCGAATTCGCGCAGAACCGCAAGGACGCCCTCGCGATCGCGCTGGACGAACTCGGCAAGACGGGGCAGTGGGTGCGCGCCAACACGGCGGCGGCCGCCGCGAAGCTCTCGCCGATCCAGGGGCTGGATGCGGCGACGATCCAGACCGGCCTCACGCACTACGCGCATGAGTACCGGCCTATCGACGCCGCCGTGATCGCGCAGCAGCAGAAGATCGCGGACACGTTCTACGAGCTGAAGATCATTCCGCGCCGCGTGGTGACGAAGGACGCCGTGCTCGCGTAACGCCTGCGGGCACGGTCGCCTTCCGGGAGCGCTTGGCGCTAAGTGCTTAGTGCGACGACCAGCCCTTGTAGCTGCCCACGTTGTCGCGCGTGACGAGCTGAGGCGTCATTTCGATCATCGGGTTGGCGGGCTTCTTGCCGTTCATGATGTCGTAGCCCACCTGCACGGCCGTTTGCGCCATCTTGTACGGGTCCTGGCTTGCCGAAGCCTGCACGAGCGTGTCGGTCTTGAGCGCCGTTTCGATATCGGGCGCGCCATCCACCGAGGTGATCACGATGTTGGTGCGGTGCAGTTGCTTCGCGGCGAGGTCGCTGCCAATGGCCTGCGGATCGTTGATGGCGAACACGCCGTCAAGTTTCGGGAAGCGCGTGAGATAGCCCTGCATCACATTCATGCCGCCTTCGCGCGAGCCTTTGGCGTCCTGGTCGTCGGAGAGGATCTTGATGCCCGGCGCCTTGGCGAGCACCTGCTTGCAGCCGTTCACGCGGTCGATCACGGCCGAGACCTGCGGGCCGTTCTGGATGATCACATTACCCTTGCCGTTGAGCTTCTTTTCGAGGTATTCGCACGAAATCGCTCCGGCCTTCACGTTGTCTGTTTGTACGGTGGCGTTGGCGCCCGCGGCGCTCACGTCCACCGCCATCACCACGATGCCGGCCGCCTGGGCCTTCTTCACCGCCGGTTCGATCGCCTTCGGATCGGTCGCGTTCAGCAGGATCATGTCCACGTGCGCCGAAATGAAGTTGTCGATTTGCGTGAACTGCTTGTTGAGGTCGTAGTCGGCGGAAACGGCCGTGACCTTGGCGCTCGGGTTGATCTCCTTGGCCTTCGCCTGCGCACCCTGCACGATCGTCACGAAGTAGGGATTGCCGAGCGAACCCACGGTAATGCCGATCGACTTGAGCTGCTTGTCGGCGGCATGTGCGCCCTGCAGTGCGAAGCCAAATGTGAGGGCGGCAGCGGCGAGAACGGCTTTTTTCTTGAACATGAGGTTGTCTCCTGAGGGGGGCCTGCTTGGGTCCTGTTTGAGTGCTTTCCCGGCGAGCGCAGCAGGACCGCCTGCGCTCGCGCCTGTTTCTGTCCGTTGACGGATTCAGTGGCTCACGTGCGGGCCGAGCCACGCTGGCGGTAGCGGTCCAGCGCCACGGCGCCGACGATCACGAGGCCCTTGATGATGTACTGCCAGATGTCCGAGACGCCGAGCAGCACGAGCCCATTGGTCAGGACTGCGATGATGAGCGCGCCGATCAGCGTGCCGATGATCGAGCCTACGCCGCCCACGAAGCTCGTGCCGCCCAGGATGACCGCGGCGATCGCATCGAGTTCATAGGACTGGCCCAGTTGCAGGCCGTTGGCCGCGTAGAGCCGGGCGGCGGACATCACCGCGCCAAGACCCGCGAGCAGACCCGAGATGGCATAGACGAACATCTCGATGCCCCACACCTTGATGCCGGAGAGGCGCGCCGCTTCCGGGTTGCCGCCCACCGAGTAGATGCGCAGGCCGAGCACCGTGCGGCGTAGTACGAACCACGAGCCGGCCACCACGACGAGCGCGATGATCACGAGCCAGGGCACGCCGAGCACCGTGCCGTTGCCGATGAATGCGAACGAGAGCTGCGGGTTGAAGATCGTCGTGTCGTGGCCCATGAGGCGCGCAATGCCGCGCACCGCCGTGAGCGAGCCGAGCGTGACGATGAACGGCGGCAGGCGCAGGAGCGAGATGAGCGCGCCGTTGATGAGGCCGAAGCCGAGCCCCACCGCGAGCGCCATGGGCACGCCGAGCCAGCCCCAGCCCGCGATGTTCGAGCCGATCATCGCGGCCATGGCCGCGGCGGCCAGCACGGAACCCACCGAGAGGTCGATGCCGCCCGTGAGAATCACGAAGGTCATGCCGGCGGCCAGCACGATGTTGATCGACGCCTGCTGCGTGACGATCGAAAGATTCTCCAGCGTGAAGAAGCCATCGGTCAGCACACCGAAGCCGATACACAGCAGCACCAGCACCGGCAGCATGCCAGCCGTGCGCACGAGCGACTTCATGCGCTGGCGGTGGCCGTCGACCGCGACGCTGCGTGCGGGTTGAGCGCCTTGTGCGGGCTGCGTGGGCGAGGCCGCGACACCGTGCCGGGGAAGAATGCTTTTCATGTCGTACTCCTGAGGGACGTTTCTTGCGTATGCGGTGAAGGTCAAGCGGCTTCGCCGAGCGGTTGCTGCGAGCCGGTGGCGAGTTCTATGATCGCTTGCTGGGTGATCGGCTTACCCGTATAGCCGCCAAGCTCCCCGGCGAATTCGCCTTCACGCATGACGAGCACGCGATCGGCCACGCCGATGATCTCGGGCAGTTCGCTCGAAATCACGATGATGCCCACGCCGGTTTTGGCGAGGTCGTTGATGATGCGGTAGATCTCGGACTTCGCGCCAATATCAACGCCGCGCGTGGGCTCGTCGAGAATCAGCACGCGCGGCTTCGTTTCCAGCAGCCGCGACAGCAGCACCTTCTGCTGGTTGCCGCCCGAGAGCGCGCCCACGTTCACGCGCGAGTTCGGCACGCGAATGGAGAGCGAGCGGATGGCTTCCTTCGCGCGCTCGCCGCCGCGCGCGAGGTCGAGCACGCCCATGCGCGCGTCGCGCCCGGCCACGGCCACGTTGATGTTGTCGCGCACGCTCATGTCGAGAAAGAGGCCTTGATGCTTGCGGTCCTCGGTCAGATACACGAGGCCCGCGTTGATCGCATCGCGCGGCGTGTGTACATGGAGCGTCTTGCCGTCGATGGCGATCTCGCCACGCACGCGCGGCTCCGCGCCGAAGATCAGGCGTGCAAGCTCGGTGCGGCCCGCGCCGACGAGGCCGGCAATGCCCAGCACTTCGCCCGCGTGCAGGTCGAGGCTGCAGCCGCGCACGCGCTTGTCGTCGGCCACGTCGCGCACGGTGAGCACGGCCTTGCCCGGATCGTAGGGGGCATGCGCCTTTTTGTAGAAGCCCGAAATATCGCGGCCCACCATCATGCTCACGAGGCTTTCCGCGTTGAGCGCGTCGCGCATGAGCGTGCCCACGTAGGTGCCGTCGCGCAGCACGGACACGCGGTCCGACAGTTCGTAGATCTCAGCCATGCGGTGGCTGATGTAGATGATCGCCAGCCCTTCGTCGCGAAGCTGGTTGATCAGCTTGAAGAGACGTTCCGTTTCGCGCGACGACAGCGGCGTGGTGGGCTCGTCCATCACGATGATGCGGGCGTCGCTATGCACGGCGCGCGCGATCTCCACGAGCTGGCGCTCGGCGATGGAAAGCGAGCCGACCAGCGTGGTGGGCCCGAAGCTCGCGCCGAGGCGCTTGAGCACATCTTCGCAACCACGCTCCATGGCGCGGCGGTCGACGGTGCCGAAGCGGCGGCCGCCTTTGCGCAGCTCGCGGCCGGCATGAATGTTCTCCGCGACCGAGAGATTGGGCGCGAGGCTCAGCTCCTGATAGATCACCGCCACGCCCAGTTCGCGCGAGGCGTGCGGCCCATCGATCACGACCGGTTTGCCTTCGATGAGAATCTCGCCGCCGGGGTCGGCCTGATAGGCGCCGGAGAGAATCTTCATCAACGTGGACTTGCCTGCGCCGTTCTCGCCCATGAGCGAGTGGACCTCGCCGGGAAAGACGGTGAGGCGCACGTTGTCGAGCGCGCGTACGCCCGGAAACGTTTTGCTGATGCCCCGCATTTCCAGCAGCGGCGGCGTGGACTCAGAGGGCGACATGGCTCTCCTCCTGCGCTTGTGCGTAAGTTTGTGCGCCGGCGCCCATGAGGATGCCCGCGCGCGGCGAAAAGTTGAAAAACATGGGCAGCGTGGCCGCGCCGAGCGCGCCCGCATCGGGTCCGAAGGTGCCGCGCACGAGGGCGGGTGTGCCGCGCGCCTCAGGCGCGGTGGCCGCCACCGCGAGGCGCAGGCGCTGCATGAGCGTGTCGATGAGGCCCGCGTCCACGTCGGCGTCGAGCACTACGGCGGGCACGTCGAGCACGCAGAAGGCGGAACGCAGTGCGGGGGCGAGCGCATCGATGCAGTCGTCGAGCCATTCCTGCACGCCGGGGTGGCCGCGCGCGATGCAGGCTTCGAGATCGGCGCGGCTGTCGATCGTCTCGCCGCAATACTGCAGGTGACGCCGCAGCGCGATGAGCGAAGCGCGCGAAAGCAGGATGTCCCACTGGCCCGCCGGCTTGTGCGCGGAGGGCAGGCGGCTTGGCGGCACGGGCATCACCGCGAAGTCGCCCGCGTTGCCGGTGAGGCCGCGCACGCAGTCGCCGTCGATGGCGATGCCGCCGCCAATCGCCGGGCCGAGGAACAGATAGAGGAAGTCGTCGCGCTGGCGCCCGCAGCCGTAGAAAATCTCGGCGATGGCGGCTGCATTGCCGTCGTTTTCGCTGAACACGGGCAGCGCCGTGGCGCGTGCGAGTTCGCCCGCGAAGTCCACGTCGTTCCACACGCGGAAGGTGTCGGTGGGCAGGCCCAGCTCGCGCAGCCAGCTGCCGAGGTTGTACGGCTGCGCCACGCCAATGCCGGCCAGGCGGCTGCGCTCCTCGGTCGTCAGTAACCCTAATAGTTCGGCGATGTCTCGCTGCACGATTTCTTGCGCGACCGAGGGTTGCGGCAGCAGCATGTCGCGCGAGCGGCGCTCGATCATCTGACCCGCGAAATCGACGAGGACGGTTTCGATGTTGGTCCGGTCGAGCCGCACGCCGATCGCGAACGCGCCACGCGGCGAGAGGCGCAGGAGCGAGGCGGGCTGGCCGCGCTGACCGTCGCGGCGGCCGCTCACCTCGATCAGGCCATTGGCCGTGAGCGACGTGATGATGGTGCCGACCGCCGTGCTCGTGAGATTCGCGAGACGCGCGAGATCGGCCTTCGACGCCTCGCCCGCGCGACGCAGCGCCTGCAGCAGCAGGCGTTCGTTGAAGCGGCGGACGTTGGCGGAATTGCTGCCCTGACCGACATGCGGACTTCTCACTTGTCTCCTCCTGTCGACCCGGAGTTAGTGTTTCAGCACTGACTCCGGTCCCATGCAAAGCTCCCATGCAAAGCTGAAGGGAGTGTCGGCGTTCGGGGTATCCGTCGCCGACTAAATAAATCAAGTTGATTTATTTAATGCCAGAAATCGGGGGCTGTCAGCCTGGGGAAATCCCGTTAAGGGTAATGGGGTGCGATGCGGCGCGCGGGCGCGATGCGCGGCCGTCCGATGCAAAAGCTTAGGAGACTTTGGGAAGGAAGGGGAAGAAGCGGGGAACGAGCAGTTGGCGTGCCCGCGCGCGTTCGTTTAGCTGAGCGGCGCGCGGGCAGCGGTGAGGAGGGACAGGCGCGAGCGCTACGAGGACTGAGCTTCACCCGCATCGCGACAGCCAAACCACCGGCGCAAAGCACGCGGCGCCTTCGTGCTTTCTGCGCTATCGGCCACCTCACGCCACCAGCGCTCGCCGCGATGCGGCTGCGCCAGATCGAACCGTTCGCCCATGCGCGGCGTGGAGAGCGTCACGCCGCGCGCAAGCGCGAGGCCGGTTACGCGCTCGAACGGGTCCTGCCAGCGATGCATCGCCAGATCGAATGTGCCGTTATGAATCGGCACGAGCCAGTCGCCGCGCAAATCCACGTGCGCCTGCACCGTTTCCTCGGGCTGCATGTGGACGTACGGCCAGTGCGGGTCGTACGCCCCCGTCTCGATGAACGTCGCGTCGAACGGGCCTAGCCGCTCCCCAATCGTGCGAAAGCCGTCGAAGTAGCCGGTGTCGCCGCTGAAGAACACGCGCAGGTTGGCGTCGGCGATCACCCATGAAGCCCACAGCGTGCTGTTGCCGTCGAACAGGCTGCGCCCCGAGAAGTGCTGCGCCGGCGTAGCGGTGAATTCAATGCCCTCGACGCTCGCGCCTTGCCACCAGTCGAACTGGCGCACCTTCGCACCGTCGATTCCCCAATCGATGAGCCGGTCGCCCACGCCAAGCGGCGTGAGAAAGACGCCCGTCGTCGCGGCGAGCGCGAGTACGGTTTCGCGGTCGAGGTGGTCGTAGTGGTCGTGCGAGAGGATCACGCCGCGCAACGGCGGCAGGTCGGCCAGCGCGATGGGCGGCGCGTGAAAGCGCTTCGGCCCGAGGTTCTGAAACGGCGAGGCGCGCTCGGCGAACACGGGGTCGGTGAGCCAGTAGTGGCCGCGCAGCTTGAAGAGCAGCGTGGAATGGCCAAGCCGGTAGACGCTGCGGTCGGGCGCGGCGGCGAGTTGCTCGCGCGTGAGCGTGTGCACGGGCAGCGCGCCGGCGGGCATGGTGCCGCCCGGCTTATGAAAGATCATGTTCCACATGATCTTCAGCGTCTTGCCAAGGCCCTCGGCCGGACGCGGACGCACGTTGCGAAAGCGCTCGCCGTCATGTTGCGGCGAAGTGTGCGAGAGCTCGCGGCCGCGTTGTGCGGCACTCAGGCCCAAGGTACGGCTCAGCGATGCGAAAGGCGAGGTCATGGCGGCGGCTGCCTCTGGGAGCGTGAAGTAGACTACACAGTGTAGTTTAAACTGGCGAAAAGTAAACTATGTGGTGTAAGATTTTGAAATGGATTGCACCCCAGCCACCCCTCAGCGCCTGACCGACCGCAAGCGCGCCGCCATTGTCGCGGCGGCCATCGACGAATTCCTGACCTCGGGCTTCGACGCCACGAGCATGGACCGTATTGCCGCGCGCGCGAGCGTCTCGAAGCGCACGGTCTACAACCATTTCCCAAGCAAGGAGGCGCTGTTCGCGTCGATCCTGTGCCAGCTCTGGGACGCGAGCGCGACCGCCGACGCGCCGGCCTATCGCGCGGGCGAGCCGCTGCGCGCGCAGCTCATCGAATTGCTGATGCGCAAGCTGCGGCTCCTGAACGACGAGGCGTTTTTCAAGCTCGCGCGCGTGGCGATCGCCGCGGGCATCCACTCGCCCGAACGCGCGCGCGACATGGTGGCCCGCATTGGCGAGCGCGAAGAGGACCTCACGATCTGGGTGCGCGCCGCCGCCGCCGATGGCCGCCTGAAGGCGGCCGACCCGGCGTTCGCCGCGCAGCAACTGCAAGGCGTCGTGAAGGCATTCGCCTTCTGGCCGCAGGTCGCGATGGGCCAGCCGCCGCTCGACGAGGCGCAGCAGCGCCAGGTTGCCGAATCGTCCGCCGATCTCTTCCTCGCGCGCTACGCGTGAGCGCCTGCAGGCGCGCACGGCCCCGACGCCCGCCGGTTCTTCTGGCATAGACTCTTGCCTTTCAGGTTCGCAGGCTGACCGGGAGGACACCTTCATGCCATTCATGCTGCTCATCGCCGAACCGCGAGGCCAGCGCGATACGCGCGCGCAATCCGAAGGCGAGGCGCTCTACGCGCGCATGGTCGCGTTCGCGGATCAACTCGCCGTCGAGGGCAAGCTGATCGACGCGCACGCGCTTACCGCCGACGCGAACGGCGCCCGCGTGCAGGTGCGCGAAGGCCGTACGAGCATCGTCGACGGTCCGTTCGCCGAAGCTAAGGAGATGATCGGCGGCTTTTTTCTCGTCGATTGCGCCACGCGCGACGAGGCGCTCGCCATCGCGCAGCGCTGTCCCGCGGCGCAATGGGCGAGCATTGAAGTGCGTGAAACCGGGCCGTGCTTCCGCTGAAGCGGCGTCTTCCCAGGTAGTTTCCCCTGGCACGTAATAAATTTCGCTGTCCGTTGTCGATTTCCGTGGGCGCCGCGCGTCGTGTTCATGAGCGCCCCCACGGGGGCCTTCGACCATTCCCGAACGTCACATTCAGGAGAAGACAATGCGATTCATGATCATGGTGCGCGCCAACGCGTTGACCGAAGCGGGCGAGCCGCCCGACGACGTGGAAATATTCGCCGAGATGGCCCGCTATCACGAAGAACTGGCGAAGGCGGGCGTGCTGCTCGACGCCTCGGGCCTGCAACCAAGCTCTCGCGGCTTTCGCGTGCACTACACGAACGGCAAACCCACGATCGTCGATGGCCCGTTCGCCGAGACGAAGGAGCTGATTGCCGGCTATACGCTGATCCAGGTGCGCTCGCGCGACGAAGCGATCGAATGGGCGCGCCGCTTCCCGTCTCCCTTCGGCCGCGCTGAATGTGAGGTCGAAGTGCGGCAGCTCTACGAACTCGACGAATTTCCGGCGTGCGAGGGCGTGGAGAGTTTTCGCCAGCTGCAGCAACAACGTAAGTCATCCTGAGCATTTTCATCGATCACTGCGAGAACACACTCATGCATAAGCACATCTTCGTCAATCTGGGCGTGCGCGATCTCAAGCGCTCGATGGACTTCTTCGGCCAGCTCGGCTTCACGTTCGACCCGAAATTCACCAACGACCAGGCCGCCTGCATGGTGCTGGGCGAAAACATCTACGCCATGCTGCTCACCACCGGCTTCATGCGCAATTTCACCGACAAGGCGCTCGTCGACGCCCGCGAAAGCACCGAGGTGCTGACGTGCCTCTCGTGCGTGTCGCGTGAGGAAGTGGACACGCTCGTGGACAAGGCGCTTGCGGCGGGCGGCACGTCGAAGCGTCCGCCGATGGAAAACGGCACCGACATGTACGGCCGCAGTTTCGAAGACCCCGACGGTCATATCTGGGAGCTGATGTATATGTCGCCGGCCGCGATTGAAAAGGGCGCGCACGGTTCGTGACCGGGCGAGGCGACAAGCGGGACGCATTCGCCGCCACGCGCCGCGCGGTCGAGGCCGTGTGGCGCATCGAGTCGGCGAAGGTGATCGCCCACGCCGCGCGCATTGTGCGCGACGTGGGCGTGGCCGAGGAAATCGCGCAGGACGCGTTCGTCGCCGCGCTCGAAAGCTGGCCTGCGAGCGGCATTCCCGAGAACCCCGGAGCGTGGCTCATGACCGCCGCGAAACATCGCGCGCTCGACCGGCTGCGTCGCGCGGCTTCGCATGCCCGCGCGCACGAGGCGATGGGCGCGGATCTCGAAGCGCTCGAAGCGCACTTCGCACCCGACTTCGTCGAAGCGCTCGACGCCGCGCGCGAGGACGAAATCGGCGACGATCTGCTGCGGCTCGTGTTCGTAGCGTGCCATCCGGTGCTGTCGAAGGAGGGGCGCGCCGCGCTCACGCTGCGCTTGCTCGGCGGCCTCACCACGGCGGAGATCGCGCGCGCGTTTCTCGTGCCGGAGGTGACCGTCGCGCAGCGCATCGTGCGGGCCAAGCGCACGCTCGCGGCCGCGAAGGTCCCGTTCGAAGTGCCGCGGCTTGCCGACCTCGAACCGCGGCTTGCTTCGGTGTTCGAAGTGATTTACCTGATCTTCAACGAAGGCTATGCGGCCACGGCAGGCGCGGACTGGACACGGCCCGCGCTGTGCGAAGAAGCGCTGCGGCTTGGCCGCATGCTGGCGGAACTCGTTCCGCTCGAGGGCGAGGCGCACGGTCTCGTTGCGCTGATGGAACTGCAGGCTTCGCGCTTGCCCGCGCGCGTGGACCGCGCAGGGCGCGCCGTGCTGCTCGCCGATCAGGACCGCGGCCGGTGGGACGCGCTATTGATCCGGCGCGGACTCGCCGCGATTGCGCGCGGTGCGGCTTGCGCGGCTGCGCCGGGCCCCTACGCCCTGCAGGCTGCGCTGGCGGCGTGCCATGCGCGCGCGCCGAGTGCGGCGGCGACCGACTGGGCGCAAATCGTTTCGATCTATGACGCGCTTTTGCAACTCGACGCCTCGCCCGTCGTGCGCCTGAATCGCGCGGTGGCGGTGGGCATGGCGCAAGGGCCGCAGGCGGCGCTCGACCTTGTCGATGCGCTGTGCGCAGAGCCCGCGCTGCGCCACTATCCGTGGCTGCCGGCCACGCGCGGCGACTTGCTCGACAAGCTCGGGCGCCGTGCGGAGGCGCGCACGGAATTCGAGCGCGCGGCCGCGCTCACGCAAAACGCGCGCGACCGCGAAGTGCTGCTGGCAAGGGCGCTGGCGTGCGCGCCGCGCAGATAGAACACGAGCCGCTGAGCGGCAATTCCCTGCTCGTCTGAAATTTCGGGGCACAACGCTTGCTACCTGTGCGCGCGGACCCACTCTCTGCGCGCGGCCGGCCGCGCAAGCTTGCAATGATTTCAAAAACGACGATTCTGGCGGTTTCGTGCTCGGCCTTGCTGGGCACGGCATGTGTGCATCTCGGCCCGACGCGCTTGCGCGCGGATCAGGTCGACTACGCAAGAGCGTTAGGTGATGCAAAAAAGCGCGAAATTCTCGCGGCGGTGGTTGGATTGCGTTACGGCGATGCGCCCGCCTTCCTCACGGTGAGTTCGATCATCGCGGCGTATCAATTCGACTCGACGGCGGGCGCGACCGGCAATATCGGCTCGGGCTCGGAACCGAACTATGCGCTGGCGACCGGCAGCGTCTCCTGGTCGAATCGCCCGACCTTCACATTCTCGCCGACCACGGGCGAAGCGTTCGCGTCCGCCTACATCCGTCCGCTTGCGCCGGAACTGATCATGCCGCTCGCCGAAGGCGGCATGCCGGTCGATCTCCTGTTGCGCATCAGCGCGCAATCGATCGGCGGGCTGCAGAACGGTAGCGCGCTGGGTGGAGACGGCAGCGCGGGCTCGGCCGGGTTCTTCCAGTTGCTGCAGGCACTGCGTCGCCTGCAACTGGCCGGCGAGCTGAACGTGGAGTCGCGTAACGAGAACGGCAGGAACAGCGTGTTTCTCGCGCTCGGCGCGACGAACAGCGCGCAGTCGCCGCAGGTTTCGGCGGACCTTGCGCGCGTGCGCGAACTGCTCCATCTCGCGGCCGACACGCGCACCTACGAGATTGTCTACGGCCCCTCGGCGCAGGGCGGCAACCGCATTCCGATGGTCACGCGCTCGGTGCTCGGCATCCTCACGAATATCGGCGCGCAGGTTCAGGTGCCGGACGCCCAGGTGCAGAGCGGCGCGACGAAGCCGACCGTTGGACTGATCGGCGGCGAAACGCGTCCGATCATCGTCGTGCATCAGGGGCCGAAGGCGCCGGCGGATGCCTATGTGGCGATCGACTACGACGGCACGGCGTACTGGGTCGAGCGCGCCGACTTCGATTCGAAATATGCGTTCACGGTGCTGCAAAACCTCATGGCGCTCGCGGAAGCCGATACGAGCAGCAAGGCGCCGGTCGTGACGATTCCCGCGAACTAGGCCAAGGCCGCCCCGTCATGCGAAGCGCTTGCGCGCGAACATCGCGAGGTCGATGCGGCTTTCGCCTTGCGTGATCCGCTCGGCGAGCGCCTCGCCGATCGCGCTGGCGAACTTGAAGCCGTGCCCGGAAAAGCCGGTCGCGACGTGCACGTTCGGGCAGGTGGGCACCCGGTCGATGATGAAATGCTCGTCCGGCGTCATGTCGTATTCGCATGCGCGGCCCACGCGCAGCTTGCCCGCGCCAGGTAAATAGCGTTCCAGAAAGGCCTGGAGATCGCCGAGATCAGACGGCTGCGCACCGAATGGCGCGAGCGGGGCGTCGGCCGCCACGGGCTCGCCGCCATCGTGCCGGCCCAGTTTCAGGCCGCTGCCGTCGAGATCGGGGAAGCCGTAATAGGCCCCCACTTCAGAGGCGACGGAAAAGCCCGGAAAACGCTCCGGCGCAAAGAGGCCGGGCTCGCCCTCGAACCACGCAAAGCTCTTGCGCACGCGCGTAACCGGAACCTCGAGGCCCAGCGGGGCGAGCAAGCCGCGAGTCGATTTGCCGGCGCATACGATCAGGTCGCGCGCGGTGAACTTCTCGTTCTTGTCGGTCCAGACGTTGACGCTCTCGCGCCCATGGCACTCGATGCGTGCAACACGCGTATTCGTGCCGAGCGTTGCGCCGAGCGCGGTCGCGAGCTGGCGGTAAGCGCTGATCGCGCGCTCGCAATACAGCACGCCCGCGCCGGGTTCGAAGCTCGCGATCTGCTCCGGCCTGAGGCGCCATGCTGGCCAGCGCCGGCTGGCCGTGGCTGCGTCGAGCGTTTCGAGCGCAATGTCGTAGCGGGCCGCGCTCGCCTGCACCTCGCGCAGAAACGCGTCGCCGGGCGAGCCGATATTGACGACGCCCGTGCGCACGAACAGGGCCGTTTGCGCGTGCTGCTCGAGGTCTTCCCAAAGCTGCTGGGCGCGCAAGGCGAGCGGCACGTAGGCGGCGCCTTCGCCGTAGGCGTGGCGGATGAGGCGTGTGGCGCCGTGATGCGCGCCCTGATCGTGAGGCGGATCGCCGGCGTCGAGCAGCAGCACCTTGTTGCCGAGGCGGCTCAGATAGTAGCCGGCGGCCATCCCCATCGAGCCTGCGCCAACGATGATCGTGTCGAAATGTCGATTGCTTACGTTTGTGTCCTGCATGTGTGCCCTGTGCGCGCCAAGGCGCGCGAACGTCTGCGCGCGCGGCCCCGCACATCGGGACCGCGCGCACGTAAAGGGCATTTATTGTCGGCGCTTCGCCCGCACCTGTCGAGCGAGGCCGCGCGCGCCGGATCAGACCCGCTCGTGCGGCGGCAAACTGAGCAGGGCGTCGCGTTCGAGCCGGTCGAGCAGGTCGACGATGCGCTTGCGCTGGGTCGCAACGAGATCGTAGGTTTCGGCCACGGCTCGCAGGCGCTTGCGCCAGTAGGCGTAGTCGAAGCCGCCCACCGCAGCGTCGCCGTGGTGGGTGTAGTACTGGACCATGCGCTCGACGTGGTCGAGCTGCGTGTCTGCCAGCGCTGCGGGCAGTAGCCCCGTGATCTTCGGAGGCACGTGTTTGGCCAGGATGCTCATTTTCTTTTTGGGTTCTCTCAGGTCGCCATGGTGGCTGCACGGCCCGAATCGGTGCGTTCCTGGCATATGAAATGCCGCGCACGGCTTGCCTCTCCCCCGGCAGGCATTGCCATGCGGAACGCAGGAATCCGGTCCATCAGACGGGCCAGCCGCCGCAGGAGCAGGCAGACGTGTCTCGCTGTAGCGCAAATGTAGCGCGCTTGGCGGGGGCTGCTTGACCTTGCGTCTCAATTTTCGGCGCGGTGGCGTTTTCGCCACACCGCATTCAGGCCCGCGCGCGCCGCCTGCGCGGCCCCGTGGACATGCGCGTGACCAGCTCCGGCGGCGGCCCGAGCACCATGGGCGGCTGCTGCTCCGGTTCTGCGATCAGCCGGATCAGGCTGCGGATCGACAGTTCGGCCACGGCCTCGGTCTGGATCGCGACCGTGGTGAGCGCAGGGCGCATCTGATGGGCGAGCTGAATGTCGGTGATGCCGATCACGGACACATCATCGGGCACGGCGCGCCCCATGCTGACGAGCGCCTGAATCGCGCCGATCGCGAGCAGGTCGTTGGTCGCGAAGATCGCGCTCACATTCGGGTGCTGCGCCAGCAATGCGTGGCAGGCCGCGTAGCCGGAGTCGATCGAGTCGCGCACCTGCATCTGCGCCACGCTTGCGGGATTCACGCCGCCTTCGCGCAAGGCCGTTCGGAATCCTTCCGAACGCGCGTCCTGCAAGCCGCCGCAGCCGTCGCCGATCAGCATGGCGATATTCCGGTGTCCCAACTCAAGCAGATGCTGCGCGGCGAGCGCACCGGCGCGCGCGAAGTCCACGGCCACGCACGGCAGCACGGGCGGATTTTCGGGGTGCTCCCACATCGCCAGCAGAATAGGGCCGTTGTGCATGGCCGAAATGCACAGCTCGTTCATGGCGATGTCGGTGTTCATCACGAGCACGCCATCCGCGAAGGTGCCCGCAATCTGGTTCAGGTAGGCACGGCCGATTTGCGCGTCGTCGTCGGTGTTGCAGACCATGAGGAAGTGACCCGCCTTGCGCGCGGCGCGCTCGGCCGCGAGCACGAACTCGGGGTAGAACGGGTTGGAGATGTTCGAGAGCATGAGCGCGAGCGTGGAGGAGCGGCCCTGCGCCAGCGCGCGCGCATTGAGGTTGGGCCGGTAGCCCAGTTCGGCAATGGCCTGCAGCACGCGCTCGGCTGTCTCGGGACGGACCTTCTCGCGGTTGCGCAGCACGTTCGAGACGGTCGCCGCGGTAACGCGAGCGCGGCGCGCGACTTCTGACAAGGTGACCATGGAGGACCTTTCCCACATTCAGGGAAGATGATTCAAATGTTGCAATGCTGCGGCCGGGTTTGCTACTTTTCTCCCACAACATCAACGGAGACAACGAATGCGCGAGTATGCCGGATTCGAATTTAAGCGGTTAAATGCCCGCTGTGCAAGGGCTGCGTGCTGTTTTCAGCAGAAAAATTTAAGCGCTTAAATTTCGAGGCGAGAACATGGCGACGATACAGCTCTCGGGCGTCGGCAAACGCTACGGCGATCATCCTCCGGTGGTCCGGCGCGTCGATCTCGACATCGGGCATCACGAGTTTTGTGTGTTCCTTGGGCCTTCCGGCTGCGGCAAGTCCACGCTGCTGCGCATGATCGCGGGTCTCGAGGAATTGAGCGAAGGCGAATTGCGCATCGGCTCGCGCGTGGTGACGGACGTGCCCGCCGCCGAGCGCGGCGTGGCGATGGTGTTTCAGAGCTACGCGCTCTTTCCGCACATGACGGTGTTCGACAACATCGCGTTTGGCCTGAAGATCGCGAAGGTGCCGAAGGCCGAGATCGAGCGCCGCGTGCGCGACGCCGCGCGCAGCCTGCAACTGGAGGCGCTGCTCGACCGGCATCCCAAGGCGCTGTCCGGCGGGCAGCGGCAGCGCGTTGCGATTGGCCGCGCGATCGTGCGCGAGCCCGGCGTGTTCCTGTTCGACGAGCCGCTTTCCAACCTCGATGCCGCATTGCGCAGCCACACGCGTGTGGAGATCGCGCGCCTGCACCAGCGTTTCACAGACGCGAGCGTGGTGTATGTCACGCACGACCAGGTCGAGGCGATGACGCTTGCCGACCGCATCGTGCTGCTGCACGCGGGCGCCGACATGGAGCGCCACGGCAGCGTGGCGCAAAGCGGCGCGCCGCTCGATCTCTATCACCATCCGAAGTCGCGCTTCGTGGCCGGGTTCATCGGCTCGCCGCGCATGAACTTCATCGATGCGACCGTCGAAACGGTGGACGAGGAGGGCGTGCGCATCGCGCTCAACGGTGGAGAGACACTGCTCGCCTGCGTGGACGGCCGCGCATTGCAGCGCGGCCAGCCCGTCACGCTGGGCGTGCGTCCCGAACATCTGCGGCTGACCGGCGACGATCAATCGATTGCGTGCGCAACGGTCATTGCGGAGCGCCTGGGCGAACATAGCTATCTGCACGGAGATCATGCGGCGGGCACACTGATCGCCAAAGCACCGGGCGACTCGCTCATTGGCGTGGGCGAGCGCATCCGCGTACACGTGCCGCCGCAAGCGTGCCATCTGTTCGACGCAGAAGGCGTTGCACTACCCCAGCTTGCGATAGCGCACGCGCCGGCGCTGGCCTGATTTCGTTATACCCCGCCGGCAGAGCGGGTTACCAGGTCTGGCGGCGCGAGTGCCGTCAGTCGACAAAGGCAGTCCAACAGCAAGTTGGATGGATCGACCCAGGAGACAACAGATGTTTTCTAATCGCTTGAAAACGTTCGGTTCGCTGGCCCGCGCCTCGGCGGCCGTTGCGATCGTTGCGGCGACCGCGTTCACGAGCATGGCCGCCAATGCCGGGACGCTAACCGTCAACGTCTCGGCGCGCGCGAACCAGCGCTCGACATGGCAAGACGCCTTCGACAAGTTCCAGAAGGCCAACCCCGACGTGACACTCAAGGTGTCCTATATAACGGAGGAGGCCTACAAGGTCCAGATGGGCGGCTGGCTCGCGACCGATCCGCCCGACGTGGTGTCGTGGCACGACGGCGAGCGCATGGCCTATTACGCCGAGCGCGGCCTGCTGGAAGACCTGTCGCCGGACTGGGCCAAGAACGGCTGGAACGAGCAGTACGCGTCGGTGAAGAGCGCGTCCACGTGGAACGGCAAGCAGTACGCCGCGCCGCTCGGCTATGACGCCTATGGCTTCTTCTACCGCAAGGACCTGTTCGCCAAGGCTGGCATCAAGTCAGAGCCGAAGACCTTCGACGAATTGCTGGAAAGCTGCAAGAAGCTCAACGCCATTGGCGTGCAGCCCATTGCCGTAGCCGCGCGCGATAGCTGGACGCTGGCGGCCTGGTTCGACTATCTGGACCTGCGCATCAACGGCAACGAGTTCCATCAGCAGTTGATGGCCGGTCAGATTCCCTATACCGACCCGCGCGTGAAGAAGGTGTACACCACGTGGAAGACGATGATGGACAACCATTGCTTCATGGAGAACGCGCTTTCATACGACGTGGATTCGATCGCGCCGGTGCTCGTGAACGGCAAGGCGGCGATGATGCTGATGGGCACGTTCTTCTCGGCCAGCTTCCCGGCGAACATGAAGCAGGACGTGGGCTTCTTCCGCTTCCCGATCATCGACGCCAATGTGCCGACGGCCGAAGACGGTCCCGTGAACGTGCTGCTGATTCCTGCGAAGGCTAAAAACAAGGCCGACGCGCGCCGGTTGCTGGCCTTCATGGAAACGCCCGCGATCAACGCCGAACTCGCGCACGGCTGGGGCCAGTTGCCTTCGAACAACAAGGCCGCGGAGCCTGACGATCCCATCTCCAAGGTGGGCTTCCAGACGCTCGCGAGCACGCGCGGCGGCATTGCGCAGTTCTACGACCGCGACATGCAAAAGGAAATGGCCGACGAAGGCATGAAGGCCATGCAGCAGTTCTATAGCGACCCGTCGCAGCTCGACACGCTGCTTGCGCGCCTCGAAACGACGCGCCAGCGCATTTACCACAAGTAAAGCCGTGGTGCGGCCGGCCCCGCTGGCCGCACCTTCTGCAATCTCCGGCGAGACTTCACCATGTCCGATACCCTGGCGCGCCCCATTGGGGCGGCGCGGCCACGTCGCGTCTCTACTGTGCGGCGGCAACAGAATCGCGCCGCGCTGTTCTTCCTGCTGCCGGGCTGCGCGCTCTTTACGCTGTGCGTGATCTACCCGATTTTCAGCAGCATTACGCTGAGCTTCTATAACTGGGACGGCATGACCGCGAAGACGTTTGTCGGCCTTGCCAACTACGTCGAGCTGTTCCAGACCGATACGTTCTATACCGCGCTCAAGAACAACCTGCTGTGGCTCGCGCTGTTCCTGCTCGCGCCGCCGCTCGGTCTCGTGTTCGCGCTGTATCTGAACCAGCACGTGCGCGGCATACGCGCGGTGAAGTCGCTGTTCTTCGCGCCGTTCGTGCTCTCGGGCGTGGTGGTGGGCCTCGTGTTCTCGTGGTTCTACGACCCGACCTTCGGTCTCCTGAAGATGATCGTCGGGCACGGCATACCTGTGCTCGGCGACCCGAAGCTCGTGACGTTCGGCATCATCTTTGCCGCGCTGTGGCCGCAAACGCCGTTCTGCATGATTCTGTATCTCACAGGTCTCACGGGCATCAACCCGGAGATCGTGGAAGCCGCGCGCATGGAAGGCGCGAAAGGCTGGCGGCTCTTCTGGCACGTGGTGCTCCCGCAGCTTCGCCCGGCCACCTTCATGGCCATCGTGCTCACGGTGATCGGCGCGCTGCGCAGCTTCGACCTCATCGCGGTGATGAGCGGCGGCGGCCCGTTCGACAGCTCCACCGTGCTCGCGTACTTCATGTACGACCAGGCGATCAAGTATTACCGCGAAGGCTACTCGGCGTCGATTGCCGTCGTGCTGTTCGCCATCATGCTCGTTTATATCGTGTTCCATTTGCGCCGCATGCTGCGCGAAGAACGCTGATTTTCACGGAGTTGCCGCTTATGTATCCGCTTCCCGTCGATCGCTGGAAACCCGCGAATCGCGCGCTCTACAAGATCTCGTTGCCGATTGCGCTCGTGCTCTGGCTGTTGCCCATGCTCGCCGTGCTCGTCACGTCGATCCGCTCTACAGAAGAATTGCAGCAGGGCGACTATTGGGGCTGGCCGAAGCACTTCGCCCTGCTGGAAAACTACGGCGCGGCGCTCACGCAAACGCCCATGCTCCATTACTTCGCGAATAGCGTGCTGATTACGGTGCCTTCGGTGATCGGCGCCATCGCGCTGGCCTCGATGGCGGGCTTCGCGCTCTCCACGTATCGGTTTCGCGGTAACACGGCGGTGTTGTTCGCCTTCGTCGCGGGTAATTTCGTGCCGATCCAGATCCTCATGATTCCGGTGCGCGACATGGCGCTGCGCGTGGGGCTTTACAACACCGTGTGGGCGCTCATCATTTTTCACGTGTCGTTCCAGACCGGATTTTGCACGCTGTTCCTGCGCAATTTCATCAAGCAGTTGCCGTTCGAGTTGATCGAGGCCGCGCGCGTGGAAGGCGCGAGCGAATGGGCGATCTACTGGCGCATCGTCATGCCGCTCGTGCGGCCCGCGCTCGCGGCACTCGGCATTCTCGTGTTCACGTTCGTCTGGAACGACTACTTCTGGGCGCTGTGTCTCACGCAAGGCGACGACGCCGCGCCGATCACAGTGGGCGTGGCCGCGCTCAAGGGGCAGTGGACCACGGCGTGGAATCTCGTGGCGGCGGGCTCGGTGCTCGCGGCGCTGCCTTCGGTGCTGATGTTCTTCGCCATGCAGAAACATTTTGTCGCGGGGCTTACCTTCGGCGCGAGCAAGGGCTGATCGGGACTTGCCGCAGCCGAAGGCCCTTTTTCATCTAATTCGTTATCCCGACGTTATTCCGAGGCGGATTGTCACTCATGCAAATCGGTGTTTGCTACTACCCCGAACAATGGCCGCGCACGATGTGGGCCGACGACGCGCGCCGCATGGCCGAATTCGGCATCACGCACGTGCGCATTGGCGAATTCGCGTGGAGCCGCATGGAACCGCGCGCGGGCGTGTATGAATGGACCTGGCTCGACGACGCGATCGAAACGCTCGCGGCGCGCGGCCTGAAGATCGTGCTTGGCACGCCCACGGCATCGCCGCCGAAGTGGCTCGTCGATGCGACGCCCGACATGCTTCCCGTGCGCGCGGACGGCACGCCATGGAACTACGGCTCGCGCCGCCACTACGACATTGCGAGCGAGCCGTATCGCGCGCATTGCGTGCGCATTACCGAGGCGATGGCGCAGCGCTACGGCGCGCATCCGGCGGTGGTTGCATGGCAGACCGACAACGAGCTGGGCTGCCACGACACCGTGCCGAGCTGGTCGAACGCCGCACAGCGCCGCTTCCAGACGTGGCTCGCAAAGCGCTACGGCACGATCGAATCGCTCAACGAAGCATGGGGCAACGTGTTCTGGAGCATGGAGTACCCGTCGTTCGAAGCGGTGGGGCTGCCGGTACGCACGCCGACCGACGCCAACCCGGCGCACCATCTGGATTTTCGCCGCTACATGTCCGACGAAGTCGCGAGCTTTCATTGCGAGCAGGCGGAGGTGCTGCGCCGCTACGCGCCGAACGCGGATGTACTGCACAACTTCATGGGCTTTTTCACGACCTTCGATCACTACCGGTTTGCTGCGGACAAGGCCATTGACGTGGCGACGTGGGACAGCTATCCAATCGCGCGTACCGAAGTGATCGGGCTGCCGGAAGCGGAGAAGGCCCGCTATGCACGCACCGCGCACCCCGATGTCTCCTCGTTCGACCACGACCGTTACCGCACGATTGGCGGCGGACGCTTCTGGGTGATGGAGCAGCAGGCGGGGCCGGTGAACTGGGCGCCCTGGAATCCGGTGCCGGCGCCTGGCATGGTGCGCCTGTGGGCCTATGAAGCGTTCGCGCACGGCGCCGAACTTGTTTCGTATTTCCGCTGGCGGCAGTGCCCGTATGCGCAGGAACAGATGCATTCGGGCCTCAATCTGCCGAATAACGAGCTGTCTCCGGGCGGCCGCGAGGTGGAGCAGGCCGCGCGCGAGATCGCGGCGAACGATGCGTTGCGCACGCTTGCGCCGGCGGGGCGCGCACAGGTGGCGCTCGTGTTCGACTACGAAACCCAGTGGATGTACGAGATCCAGCGCCACGGCGCGAGCTTCGACTATCAAACGCTCGCGTTCGACTACTACAGCGCGCTGCGCGAACTCGGCCTCGATGTCGAAATCGTCTCGCGGCATGCAGATCTCTCGGCGTACCGGCTCGTGGTGGTGCCGTCGCTGGCGGTGATCGACGACAGCTTCGTCGATCAGATCGAGCGCAGCGACGGCCTCTGGGTGTTCGGGCCGCGCAGCGGTTCGAAGACCGCGCACTTCGCCATTCCCGGCGAATTGCCGCCCGGCGCATTGCAGCGCGTGCTGCCCTTGCAGGTGCTCGAGGCCGAATCGCTGCGGCCAACGCTCGCGCCCGCGCTCACGGTAGGCGGCGTGCAGGGTGCGGCCGTGCATTGGCGGGACCACGTGCGCGCGAACGCAGCTACGCGCATTCAGGCGCAATTCGAAGACGGCTGGCCCGCCTTGCTCTCACATGGGCGCGTGCGTTACGCCGCCGCGTGGTTCACGCGCGAACTGCATCTCGCCATGCTCGACGAAGCTGCGCGCGGCGCGGGCCTCGCAACGCAGCGTTTGCCGGAGGGGATGCGAGTGAGCCGGCGCGGCGGATTATGTTTCGCCTTCAACTTTGGCGAGCAACGGGCGCAGGCTCCGGCCCCCGAAGGGGCACAGTTCGTGCTGGGCGCGCGTGAGCTTGCGCGAGGCGACGTGTGCGCGTGGCGAGAAGGCTAGGCCACGCGAGCGTGTTCCGCGTCGCGCCACGCGCTTCGCGGAACACTGCCGCGCATCAGAACAGATGCCGTATGCCGATGCTTGCGCCCACCGTCGAGCCGGAGACTTCAAAGAGCGCGTTGTTGATCGACAGGCCCGTGTCCATGCGTCCGTGATTGTTCACGTAGCCAAACTGGCCGTAAAGCGTCGTGCGTTTGGAGAGAAAGAACTGCAGGCCGGTCGACGCGAGCAGCGAGTGATTGCTGCCGTCGTTGCCGTCGCGCGTGTACCAGACGCCTGCATCCACGTCGAGGTAGGGCGTGATCATGTAGCTGAACCCGCCGGAGTAGACGCTGTTGTCGAACGACTGCGCAACCTTGTAGAGGGCATACGAAGCGGAGATCGTGAACGAGTTCGGGAAGCGGTAGCTCGCGCCGATCGTGCGGCCCACGAACTCCACGGTGCTCGGCACCGGCGTGGAGGTCGCGCTGCCGCCGGCGTTGCCGCTGTAGAGCGCGCCGGTGAGCGTGAAGCCTGCGATGTGGTAGCGCAGGCTCGCCGAATACTGGCGTCCCGCCTGGAAGTTGCCCGCTGCGCCGCCCATGGCGAACATGCCCATCGCCTGGATGCCGGCGATTTCCGGCGACGTGTAGGTGATCGCGTTGCTGTTGAAGAGGCCGGTCACGTACACGTTGTTCACGTAGCTCACGAGACCGCTGCCGAAGTACGACATGCCGCGCGGGTCTGTCTGGTAAAGCGAGAGGAAGAACGGTGAGTACTGCAAACCGGCCTTGACCGTACCGTAGGGACTCTCCATGCCGACCCACGCCTGACGCCCGAAGAAGTTGCCGTTGGAATTGCTGAACTGGCCGTTCGCGATGCTAATGCCGCTTTCAAGCGCGAACACCGCGCGCATGCCGCCGCCCAGGTCCTCGACGCCGCGCATGCCGAAGTTCGAGCCAGACATGCCGCTGTCCGTGAACGAGAACTGATGACCGGCGTTCTGGCCCGTCAGCATGTTCATCGTGTGGCTCGTGTAGAGAATCGACCCGTCGACGATGCCGTACAGCGTGACGGTGCTCTGCGCGCTCGCGACACCTGCCGCGCCCATCAAACCGGCCGCCGCGAGGCAGCGCACCAGTCGTTTCATGCCGAGGTTGTCGCGTTGTAACATTTCGTCATCCTTAGTGTTATTTATGGATTGAGGTCGATGCTGACACGGTGCTACGGGCGCTTCAGGCAATGCTCCAGGTAAAACCGCACAGAAAATTTCAGGCAACAGGAGGCCGGGGTTCCTGGCGGAACCGCTCGAAATCGGGAAACTGGGAGTACTGCTCGGGGTGCTATTCAGCGTACTGCGCAGCGCACTGCACGCAGTACAGCGCGAAGTGCGGCGCTCTGGCGCGGCGGCCGGGGTCCTGTCGCTCGCGCTGGAGCATCGTGGGCGAGCGCGTGGTCATCGTGGGCTTGCTGCAAGGCATGAGCCGGATTGAATGCGCGTTCACCGATCGTTTCTCCCCAGACGAGAGGTGTGCAACGTGGACGGAATGCAAGGTTCGATGGGGGCTATTTTTGTACGACCGTGCGGAATCTGTCATCCTGGGAGAAACGATCACACTCTGCCCCAAAAACGACGCCCCTTTCCTTGCCTTACCCGGCCGGATTCTCCTCATCCTGAGGCGGCGTGGCTCCGGCGGGCACGCCCAGGATACTGACCTGGAAAACCGGTGTGCCAGCAAGCGATTCGAGGCGTGGGTCTTCGGGGTAGGTCAGTAGCAGCGGAAGGATCACCGAGCCGCCAATCACGGCGCGGCGGCTGTTGTCGGCGGGGCGCAGGCCCCACACGTCCTGATAGACGAGCGGCACCGTCTTGCCGTCGCGCTCCGTGTTGCCGAGATAGAGCATGACGTGGCCGCCAATATAGATGATCGTGCGCATGGGCGCGCCGTGCTGCACGAGCCAGTCGAGGCGTTGCGCGGGCGTGGCGGCCGAAAGATCGGTCATCTCTCCGGCGTTCATCTGCGTGGACGAATGGCGCGGCAGCCACACGCCGAACGCCGCGAAAATGCTCTGCAGTTCGGCCGAGCAGTCGTTGTCGAAGTTCGTGTTGCCCCAGCCGTAGGGGCGGCCAATGAGCGCCTTCATCAACTGCGCGAGATGGCGCGGCGTGGCCGCGAGCGGTGCGGGCACGATGGCGTTGGAATCGAGCGCCGCCGTGCGGATCGCCGCGTGGCCGTTGATGTCGCGCGCCGGCACGAGCACTTCGCCCGGCGTCGCGCCGGAAGCGGGCCGCAGCGGCAGCAGCGTGCCCGCGGGCGCTTCGAAGCGGAACACGCCGCCGTCGTCGCGCAGCGCCGCGGAGGCCACCACCACGACGCCGAGCGAGCGGTGCGCCGCCGCGCGCCACGCCGAAACGAACACGTTGTCTACGCCCGCCACGCCGTCGCTGCGCACCCAGCCTTGCACGTCCGGCGTCTGCACGTAGCGCCAGGCGCCGTCGGCGCTCGTGCCGAGCACGTAGAGCGGCGTGCCTGGCCGCACGGCGCTCACCTGCAGGTTGTCGAACGGATAGCCTTCGCCCGCAATGCGATGCGAATAGAACGACGGGTCGATGGTGGGCAACTCGCGCACGTACAGCGCGGTCGTGGCGATAGCGCGGCGCGTGGGGTCGAAGCCGCTCGCCTGCTCGAACTGGTTGACGTTGGCGTTGCGCTCGATGGCGTCGATCCACGCCTTCGTGTGCGGCCGGAAATTCATGCCGTAGCCAATGCGCCGGGCTTCCTTGTCCGTGTTGTCGAAGTAGGCGAGGCGGCGCGTTTGCAGGGCGGCGATGTCGCTGCCGCCGTCGCGATACACGCGCTGCTCGACAAACGCGCGATTCCACGGCGACGGGTCGTTCGGACCCGCACCGAAATAACGCGCGACGAGCGCAGCGAAATGCGCGCGCTGGACGTCTGCGGCAATGAAGGGCTTGTCGTAATCGGCGCTGGCCGGATCGATCCAGCGATCGACGTTCTGGTCGTAATGCTCGATCGGGAAGAGCGTGACCGTGTCGGGCGGGAGCGCCTGCCCGGCCTGATTTTGCGAAGCCGGGCCGGTTGCGCACCCCGGCAGCGCGCACGCGGCGGCTATCGCCAGTGCGAGAATGCCCGCACGCGGAGTACGGGCGAAAACGGAAAGGCGAAACGAAGCATCGAGGGTGGAGCGCATGGGCGAGCGGGCGGTTCGACAACCCGTGGATCATACAGGACGCGCCGCGCCCGCCGCCCCCTGCTATCGCCCTCCAATCAAACGATCATTGCTCGATCTGGCGGTTCCAGCGCGAATCCCACTGCGCGCGGTGCTCGTTGATGACGTCCCAGTCCACCACCGTCACCTTCTTCACGAGCTGGTCGAGGTTGCCCAGGCTCTTTTGCATATCGGGCGGCATGGTCGCGTTCTGGTTGGTCGGAATCTGCTTGCCGGCGGCGGCGGCCTTGCTTTGCGCAGGCGCCGAAAGCAGGAACTGCGCGAGCTTTTGCGCGAGTTGCGGGTCCGGATTGTTCTTCACCACGCACAGGTCCACGAGCAGCAGCACGGCGCCTTCCTTCGGGTTGGCGTAGGCCACGGGCAGGCCCTTGTCCTTCAGGTCGCCCACAGCCGTGGGCGTAAGCGGGAAGATGCCGGCTTCGCCGGTCTGGATCATTTCCGAGAGCTTGGCCGAGTTCGGAATGTATTCGACGACGTTCGGGCCCACCGTGCTCCCCCATTTCGTGAAGCCCGGCTCGACGTTGGTTTCGCTGCCGCCCATCAGGCGGTTGATGGCGAGAAAGCCGTGCAGCCCGAACGTGCTGCTCGAAGCCGACTGGAACACCACCTTGCCCTTGTACTTGGGATTGGCGAAGTCGAGCCACGAGGTGGGCGGCGCCCAGCCCTTATCCGCGAACAGCTTCGTGTTGTAGCCAATGCCCGTCATGCCAAGCTGCACGCCCGCGCCCACGTCGCCCTTCATGCGCGCGAACGGATACAGCTCCTTGAGCACGGGCGAGTCGTCGAGCTTCTCGCATACGCCCATGCTCACGGCGCGCGCCATCACGCCGTCGTCGAGAAAGGCGACATGCATCTGCGGGCTGTTGCGGTTGGCCAGAAGCTTCGCGAGCACGTCGGAAGAGGTGCCCGGCACGACCACCACCTTCACGTTGTTGGCCTTTTCGAAGTCGGGCAGGACCTGACTCGTGTAGGCCTTCTCCATCGGGCCGCCGTTCATGCCGATGTAGATCGTCTTCGTTTGCGACCAGGCGCTGGCCGAGAAGCCAACGGCAAAGAGTGCGGCTAGCGAAACCAGTGTGCGTGTGAATTTCATCGTGGGGACTCCTTATTTGATTGGGAGAGCGGCATGAACGGAAGACTGCGTGAAGCGGCCGATAGCGAATGCTTCGATGGGCGTGCTCGTCGCGCCATCGGTCACGAGTTCGGCGAGGACTTCGCCTACGCCCGGCGCCAGCAAAAAGCCGCCGCCGGAAAAGCCGAACGCGTGCAAGAGGCGCGGCGTGGTGTTGCTGAAACCGATGATGGGGTTGCTGTCCGGCGTTTCGCCTTCCACGCCGCTCCACGTGCGGATCAGCAGGGCGTCGCGCAGGCCGGGCAGCAGCGCGCAGGCGTCGCGCATGACGGCGCGCGTGGTGGCGGTGGAAGGCTGCGCGTATTCGCCGTCGCCGTGCCCGCGCCCGCCGCCGATCACGCAGTTGCCGCGCTCGACCTGGCGGGCGTAGACGCCGCCGCCATACACGCCGAGGTTGTGCTCGATAAAGCGCGGCAGCGGCTCGGTCACCCACATGTTCGGGTAGATCGGCTTCATCGGCACGGTTTCGCCGAATGCGCCCGCCACCGTATTGGCCCACGCGCCCGACGAGTTGATGAGCCAGTCGGCGCTGATGCGCTCGTTGCCCGCGCGCATCTGGAAGCGCCGGCCGTCGAAGCTCAGGTCGCTGATCGCGGTCTGCTCCTGCACGTGCGCGCCAGCGCGCCGCGCCGCCGCCGCAAAGCCGGGCGAGACGAGACGCGGATTCGCATGGCCGTCGCTCGCGCAGAGCGCGCCGCCGATGGCGGCCTTGCCGAGCCACGGGTAGCGGCGGCGAAACGCGTCGCCGCTCATGACCCGCGACTCCACGCCGAATTCGCGCGCCATGGCTGCCCATGCGTGCAGCGCCTCGAGGTCGCTGTCACGGCGCGCGAGGCGCAAATGTCCCGAAACGACGAATTCGCCGTCGATGCCGATCAGTTCGGGCAAGCGGTTCCACACGCGCCGGGCGCGCACCGCGAGCGGCAGTTGCTCGGCGCTGCGGCCGTGCGTGCGCACGCCGCCATAGTTCACGCCGCTGGCCTGCGCGCCGCAAAAGCGCCGCTCGAACAAGCCGACGCTCACGCCCTTGCGCGCGAGCGCGAGCGCCGCCGATGCGCCGACGAGCCCGCCGCCCGCAATCACAACCTGGAAGTGGCGCGTGTCACTCATCGTGGGCTTCCTCTTCGATGACCTGCACGCCGTCGTCGAACAGCATCGGTGAAATGGGAATTGGCTTGATGGGCGCCTGGCTGCGCAAACGGCCCACTTCGTGCAGCGGCTTGCCGGTTTCGGCGCTCAGGAGCGCCATGGCGGATTCGCCGCACATGCGCCCCTGGCAGCGCCCCATGCCGATGCGCGTGAGCGCCTTCAGGCGATTGACTTCGGTGGCGAGACCGTTGCGGATGCAGCTACGCAACGTGCCTGCATCGACCTCCTCGCAGCGGCAGACGGTCAGGTCGTCGGGCCAGCTGGCGGCGCAATTGGCCGGAGGCGCGAACGCCTGCTCGATGCCCACGCGAAAGCGCGTAATGCGCTCAAGCCGCCTTTCGAGCGTTGCGGCATCGGGCAAATGTGCGTCATGCTGCGGCGCTTCAATGCCTATGTCTTCGAGCACCGCGAGTGCCGTGCGGCGGCCCGCAAGTTCGGCGGCATCCGCGCCTGCGATACCTGCGCCATCACCAGCGAGATAAACGCCCGGCACGGAGCTGCGGCCCGCCGCATCGCGTTCGGGCAGCCAGCAGCGGTTGAGGGTGTCGAAGGCGAAGCGGCAGCCCGCGAGATCGGCGAGTTGCGTTTCGGGCCGCAAGCCGTAGCCGAGGCCGACCGCGTCGCAAGCCATGGCCTGCTCTTTCCCGTCGGCCGCGTGCCAGCGGATGTATTGCACCGCTTCGTCGCCTTCGATGGCCGCAAGCGAAACGCCGTGCTCCATGCGCACGCCATGCGCCTTGAGCCACGCGACGTAATAAACGCCCTTGGCGAAGGTGCCCGGCTGGTTGAGGAGCTTCGGCGTAGCGGCGGCCTGGCGCGCGAACGGACTCGTATCGAGCACGGCGGCCACTTGCGCGCCCGCTTTGGCGTATTGGTAGGCAACCAGATAAAGCAGCGGCCCAGTGCCGGCGAATACGGTGCGCCGGCCAATGGCGCAACCCTGCGCCTTCAACGCGACCTGCGCGCCGCCGAGCGTATAAACGCCGGGCAGCGTCCAGCCTGGCAGCGGCACGATGCGGTCGGTCGCGCCGCTCGCGATGATCAGATGCGACCAGGGCACAGTGGCCTCGCGACCCTCGCGCAAGGTATCGAGCCGCCCAGGCTCACACGACCAGGCGAGCGTGTCGGGCCGATACTCGATCTTCGGGAGGAGGTCGGCCATGGCGCGATGAACGGCATCGGCCTTCTTCGCCTCGAAGCCGTAGAGCGCGGCCTTCGTGCGCGAAAAGCCCGCATCGGCAGCGGGCTGGCGATAGATCTGGCCGCCCCAGCGCGCGTTCTCGTCGATCACGGTCGGGCGCAGTCCGGCGGCCACGAGCGTTTGCGCGGCGCGAATGCCAGCGGGTCCCGCGCCAACGATGACGATTCGAGGAGGCTTGGCTGCGCTCATTGCGCACCTCCTTCACACAATTCGGTATCCGAACTGATTCGCGTCAATACGCGCATGCCTTCACGCAGCGGCGTGGAGCAGGCGCGCAGGCGCGTGCCGTCCTCGCTGCGTACCCAGCAGTCCTGGCAAGCGCCGATCAGGCAGAAACCCGCGCGCGGTTCTGCGCTGAATTCGCTGCGGCGCACGTGGCGCTGGTGCGTGAGGATCGCGGTGAGCAGCGTATCGCCCGCGAGCGCCTTGACTTCGACGCCGTCTAGAACGAAGGAAACGCTCGCGCGCGCGGTATCGGCAACGCGGACGAACTGGGCAGGGGAAAGCGGCGTGACGGTGCTCATGAAAGATCAGTGGCGCGGCAGCAGGAATCGGAAGAGGCGGGCGGTGCTCAGTGCTGCCCGATCAGAATGCGGTTGAGCCCGTACACACGGTCGAGCAGGAACATGGCGCCGGCCGTGATGAAAATGACGAGCGCGGAAACGGAAGCCATCATCGGGTCGATCGACTCGGTCGCGTACATATACATGCGCACGGGCAGCGTGACGGTTTGCGGCGAGGTCACGAAGATAGACATCGTCAGTTCATCGAAGCTGTTGATGAACGCGAGTAGCCAGCCGCCCGTAATGCCGGGCACGATCATCGGCAGCGTGACGCGGCGGAAGGTGGTCCACGCGTTCGCGCCGAGCGAGGCGGCCGCATGCTCGATGCTGCGGTCGAGGCCGCTCACCGAGGCGAGCACGAGCCGCATGACGAACGGCGTGATGATGATCATGTGCGCGAGGATCAGCCACGCGAACGAGCCGGTTGCGCCAATCAGCGCGAAAAAGCGCAGCAGCGCGATGCCCAGCACGAGCCCCGGAATCACGAGCGGCGACAGCAGCAGCGCGTTGAGAAAGCCGCGGCCCGGAAAGCGCGCGCGGCCAATCGCGAGGCCCGCGGGCAGCGCGACGATGAGCGAGAGCGTGGCCGAGGCAAACGCGAGCTTGAGGCTATTGAAGAACGCGGTGATGAAGTCGGGGTAGTCGAGAATCGCGCGGAACCAGCGCAGCGAGAAGCCGTGCGTGGGGAGCGTCAAGGTTTCGTCGGGCGTGAAGGCCACGAGAATGACGATGACGAGCGGCGCCAGCACGAACAGAATGACAAAGCTATGGAACGTGAGGGCGAGCGGTCCGTTTTTGCGCATGATGTTTTTTCCTTAGCCCATGCTGCGCGCGTAGCGCCGTTCGAGCACGCGGTAGTAAGTGAGCATCACTACGAGATTGGCGACGAGCAGCAGCACGGCAATGGTCGCGCCGAGCGGCCAGTTCATCGAACTGAGGAACTGGTCGTACACGGCGGTCGCCGCCACTTTCAGACGCCGGCCGCCCAGCAGGCCCGGAATTGCAAAGGCGCTCGCCGAGAGGCCGAACACCATGAGGCTGCCCGAGAGAATGCCGGGCATGAGTTGCGGCAGCACGATGCGGCGCATGGTGGTAAAGGGCGAGGCCATCAGCGAGAGCGCCGCGTTCTCGGTTTGCGGATCGAGCCTTTGCAGCGCGGTCCACACCGGGATCACCATGAACGGCAGCATCACGTGCACGAGTGCGATGACGATGGCGAACGTCGTGTATTCGAGCTTGAAGGGCCCCGCGCCGAACAAGCCGAAGAACTGGTTCACGAGGCCGTTCATGTTGAGCAGCATGCTCCAGCCGAACGCGCGCACGACCACGGAAACCAGCAGCGGGGCGAGGATCACGAGCAGGAACAGCGAGCGCCACGGGTCGCGCATGCGCGAGAGGATGTACGCCTCGGGCGTGCCGATCACGACGCACAGCAGCGTGGTGAGCGCCGCAATGCCAAACGTGCGCAGGAAGATGGTGTGGAAGTACGACGAGCCCAGCACCTCTACGTAGTTGTGCAGATCGAATGCGGCGATCGGGCCGCTCATCGGATCGAAGCGGTAGAACGTGAGCGCGAGGGTCATCGCGAGCGGCACGAGCACGAGCGCGGCGAACAGCAGCATCGCGGGCGCGCTCATGAGCCAGAGCGGCAGGTAGGCCTGCCAGCCCGCGCGCACGCTGGCGCGCGGCGCGCGTTGTGAAGCGTCAAGCGTGCTGGACACGAGCGCTCTCCTTGTGAATGAAGCGGACCGCGTCGCTATGCCAGTCAATGCCCACCTGCTCGCCTTCGGCCAGCGGCTCCTTGCCCTCGTTCTGGCAGCACACCAGCATCTCTCCTGCACGGCTGTCGAGGCGGTAGAGCCACTGGCTGCCGAGGAAGAAGCGGCTCGTCACACGACCTGCAAGACGGCCCGAGCCGCTTGCGCACAGCTTGAGCTTTTCGGGGCGGATGCACAGCGTGATCGCGTCGCCCACCCCTACCGCGCGGCCGCGCTCGGGCAGTTGCGCAGTCGACCCCGTTTCCGCGAGTTCGTGGCCGAGGTCCACGCGGATCGTGTCGCCCTCGCGCGCGACGATGCGGCCCGCGAGCATGTTGGCCTTGCCGATGAACTGCGAGACGAAATCATTCTCGGGCCGCTCATACGCGCGATAAGGCGTGTCGACCTGGGTGATGCGGCCGCTTTCCATCACGACCACGCGGTCGCTGATGGAGAGCGCCTCCGATTGATCGTGCGTGACCATCAGCGTGGTCGTGCCGATCTTGCGTTGGATGGCACGCAGTTCGAACTGCATGTCTTCGCGCAGCTTGGCGTCGAGATTGGACATTGGTTCGTCGAGCAGCAGCACGGGTGGCGCGATCACAATGGCGCGCGCGATCGCCACGCGCTGGCGCTGGCCGCCCGAAAGCTCGCGCGGAAAGCGATGCGCGTAAGCGTCGAGGCGCACGAGCGCAAGCGCCTCGCGAATGCGATCCTTGCGCTCGGCTTTGTCCACGCCGCGCATTTCGAGGCCGAAGCTCACGTTCTGCTCCACGCTCATATGCGGAAAGAGCGCGTAGCTCTGGAACACGATGCCGAGGCCGCGCTTGTTTGGCGGCATATGCGTGATGTCGCGCCCGTCGAGCGTGATGCGTCCGCGCGTGGTCTCCACGAAGCCGGCGATCATCTGCAGCGTCGTGGTTTTGCCGCAGCCCGAGGGGCCGAGCAGCGAGACGAACTCGCCTTTTTCCACCGACAAATTGACGCCGGTGACCGCCTGCAGGTCGCCGAACGATTTCGACACATCGGTCAGGGTGAGGAACGACATGGTGTGGCCTTCCAGTGCATGGGTTGCGCCGGCACGCGCTGAGTGAACTGCGGTGCCTGACGTTGAGCCGACTGTAGCTAGCCAAATTTTGGGTCGTCAATTTAAAATTCCATCGGGCGATAGAAATCTGCCTTATATTCCGTTCTATGGAATGTGATCGCTTGCTAATCTACAGGCGATTTCATTTGATGAACTTCGGGAAATCCCTGAACCGCCCGCCACAGGCGAAGCGCTGTACGGCGGCCCAACGGTTCGAGCGGCATGCGCATTCGTACGAGCATTCCGCGGATATTCCGCTGAATGAAATAAATCGAGGTCGATATGACGGCAGTGGAAGAGAAAAGTGGAACGCCAGCCGACGACGCGCGCGGTGCGGGCGTGTTGCAGCGCGCATTCGCGGTGATCCGCGCCTTGGGCGTGAGCCAGGCGGAAGGCAGCCGTGTCACTGCGCTCGCCAAGGCTGTGGGGCTGACGCAGGCCACCGTGCACCGGCTGCTGCAGGGGCTGATCGCCGAAGGGGTGGTCGAGCAGGACGAGGGCACCAAACGCTATCGGCTGAGCGTGGACTTCTTTGCGCTCGCGGCGCAGGCGGGCAATCCGAGCGGCATGCGCACGCTATGCCGGCCCGCGTTGCTGCGTCTGTGCGCAAGCCTTGGCGACACCATTTTTTTGCTCGTGAAGAGCAGCTTCGACGCGGTTTGCCTCGACATGTGCGAAGGGCCGTTTCCGATCCGCTCGTTCACGGGCGATATCGGCGGGCGCGTGGCGCTCGGCGTGGGCCAGGGCAGTCTTGCGATTCTCGCGTTCCAGCCCGAAGCCGAGCGCGAGGAAATCATTCGCTTCAACGTGCCGCGTCTGCGCAGCTACGGCGTGCTGGACGAGGTGTATTTGCGTACGGAGATCGAGCGTGTGCGCAAGCTCGGCTACGCGGGGCGCAATACCGGCGTGCTGGAGGGCATGGCGGGCGTGGCTGTGCCGATTCTGGACCAGAACGGTTGCGCCGTGGGCGCGCTGAGCGTGGGCACGCTGGCTGCGCGCCTCACTGAAGACCGGTTGCCCACGATCGTCGAACTGCTCAAACGGCAGGCCGAGATCATCGGGCCGCAAACGAACCCGTTCGACGTGGCGGTACGCCGTCCCATGCACGGGCTCACGCGAGCCATGGCGACGCAGCCGCTCGCTTGAAAGGCGCCGGTCTGGAATACATCAGATCAAATGGAATCCTAACTAAAATGCCGGGTCGCCGATCGTTATCGTTAGACGTTCTGCGCGTGCGTAAATGGGCGCAAAAAGTCTGCAGATTGACATGATGCTGCAATGCGAAATCGAGCATTATGATCGGAAGAAAATCTTCCAGGGGGATAATCTAACCGCATACGTCTTGGTTTTGGCGTAAACGGGCAGGGTGCTGTTCGTAGACTGGAGGCGATGTACGAATGGCAGTTCGCCGCCATGGAGTGTAGCGCTCCATGGCAGCGCGAGCAGGTGAACCCGGAAACAAAAATAGAAGTGCTCGAAGTGCCGTCTTGCGCATAGTCGCAAGACCCGGGAGAACAAACGCTTGCCGCGGACGTACACGCCGTTGCCATGCCGACTAGAGACGGTTGAGGAGCGTGGGCGCCGGGGGGGGAGATAAAGCGCGTGTGTCACCCGCGGCGCTTGCAGACAGAATATATCGGTGATTGATGACGACCATAAACGACCGGACGTTGCCCGTTCTCGAGGCACCGGCTGAGACAGTTGTGCCGGTGCCGGTACGCGCGGCGCCTTCGATCTTTCACGAGCGCTGGTGGCTCGATATCGCCACGCAAGGCAGCTGGAAGCTTGCGGTGGTGAAGCAGAACGACGAGGTCGTCGGCGAGATGCCGTACGCGATGCAGCGCACGCGACTATGGCGTGTCTCGCATCTGCCGCCGCTCACGCGCACGCTCGGTCCGGTAATCAAGTCCGTGACCGGCAGCGAGGCTCGCCAGTTGCATCATGAACTCGACGTCACCGGAAAGCTGATCGAGCAGTTGCCCGACTGCGACAGTTTTTTCCAGGTGCTCGACCCGCGCATTGACGACGCACTTGCGTTCGCGCTGCATGGTTTCACGGTGTCGGCGCGCTACACGTTCCGCATCGACCGCAATACCACGGCGGACGAAGCGTGGAAGCGTTTGAACAGCAAGACGCGCAATGTGATCCGCAGCGCCTCGCGTGAGCTGACCGTCGTGCCGGACCTCACGCCCGGCGAGTTCATTGCGTTCTACGAAGCGAATCTCGCGGCGCGCTCGCGTACCAACGCGTACGGGGACGCGGTCATGCGCGAGCTCGTCAACGCGTTCGTCGAACGCAAGGCCGGGATGCTGCTCGGCGCCTATGGGCCGTGCGGTAAGCTCGTGGCGGCGGTCGGCCTCGTTTGGGACCATCAGACGATGTATTACCTGCTCTCGTCGCGCGCGCAGGACGCGCACAGCGGATCGATCAGCCTGCTGCTGTGGAGCGGCATTGGCCGTGCGCTCGAGCGCAAGCTCACGTTCGACTTCGACGGTTTTTCGAGCCCGTCGACATTCAGCTTCCTCAATGGATTTGGTGCGACGCTCACGCAGCGGCTAGGCGTCGAGCGCCACGGCACGGTTTATTTGCTGATGCGCACGCTCAAGCGGAAGTTCGCGCCAGGCCGGGTTTTCGCACCCAATCTCTGAGCGGCGACGCGCTAAACGAGTTCGTGCTGCGCAGGGTCGCTTGCGCGGCGGGTCGTGACCTCGGCAAGCTCCAGCGCGTTCGATGCGAAGAGCAACGGTGTCCAGCGCCGGATCGTACTTTGCGCGCCGGCGGCAAAGCGCTCGCGCAGCGCGGGCTCGCCGCCCAGTTCGCCGATACGTTGCGCGAGTGTCGAGACATCGCGCGGTTCGACCACGAAGCCGTTCACGCCGTCTATCACCACTTCGCCAGCCACGCCGCAGGTGCGCGTGACGATGGCAGGACACCCGGCCGCGAACGCTTCGTTCACGCACAACCCCCATTGATCGAATTCGCTCGCTAGTACGACGAATTCCGCGAGGGCATAAAGATTCGGCATTTCCTGATTAGCGAGTGAGTTCAGTATCGTCACATGCGGCGTGAGGCCGAGCGACGCGATGCGCGCACGCAGTTGCGCTTCAAGCGGACCCTGACCCACCAGAACGAGGCCGATATGCTCGTTGTATACGCCGGATTTGCGGTAGGCATCGATCAGCACGTCGACATTCTTGCGGGCCACGAAGCGGCTCACGCACAGCACGTAGCGCTGCGGCAGTCCGAAACGGGAGCGCACGGCTGCCGGGTTGTCGCTCGCGGCCTGCGCGAGATCCGAAAAATAATCGACATCGATCACGTCGAAGCCAATGCGCGAGCGTTCCTTCGGGATGCCAAGCGATTGTGCGTAGCGGCGATGCTTCTCGCCCGCGACGAGTGCGCCGTCGAAGCGGCTCACGATGAAACGCTTGAGCCGCTCCTTGGTGCGCTGACGCAGTCCGTCGTCGGCCTTCGAGTCAGACATGTAGATGAGCTTGAAGCGCCGCGTGAGATGCCTGAGAAAACAGAGCACCGCCGAATAGCCGGTGTTGTAGCCGAGCGTGATGACCACGTCGGGCATGAAATTGCGTACCTTCGCAATGAGACGCGCGGTGTCGCGCGCGCCGAGGCCGTCGCTGTCTGCGCCGTCTTTCACCAATGTTTCCGCCATTCGCGGGCGGTTCGCAAAGAAGGCGGCACGGCGTTCCTGCGGGAAGCCGTAGACGCCGGAGCGCGCAAAGACCTCGAGAAGCGCCACCTGGTGGCCGCGACCGGAGGCTGCGCTAACGAGCGCCTCGTAGCGAGGGACGTGGTAGTCGCCCAGGTTGCCGATGACGAAGAGAATGCGCATGGACAATGACGGCTCACGGTGGCGCTTGGTTGAGCAGGCAACGCACCGCGACGGTGCCCGGCCAGCATGACATCCCGGGCAGTCGTCCCGACCTGCCGGGCAGCGTTCCCTGCGCCACGCCGCTCGCACATTCGCGGCGGGGACCCGCAGTCACGCCGTTTGATTCATCGTAACCCGATTGTGAGTCGTTTTTACGCAATGTCGGCGATCAGCGAAAACTTGTCCGATATGGCGGAGGCGATGCAAAGCGAATGAAAACCCACCGGACAATTCTTCCAGGGCATGCGAAAGGCGCGCAACCAGAGTGGCACGCAGCTTGCATAGATCAGATCGTATAAGCCCCTTCTCACGAGCGCAGCACGGATCGTGCCTGGGCCGCACGCGAGGCATGTCAACGGCGGTCGTCACAATTTCCGTCGATTGCGGCAGCAGGATGAAAACTGTCACATCGATTCGTCACAATGACGGTTCCGCATGTTTCGATACATCGGAAGAAGGGAAAGCGCTTAAGGTCACCATCAGATTTTCGGCTTAGTATCGTACAGTTGATCTGTGGCATTTATGCCTTCAATTCGATAACAAACATGTGAGCCGGAATGCAAATCGAATGCTTTGCGTAATGCGTTTCGAGGAAATTGTGCGGTGTTCAACACCGGCCAGGCAGGCCGCGAGGCGCACGAGATTGCAAACCGGGTTTCACCACACTGCGCGGACAATCGAGGAA
>NZ_CAJMZA010000020.1:0-132044 GCF_905220195.1 Paraburkholderia sp. J8-2
AGGGTTCTCGGCGGGGACGGGCAGTGCATTCGCGACGCTGCCGGCGCAGAACGCTACGGGCAACTGGATCAAGATCGTCCAGCGCCTGCCGGTGCGCATCGCACTCGATCCGCGCGAACTCGCGGCGCGGCCGTTGCGCATTGGCCTCTCGATGACAGTGGATACCGATACGCGCGACGATGCCGGCTCGCAGCTCGGCGCGGCGCACAATACGCGCTATCGCACCGATGTGTTTGCACAGTACGATGCGCAGGCCAACGGCGAGATCGAAAAGATCATCAAGCAAAACGAAATGCCAGCGCCAGCGCCCGCGACTGCGTCGCAACGCTTGTCGCAACGTGTGGCGGCGCGCGATCACAAGGGCAACGCGGGCTAGGGCTGTCTCGCGGCCCGGCTCAGCGCTTGCGCGTCCGCGGCCAGTGCTTTGGGCACCGCCTCGCGCAGGTAATCGATGAACGTCTTGACTTTGGCGTCGAGGTACTTGCGCGAGGCGTACACCGCATAAGCGGTGAGCCTTTGCAGACGATACTCCGGCAATACACGAACCAGCGCGCCGCTACCCAGCATGGCGAGCGCCGTCGCCATCGGTAGCGCGCCGATGCCCACGCCTTCGCGAAGCGCGACACTGAGTGCATCGGGAAGATTGATTTCGACGGGCGTGTTCGGGAACGCGACCGTTTCGCGGCCGTTGGGGCCGTTCAGGTGCCAGCGATCGCGCGGAAAAAACGACGTGACGAACTGCAGGCACGTGTGAGCCGCGAGGTCCTGCACCGTGCGCGGCACGCCGTGCGCGTTCAGATAGGCGGGCGCGGCACACAACACGTTATGGACTTCCCCTAGCCGGTGCGACACGAGCCGCGAGTCCGGCAGCTCCGTCGTACTCAATTGAAGCATCACGTCGTAGCCGGCCTCGATAATATCGGGCGCGTGCTGTGACAGCGTCAATTCCACCGACACCGCGGGATAGCGCTCGCGATAGCGCACGAGCGCCGGGACCACATAGGCCTGGCCGAAGCTCGGCGAAGCATGAACGCGCAGCCGCCCCGACGGGTCGACCTGCGCGTTGGCCGCTTCGGCTTCGTCGACGCAGGCGAGGATGCGTTCGCATCGCTCGAGATAGCGTTGGCCTGCCTCGGTCAGCGCGAGCCGCCAGGTACTCCGATGCAGCAAACGCGTGCGCAATTGCGACTCGAGCTGCGTCACCGCCCGCGACGCATTGGCGGTCTGAATGTTCAGGCGCGAGGCCGCGCCCGTAAAGCTTCCCTCTTCCGCGATGCGGACAAATATCCGCATCATGTCCAGCTTGTCCATTGCGTGTTTCCAACGGATAGATTGGCCGCGCGCGCAAGTGCGCGCAATGCCGGATCCTCCTATAAATGCAGGCAAATCTGTTCGGCGAATGTCCGTATGACCGCTTCATTGCGTGACAGAAACATCCATTGTCCGATGCGCGTGGAAACGAGAAGCCCCGCTTCGACGAGAACGGCAAGGTGTGCCGATACGGTGGACTGCGAGAGCCCGCTGCGCGCCTGGATGGCGTGTGCGGGCACGCCGCGGCCCAGATCGACATAGCCCTCTGGAAAGGCTTCGGCGGGGGCCTTCAGCCACGCGAGGATGTCTCGCCGCAGTGGATTGGCGAGTGCCTTGTGAATCAGATTCGCGTCTATCATGGCGTTCCTTGCGCTCTCCCACGGCGTCAATGCGGTTGCATCAACAACGTTCTGGCAATCGTTCCCACGGCGCCTCCTCCCAGGTCTTCCCGCACGATAGAGAGAGCCAAATAAATGCCGGCACTTGCTCCGCCCGATGAATAGAGGTTGCCGTCCTTGAGACAGCCAGGATTGGACATGACGTGCACGAGCGGGTATTCGGCTGCGAGGCGGTGAGCATCGCGCCAATGCGTGGTCAGCCAGCGGCGGTCGGCAAGGCCCGCGCGCGCCAGCAGAAACGCGCCGTTGGAAATGCAGGCCAGTCTCTGCGTAGTGGGGCCGGCGTCGCTGAGCCACGCTACGAGTTCGCGATGCTCACGTGCCGGACTCGCGCCAGGCGACCCGGGCACCACGACGACGTCGAATGGCGGGCGCGTTTCGAACAGACATTCCGTCGTGCCCACCGCCGTACCGTTGGAAGACAGGACGGGCCCGGGCGAGGGCCCGACGAGATGCGGTTCATAAAACGCTCTTCCATAGAGGCGATTCGCTTCATGAAATACATCCATCGGGCCGCTCACCTCGAGCAGTCGAAAACCGGCGTAGAGCATCATCGCGACACGCATGCGCCGTCACCCCGCGAACGCCTGCTCGACCAGCGCGGATTGCCTTGCCACATGCGCCGCATGGTAGCCCGGCGCGGTCGATGCGCCGGCATCGGGACCGGCATAGTGCAGCGTTGCGCCCGAAGGCAGCAGGTCGCGCAACTGTGGCTCGGCGAAACTCCATGCGCCCTGGTTGCGCGATTCCTCCTGACACCAGACCACGGTCTTGAGGTTGGGATAGCGCGCGAGTTCGGCGGCCAATTGTTTCGCGGGGAACGGGTAAAGCTGTTCGACGCGGATGATTGGTGTGTCGGAAGCGCGCGTGCGGCGATGCTCGAGCAGTTCGTAGTACACCTTGCCTGTAGCCACGATGACGCGCTCGACACTGGAAGCCCGCGCCGCTTCGATCTGAGCATCCGGCAGAACTTCGCGGAATTCGCCCTCGCCCAACGCTTCGAACGTGCTGACTGCTTCAGGGTGCCGCAACAGCGACTTCGGCGTCATTACGACAAGTGGGCGGCGATCGGCAGCGAGCGCCTGCATGCGCAGCAAATGGAATAGCTGTGCGGGAGTGGTCGGCTGGGCGACGCGCATATTGTCCTGCGCGCTCAGTTGCAGATAGCGTTCGAGCCGCGCCGATGCGTGCTCAGGTCCCGCGCCTTCCTGCCCGTGAGGGAGGAAGAGTGTGAGGCCGCTGCGCTGCCCCCACTTCGCGGCGCCTGCAGCGATGAACTGGTCGATCACCACTTGTGCGCCATTTGCGAAATCGCCGAATTGCGCTTCCCAGATCACCAATGCATCGCGGTTCACCGTGGTGTAGCCATATTCGAATGCGAGCACTGCCGCTTCCGAGAGGATGGAATTCGTGACGTTGAACCGGCCTTGCGCCTGGCTACCCGCTTCACCGATATGATCGAGCGGAATATAAACGCCATCCGGACGGTTCATCCGCGTTTGATCGTGCAGCACGGCGTGACGATGATTGAACGTTCCGCGCGCGCTGTCCTGTCCGCTCAGTCGAACGCCGACCCCGGCGCCGAGCAGCGAAGCGAATGCCAGATGCTCGCCCATGCCCCAATCGAGCGGCCTTTTTCCAGCGGCCATTTCCTGGCGGCCATTCATCATCTTCTTGACGAGCGGATGAAGCGAAAGGCCGTCAGGAACGGTTGAAATCCGTTGCGCGAGCGCGCGCAGCGTTTCGGCTGAAGGAGAAGGGGGGAGAGCCTGGTTCGCCATTCCCGCCGCCATGGAAAGCTCGCCCGCTTCATCGTGCCCAGCGGAAGCATCGGAGCCGTCGGTTTCATTCGCGTGCTTGAGAAGGTCGCGGCGCGCGCTGAGGTAGCCCTCGGCTTCTTCGGCTGTCACCACGCATTGTTGAATCAGCTTCTGGGCGTAGAGCGTTCTCACGCCGGGATGATTGGCGATCGCGCGATACATCAGCGGTTGCGTGATGCCCGGTGTGTCCTGTTCCTGGTGCCCGTATCGGCGGTAGCACACGAGATCGATGACCACGCTCCGTTTGAACGCCGTGCGATAGTCGAGCGCAAGGCGCACCGCCATCGCGACCGCTTCGGGGTCGTCGCCGTTCACATGCAGGACGGGCGCCTCGATCATCTTCGCGATGTCCGTGGTGTAGAACGACGAACGCGTGTCGCGCGGATCGGAAGTCGTAAAGCCGATCTGGTTGTTGACGACGATATGAACGGTGCCGCCTGTGCCATGTCCGCGCGTATAGGAGAGGCTCAAGGTTTCCATCACGACGCCCTGGCCGGACATCGCCGCGTCGCCGTGAATCTCGACCGGCAGAACGTCGACGCCGTCCGTGCTGCCGAGGACCTCGCCCTTGGCGCGCGCCATGCCTTGCACAACCGGGTTCACGATTTCCAGATGCGACGGATTGAAAGCGAGCGTCACTTCAACCGGCCCTTCAGGCGTATCGACCGAACTCGCGAAGCCTTTGTGATATTTGACGTCGCCTGCGAGAAGTCTTTCGGGATCCTTGCCATCGAACTCATCGAACAGCGCCCGCAGCGGTTTGCCCACGATATTCACGAGAACATTCAGGCGTCCCCGGTGCGCCATGCCCATCACCACTGAGCGCACCTTTTTCGAGGCACTGTACTGGACGACTTCGTCGAGCAGCGCGATCAACGACTCGCCGCCTTCGAGCGAGAAGCGCGTTTGTCCGATATAACGCGCGTGAAGGTACTTTTCCAGGCCCTCTGCCGCAGTCAGGCGTTCGAGCAGCCTGCGTTTCTCCGCGGCCCGCAGCGACGGCCTGGCTCGCGTGGATTCGAGTTGCATCTGCCACCAGCGCCGCTGCCCGGCATCGGTGAGATGCATGAACTCCGCGCCGAGCGTGCCCGTGTAGGTTTGCTCGAGCGCCGTGACGAGGTCTTGCAGCGTGGCGTCGTCGTCGAACAGGAACGTGTCGGCGGTGCTGAATTTCGTCGACATGTCGGCGGCCGTGAGGCCGTAGTAAGCCGGAGTCAACTCGGCGTAGGCGCGTGGCGGCGTCCATGCCAGCGGATCGAGATCAGCGGTGCGCGTGCCGATCATGCGGAACGCGGCGATCAGCGACTGTACCGCTACCTGCTTGCGTGCGAGGCCAAGGCCGGAGTCGTTGGCCAGCGTGCTATCGGACTGCGCGATCGCGCGGGGCGGCCGCTTCGCAAGCTCGACAAAGCTTGAAATGACAGGCGCGTGCGGCTCGTCGTCGCGATCGCTGCCGTCGATAGCGGGTGTTTCGCGCAGCGCATCGAACCACGCACGCCATTCGCCGGTGACCGCATCCGGGTCAGCCAGGTAAGCTTCATATTGCTCTTCAACATAAGGGGCATTGCCCCCGAACAGGAAAGAGGTCTGACGTTCCTTCAACATGATCATTCTGCCCTTGGTCGTTGCGCGGTCCAGCATCGACCGCAACGCGTGGAGTGGCGGCGATAACGCCGGCTACCCGGTACGCCCGGGTTTGTCCGCCTAGCCGCAATCGTGAACACCAGTCTAGTAAAGGGAGGCAGCGGAGGAAATGCGCGCATGGTGCTGCCGCCTGCCAATGAGTGGACGTTTTGGGCCACGCTTGTTCATCGGCCGAATACCGGCGACGCTCAGGGTCTGGCCGAAGATTTGTTACACCGAGGCAAAATACTTTTTCCGGGGACAGACGGCATCAAATCGCGACGATGCGGTAAGCTGCGCCACGGTCCTCGTCGGGGCACGGCGCGTTGAGTTGGCATGCATCGAACTCACGCGGGCCGGCTCTACGACGCAAACATAGCTATCACCAGTGAAGGTCACGGCATGAAAGTCGCCATTGTTGTATTCGATGGTGTGCAGGCGCTAGACGTTGCAGGCCCACTCGACGTGTTTGCCGAAGCGAACACGTTTCTCTCCGAGCATCAGCGCTACGAGGTGACGCTCGTAGGGCGCGAGGCGGGCGCCGTGACCTGCTCGAACGGTATGCAACTGGCTGTCTCGCTGGGCTATGCCGACAGCGACGTTCAATGGGACCTGCTCCTCGTAGCCGGTGGCCCGCGGCTGCCCGACGTCCACCCATCGAACGAGTTTCTCGCCTGGCTGCAAAATCAGGCGCGCAGCGCGAGCCGCTTTGGTTCGGTGTGCAACGGCGCATTCGTGCTGGCGCATGCGGGGCTGCTCGACGGCAAGGAAGTGACGACCCACTGGTCCGACGCCGGTCGCCTCTCCAACGAATTTCCGCACGCTAATGTGCAGCCCGACCGCATTTTCGTTCGCGATGGGCGGCTGTTCACGTCGGCGGGCGTGACCGCGGGCATCGATCTGTGTCTCTCGCTGGTTGCGGAAGACTGGGGACACGATCTGGCGGTGCGCGTTGCGAAGCGGCTGGTGGTCTATATCCAGCGCGAAGGCGGCCAGTCCCAATACAGCCCGTATATCGGCGCCGGCAAGGACGAAGACCCGATACTGAACAAGGTGTACCGCTACGTGAGCGAACATATCACCGATACGCTGTCGATCGAGGCGCTGGCGAACGCCGCTGCCGTAAGCCGCCGTACGCTGTCGCGCATATTCGCGAAGAACGCCAAGGTCACGCCCTCGGTATTCGTCGAGCAGGTGCGTGTCGATACGGCGAGGAAGCTTCTGGAGGACACGGACGCGCCGCTCAAGACGGTAGCATTCAAATGCGGGTTCCATAGCGCCACGCATATGCGCACGACGTTCTCGCGTCGTCTGAATGTCACGCCAAAACAATATCGCTTGCGATTTCGCGGGGAAGCGAGTGCGTAGCAACGATGCTCAGGTTGAGGCTGCGAATGTCCCTTCCGCGCAGGGGCTTCCGGATATCATCGGGCCCGGTTTGTCGGTACTTTTCTGCGGGATCAATCCGGGTATGCGTGCAGCGGCTGCGGGGCACCACTTCGACGGCAGAGGGAACCGGTTCTGGCGAGTTCTGCACCGCGCTGGCTTTACGAATGAAGAGTTTCGCCCTGAGAACGACCGCGAGTTGCTGCGGCGCGGCTTTGGTCTGACTACGGCAGTTTCGCGTGCGACGGCGCGCGCGGACGAATTGTCGAGAGCGGAAATTCGAGCCGCCTCCGCGGAGTTCGAACTGAAGATCCAACGTTACGCGCCGAAGTTCGTTGCCTTCCTTGGCAAGATGGCGCTTGCCGAAATGTCCGGTAAGCGGGATATCGAGTGGGGTTTGCAATCCAGCCGATTCGGCGGTGCGCACGCATGGGTCCTGCCCAACCCGAGCGGCCTGAATCGCGCATTCAGTCTCGACGCACTCGTGAGTGCCTATCGCGAACTGCGTATCGCGGCTGAGTCGTCGGACGAATAATTGAGTGGCTGTAAATATTGTGTGTGCGTCCCATGTCGCGCGGGTTCGCGATTGCTTTCACTTTGCGTGCATTCACCCCCGGATGTCACGCCGCCCGCACACTGAAGATGGGCGTTGCTGCGCAGCGTTTCAGTCACGAACTCCACGAAAGACCGAATCTTTCCGCTTGTCCCGCGTCGCTCGACATGAAGCAGATTGACGGGTGCGGATTCGGGCTCGTATGGCCTCAGGATTGGCGCCAGGTTTCCGGCGGCCACTTCGGATGCGGCCTGATACGAGAGCAACTGTGTGATACCCACGCCGTCCTGCACGGCCGAAATGGCGGCGGGCGCCAGATTCACGATCAATCGTGGCTGAAGCCGCACGGGAATCTTTGAATTATTTTCGTAAAACATCCACTCATGCGGTTGGGAAACGCCGGTAAAGGACACGCAGAGGTGGGCGGCCAGGTCTCTCGGGTGCATCGGTTCTCCATGCTCGGCGAGATAAGCGGGGGATGCGAAGGTTTGACGCCGCACCGATCCCAGGCGCACCGCGAACGTGGACGAATCCTCGAGATGGCCAATGCGTATGGCGATATCCACGCCTTCTTCGAGCAGGCGCGTGGGACGATCGAGGTAAACAGCGTTCACGCTGACGTCGGGGTAGCGCAGTGTGTAGGCGTTGACGAGCGGGGCGATGAAGCGTTGGCCGAGCTGGACCGGCGCCGTGATTGTGAGCGTGCCCACAGGGTTCGCGGGGTCGGCTGCGATATGCGACTCCGCGTCGGTGATGCCATCCAGCAGCTTGCGGCAGGCGTCGAGGTAAGCGACGCCCGCATCGGTGGGCCGTACCGAACGCGTCGTGCGCGCCAGCAGTTGCGCGCCCAGCCGCGTTTCGAGCGAGTTGACCGCTCGCGAAACCGCCGCGCGCGACAAGCCGAATTTTTCGGATGCGGCGCTAAAGCTGCCACGTTCGAGGATGGCTACAAACACCTCCATCTCGCGCAATCTGTCCATCTTGATGTCCCAATCCCAGTCTCTTTCAAACAGAAGACAAAAACAACAGCCGTTCGGCGCTTGTCATCCTGGCTCGTTCTCAAACCTTCGCCATTCGCATTTGCCGCGATTCACTCCCGGCTTCAATGCATACGCCGTGATTGATTCTAAGCGTCGCGTGCGCGCTGGTAGCGCCTCTTCACCTGGATTGGCTCAAAAGCGCGCAGAAATGACCCATGCGAAGTCAGTGAGGCTTGCCTTGACGCAGCGCACTTGCGCTGCCGCGTCATGAACAGACGGCCTGGCAAAATTCTCGTACTAGATGGCCCAAAATCAGGCCAGGTGAGACTTTAAGAAATTGGGTTCATCTCTGACAATAAAGCACTCGGTGAACAGCAACAATGCGCGGCACACCCATGGCGGGATCCTCGCATTGCGTGAGGAAGCAGGGCGCCGAATCGCACCACAGTGAAATAGCCACATCAAACAGTACAGCTAACGAAACGGGAGAAGTTGCTGATCGCCATGACGACTGCGAACCCTTTGACGACTGGAACGAAAGCGGCAACGATCCCGCATCCGCGGGACCTTGTCCCTGTGCGCGAGGCCGAGGCGCCCGCGCAGCCTGCTCCCGCGCAAGTGGCGTTTACCGCGCGCATTGTCGTGGGTCTGCTCGGCATGTTGTTCGCTTCGTTGCTGGCTATCCTGAATGAGCAGGTCACCGCGGCGGCGATGGCCGATATCCAGGGCGCGTTCCTGATTGGCCATGACGACGGGACCTGGCTGACCTCGCTCTTCGAAGCCGCCAACGTCGCCATCATGGTGTTCGCACCGTGGTTCGGCATCACCTTTACGCTGAAGCGGTTCACGATCGGCGCCGTGCTCGCCACGATGTTCTTCGGATTGCTTTGCCCGTTTGCGCCGAATCTGGCGTCGTTGTACGTCTTGCGTATCTTGCAGGGAATTGCGGGCGGTTGCCTGCCCCCCATGCTGATCATCGTGGCGCTGCGTTATCTGCCACCCAAATTCAAGCTCTATGGGCTCGCCGGCTATGCGCTGACGGCGACTTTCGGGCCGGCGCTCGGCACACCGCTCGCCGCGTTGTGGACGGAGTTCGTGAGCTGGCGCATGGCGTTCTGGCAAATCATTCCGCTCGGCGTGCTGTGCTGTATCGCGATTCAGCAGGGCCTTCCCGCCGATCCGGTCAAGCTCGAGCGCTTTCGCACGTTCAACTGGATTGGGTTCATCACAGGCTTCCCCGCGTTTGCCATGCTCGTGACCGCGCTTTTGCAAGGCGATCGGCTCGACTGGTTCAATTCGCCGTTCATCGCATTCATGTTCTGCGCTGGTGGGCTGTTGCTCGTCGTGTTCCTTGTCAACGAGTGGTTTCAGCCCGTGCCGTTTTTCAAGTTGCAGTTACTCGAGCGCAGGAATTTCACGCATGGACTCTCAACGCTGCTTGGCACCGTGATCCTGCTGGTGGGCGTGGCGGCAATCCCCGGACGGTTTCTCGCCCAGATTCACACGTACAGGCCGCTGCAGACAGCGCCGCTCTCGCTGCTGCTGGCCATTCCGCTGCTGATTACGCTGCCATTGACTGCCGCCGTGTTGAATACGCGGCGCGCCGATCATCGCTGGATGATCGCGATAGGTCTGTCCCTGATGTTCGCGACGTTCGCCATGGGAAGCTTCGTGACGTCCGAGTGGATTCGCGACAACTTCTACGCACTGCAGGCGCTGCAGATCGTCGCGCAGCCCATGGTGATCATGTCGATCCTGATGGGCGTCACGACAGGTTTGCCGCCAACGGAAGGCCCGTTTGCTTCGGCCATGTTTAACACGGTCAAGACGTTCGCGGCCGCGATTGCGACGGGTCTGATCGAGGGCGTGGGAACGGCGCGCGAACATTTCCATTCCAGCATGCTCGTCGACCAGTTGGGCAACCGCGCGCAGGTGGCCGGCACTGGCCTCGACACACCCCAGGCGCTGGGGCAACTCGCGCACCGTATTCATGAGCAGGCCGTCGTTCTGACTTCCGCCGATCTCTATCGTGTGATGGCGTGTATTGCGTTCGTTCTGCTTCTTCTTGTTCCCGTGCTGCCGGTGCGCATCTATCCGCCGTGGAGCACCACGCCGCCCGCTTCGAAATGAGGTTCGTTTTCCATGTCATCGACCAAACCCACCCCCACACCGTCCAGGCTGAAATGGCTTCGTATTGCCGCAGTGATCGTCGTCGTCGTCATCGCTGCGTGGGCAGGCATGAAGTTGTTGTCGCACTCCAGTTCGGAATCCACGAACGACGCCTACGTCACCGCCGACTTCACGCTAGTCGCGCCGCGCGTAGCGGGGCAGATCACGGACGTATTGGCGAACGATAACGAGGACGTGAAAGCGGGCCAGTTGCTGGTGCGTATCGACGACCGCGACTATCGCGCCGCGTTGATGAGCGCACAGGCGGAGGTGGCGGGAGCCAAGGCATCCGTTGCGAACCTCGACGCGCAGATAGCGCGCCAGCCCTCGCTGGTCGATCAGGCGCGCGCCACGTTGCGCGCCGACGATGCGTCGATCAGCTTTGCGCGGGCCAACGCCACGCGCTACCAGAATCTTGCAGCCGCGGGAGCCGGGGCCGCGCAGGAGCAGCAACAAGCGTCGAGCACGCTCGCCGAGCAGCTTGCGCAGCAGTCGCACGATCAGGCGGTGCTCACCGCCACCGAGCAGAATCTGGACGTATTGCGGACCGAGCGAGACAAGGCCGCGGGCGCGCTGGAACACACCGAGGCGGTGCTCGAACAGGCGAAGCTCAACCTCTCCTATACGGAGATCCGCGCGCCTGTCGACGGCAAGGTGGGACGCCGGTCGGCGCGGGTCGGCGCATTCGTGACGCCTGGCGCACCGGTGCTGGCAATCGTGCCGCTTGCGGATGCATATGTGGTCGCGAACTTCCAGGAGAGCCAGATCACGAACATGCGGCCCGGTGAGCGCGTGCGCGTGACGGTCGACAGCCTTCCCGGCGTGGTGATTCGTGGCCGCATCGACAGCCTCGCGCCGGCGACCGGCGTGAGCTTCGCGCCGATCGCACCCGACAACGCAACGGGCAACTTTACGAAGGTCGTGCAGCGCGTGCCCGTCAAGATCACGATCGATCGCGGGCAGCCGGCTGCCGCGGCATTGAGCGTGGGTCTCTCGGTGGAAGCGGAAGTGGCCGTTGGCCGGAACTCAGAAGCAACGGCAGAGGGGGCGGAAAGAAAATGAACGCGAACCAAAACGCTATTCGCGCGATCCTCCTCACGGTGCTCGCATGCCTCGTCATCGCGGGTTGCACGGTTGGTCCCAACTTCGAACCGCCAAAGTCGCCTACGCCGGAGGTCTTCAACCGCACGCAGACCGCGCAGGCGGAAAGCCAAGCTGTGCAAGCGCAATTCGCTCCGGAATGGTGGACGCTTTTCAACGATCCGGTATTGAACGGCCTGGAAAAGCAACTGGCCGACGCAAACCTCGACGTGGCGGCGGCCTCCGCGCGCTTGCTGCAGAGCCGGGCCGAGCGCCGCGTGGCGGGCGCGGCCCAATATCCGACGCTCGACGGCGCCGCATCGTATAACCGCGAACGCGGCAGCGAAAACGGCATTCTTTCGCTGCTTGGCGTCACGCCGTCGCAAAGTCAGCCGCTGTCGGCTTCGGGCAACTCGCCGCTCGGCGTGTCGGCGATGCCGGGCTCGAAGGGCTCTCCTGCCTACAACCTGTATCAGGTTGGCTTCGACGCTTCATGGGAAGTCGATATCTGGGGGCGCGTGCGCCGCAGCGTGGAAGAGGCGACGGCGCTTTCGGAAGCCTCGTACGAGGACCGCAATGCGGTCTTGCTGAGCGCGCGCGCGGAGCTTGCCCGCGACTATATCGAGCTGCGCAACACACAGGAACTCCTGCAAATCGCGAAGGAAAACCTGGATATCGCCAACAACGCGCTGAAGCTTACGCAGGTGCGCGCGCATGAAGGCGTCACGACGGATCTCGATGTCTCGAATGCGTCGGCTCAGGTGGAGAATATCGAAAGCCTGATTCCCACACTCGAGTCGCAGTCCGAAACAAGGATCAATGCAATCGGCCTGCTGCTTGGTGAGGAGCCCGGTGCGCTGCGGCAGACGCTCGCCGCCACGCAGGAAGTGCCCGTGCTTCCCGCGCAGGTCCCAATCGGCTTTCCTTCCGAACTCGTGCAGCGCCGGCCCGATATTCGCGAAGCGGAAGCCAGGCTGCACGCGGCAACGGCGTCGATTGGCGTGGCGAAGGCCGATTTTTATCCGCGCATCATGCTCAATGGAAGCGCGGGCTTTCAGAGTCTTCAACTTTCGAGTCTGGCCAGTTGGGCGTCGGGGCAGTTTGTCGTTGGCCCTTCCATTACGTTTCCGATCTTCGAAGGCGGACGCTTGAAGGGCACGCTCCAGCTGCGTGAGGCGCAACAGCAGGAGGCCGCGATTGCCTACAAGCAGACGGTGCTGCGCGCATGGCAGGAAGTGGACGACGCGCTCGTCACCTACGACGCCGAGCAGCGTCGCCGCGACCGGCTCGCCCAGGCCGTGACCATGAACCAGCGCGCGCTTGCGGTGGCGACGCAGCGGTACAAGGCCGGGGCGCTGGACTATCTCGACGTGTTGAACGTGCAGAGGCAGTTACTTGAAGCACAAAGCAGTCTCGAACAAAGCAAAGCGACGGCTGCCACGAATCTCATCACGCTCTGCAAAGCGCTGGGAGGAGGATGGGAGTCGACCTATGGCGGGTAATACATGGCACGAATGCCCGCTTGTCATGATGCTTGCGAGGGCCACCTGTTGATGCCAATGTTGCTTTACGTCGACGCATGGCAGGCTCAGTGCACACACACCATCATTGTTCAGGACAATCGATGACATTGCGGCGCTGACAATGGCGCAAAGACGGGCACGCGTGCAAAATCATTTGCGGACGAAAATCGCATCATGACAGGAGCGTGCGTCGTGGATCTCGCCGGATACGAGCTTGAGCCGCTGCGCGACGACAGCGATTTTTCACTGTATCGCGCCCGCAAACGCAGCGACCCCGTCTCGGTGCTCGCGCGAGTCGCCACGCGCGCGGACCCGGTGGGCGTGAAGCGCCTCGAGCGAGAGTACGGACTCGCCGCGTTGCTCGATTCCAGCTGGGCGGCGCGGCCTCTCGCGTTCTACCGGCACAGGGAGCCGCCCATGCTCGTGCTCGACGACGACGGCGGCGAGCCGCTCGATCGCTCGCTTGGCGGCCCGTTCGAACTCGCACGCCTGTTGCGCATTGCGGTCAATCTGGCGAAGGTGGTCGGCCATGTGCATCGATGCGGGCTCGTTCACAAAGACATCAAGCCAGCGAATGTGCTCGTCGACAGCAGCGGCAACGTGCGGCTCACCGGCTTCGGCATCGCTTCGCAACTGCCCCATGAACATCAGCCGCCCGCGCCGCCCGAGATCGTCGCCGGAAGCTTTGCGTATATGGCGCCGGAGCAGACCGGCCGCATGAACCGCTCGATCGACACGCGCAGCGATCTCTATTCGTTCGGCGTCACGCTGTACGAGATGCTCACCGGGGCGTTGCCGTTCAACGCAACGGACGCGATGGAGTGGATTCATTGCCATATCGCGCGCAAGCCGACGCCGCCACGCGCGCGCCGCGACGCGATTCCGCAGGTGCTCGAGGGCATTGTGCTGAAACTGCTCGCGAAGGCAGCCGAAGACCGCTATCAAACCGCAGCAGGACTGGAGGCCGATCTGCGCACATGCCTCGCGGCGTGGGAAGCGCAGCATCGCATCGACGCATTTTCGCTGGGGCAGCACGACGCGTCCGACCAGTTGCTGATCCCGGAAAAGCTCTACGGTCGCGAGGCGCAAATCGAAGCATTGACGACCGCGTTCGATCGTGTCGTGGCGAGCGGCTCGGTCGAACTGGTGCTGATTTCAGGCTATCCGGGCATCGGGAAGTCGTCGGTCGTCAACGAGTTGCACAGGGTGCTGGTCCCGCCACGCGGTCTCTTCGCTTCCGGCAAGTTCGACCAGTACCGCCGCGGCATTCCGTACGTGCCGTTCGCACAAGCCTTCCAAACACTCGTGCGCAACCTGCTGAGCATGCGCGAAGCGGAAGTCGAGCCGTGGCGGTGCGCGCTGATGGAGGCGCTCGGGCCCAACGGCCAGCTTATTGTGAATCTGATCCCCGAGCTTGCGCTCATCATCGGCGAGCAGCCGGCCGCGCCGACGCTGCCGCCTCAAGACGCGCAAAATCGTTTTCAGATCGTATTTCGAAAGTTTCTCGGCGTATTCGCGCGGCCCGAGCATCCGCTCGCCCTGTTTATCGACGACCTGCAATGGGTCGATACAGCGACGCTTGATCTGCTCGCGCATCTCGCCACGCATCCTGAAGTCAAACATGTCCTGCTGGTGGGCGCGTATCGGGACAACGAGGTCGATGCTAGTCACCCGTTCGCGCGCACGCTCGAGTCGATCGCCCGCGCCGAAGGCAAGGTGCAGCAAATCGAGCTAACACCGCTCACACAAGACAGCGTGACGCAACTCACGGCGGAATCGCTTCACTGTGACAGCGCGAGCGCCGCTGCGCTCGCTCAACTGGTGCATGAGAAAAGCGGCGGCAATCCATTCTTCACGATCCAGTTTCTCACCGCGCTCGCCGATGAAGGCCTGCTTGCGTTCGACCCGCGAGCCGCGAAGTGGGGGTGGGAACTGCCGCGCATTCGCGCGAAGGGCTACACCGAAAACGTCGCCGATCTGATGGCGGCGAAATTGAGCCGGTTGCCACGGGCGGCGCGTGACGCACTTGGCCAACTGGCGTGCCTGGGCAACGTTGCCGAAGTGGCTGCGCTGACCTGGGTTCAGGGCGGCTCAGAAGAACGGATGCACGCGGACCTCTGGGAAGCCGTGCGAACCGGGCTGGTCTATCGCGAGGCCAACGTCTATGAATTCGCACACGATCGCGTGCAGGAGGCCGCGTACGCGCTCATTCCTGACGATCAGCGCGCCGCCGCGCATCTGCGCATCGGGCGCGCGCTGGTGTCGCGCACGCCGCCGGACGCACGCGAAGACGCGATCTTCGATATCGTCAACCATCTCAATCGCGGCGCGGCGCTGATCGCGCAGGAGGCCGAGCGCGAGCAGGTCGTCGCGTTGAACCTTGTCGCGGGCAAGCGCGCCATGAGTTCGACGGCATACGTGGCCGCGCGCGGATATCTGGCGCAAGGCGCCGCGCTGCTCTCGCCCGAGGCGTGGACGCAGCGCTACGAGAGCACGTTCGAACTCTATCTCGCGTTTTCCGAGTGCGAATATCTGGTGGGCGATTTTGCAAAAGCGGATGCCCTGGCGGACATGATGCTCGCCTCGGCGCGCTCCAGTCTCGATCGTGCAAAGGTGTACAGCCTGCGCATCGAGTTGTATCAGCTTGCCGGAAGATACGACGAGAGCTTCGCGGTCGCGCTCGTTGCCTTGCGCGGCTTCGAGATCCGCTTTCCAGAAAACGATGAAGACATCCAGGCGGCGTTTCAATCCGCGCTACAGGACGTTCGCGTCAATCAGGCGGGGCGGTCCATCGGGCAAATCGTTGAGACGCCGGAAGCGACGGACCCCGCCATTCACGCGATCATCAATCTTCTCCTTCAGGCAATGAACTGCGCCTTTGCCGCGCGGCCCGCATTCTATCCGCTCATTACGCTCAAGGCGGTCAATCTCTCCTTGCAGCACGGCACTACCGACAACTCCAGTTTTGCGTTCGGCAATTACGCGCTCATGCTCGTTTCACTGATCGGCGATATTCCCACCGCGGTTCAGGTTTCGGAGATGTCACTGAAGCTGAACGAGAGATTCGGCAATCGGCAGCTCAATGGAAAGCTGCTTCACCTGTATGGCGCGCACGTCAATTTCTGGCGCCGCCACATCGCTGCGAATCTCCCAGTGCTGGAACGCGCGACTGCCGAGTGCATGGACGTAGGCGACTACGTCTTTGCAGGCAACGTTGCGTTCAATGCCGTTTGGCAGTCGCTTGAAAGCGGGGCCGCGCTCGAAGACGTGCAGGCGATAGCCGATAAGTACGCGGCGCTCATGCGGCAGAGCCACAACGACGCGGTGTACGAACTGATTCGGGTTGAACGGCAGTGCGTGATCAGTTTGCGGGGCAAGACGGCCAAACCGTTCGATCTGAATGACGAGACGTTTGACGAAACTGCCTGTTTTGAAGCGATCGTCAAGTCGAATTTCGGTTGTGCGATTGGCGTCTATCGCATCATCAAAGTGATGCTCGCGTATCTCGCTGGCCGCTACGTCGAAGCGCTGGAGGCCGTGCAGCGGGCACAGGCAGTGCTGAGTTCGGTGATGGCGCTGGCGATCGAACCGACGTTTCACTTTTTCCATATGCTGACCTTGACTGCGCTTTATCCCGAGTCCTCTGCCGAGCAGCAGCGAATCTACGATCGCCAGCTCGCCGCGGCACTCGAGAAGTTCGAAATGTGGGCCGGACATTGTCCGGAGAACTATCAGAACCGCTTTGCGTTGCTCAGCGCGGAACGCGCGCGTCTCGCGGGCCACGATCTCGACGCCATGCGCCTGTACGAGGAGGCCATTCGCTCTGCTCGCGAGAATGGCTTTTCGCATCACGAAGGCATCGCCAGCGAACTTGCCGGCCGTTTCTGTTTGCGCATTGGCCTCGCGACGAGCGCCGAAGCGCATTTGCTCAACGCGCGCCGGTGCTTCGACGCGTGGGGCGCGCAAAGCAGGATCGTACAGCTCGACAGCGAATTTCCGCACCTCGCCGAACTGGAGGGGAGCACGCCGACGTCGACGCTCACTTTCGATTGGCGCCAGTTCGACGCCGCCACGTTGCTCAAGGCGTCCCACGCGCTCTCCAGCGAGATCGAACTGACGAGCCTGGTCGAGCGCCTGATGACGATTGCGCTGGAGACCGCAGGCGCGGACCGCGGGCTGCTGATCGTGCCGGAGCAGCCGGACGGCTACCGTATCGAGGCTGAGGCGCGCCTGAACGGCAACGCGATTGAAGTGAAGCGCTTGCCGGATGCCGGCTCCGCCACGCCCGCCGCGCTGCTGCGTTACGTCATGCATACGGGCCAGCGCGTCATCATCGACGACACTCGGGCCTCCAGTCTCTTTGCGGAGGATGCGTATCTGGCGAGCGGCGCTACGCGGTCGGTATTCTGCCTGCCGCTCGTGCGGCAGGGAAAACTCGGCGGGCTGCTGTATCTGGAAAACACCGAGACTTCGCATGTGTTCACAGCACGCCGCTCCGCGCTGCTCGACCTGCTCGCGTCGCAAGCCGCCATTTCTCTGGAGAACACGCGCTTATATGCCGATCTTCAGGAGCGCGAAGCAAAGGTCCGGCGTCTGGTGGACTCCAATATCATCGGCATCCACATCTGGGATTTCGAAGGCAATGTCATTGAAGCCAACGATGCATTTCTGCGCATTGTGGGATACACCGCGGCCGATCTCCGATCCGGGCAGATCCGCTGGCCCGATCTCACGCCGCCCGAATGGCGTGAGCGCGACGAACGCGTGCGGGACGAATTGAAAGCCACCGGCAGCGCCAAACCGTTCGAGAAGGAATATTTTCGCAAGGATGGGAGCCGGGTGGCCGTGCTGGTTGGCGCGGCGGCGTTTGGCGATCGCGAGGGGCAGGGCGTTGCGTTCATACTCGATCTGACCGACCAGAAGCGCGCGCAACAGGATGTGCGCGACAGCGAGCGACGCTACCGCGAACTTCAGAACGTACTGGCGCATTCGAACCGCGTGGCGACGATGGGCCAGCTATCGGCGTCGATCGCGCACGAAGTGAAGCAGCCGATCACCGCAATTGCGGCCTACGCGAGTGCCGCCTCGCGCTGGCTCGCGGCTCGCCCGCCGAATTTCGACGAGGCGCGTCTCGCGCTCACGCGCATTGTCGCGGACAGCGAGCGCGCCAACGGCATAGTCGACAGGACGCGCGCCTACTTCAAGAAAGAACCGCTGCGTACGGACGGGCTCGACGTCAACGACATGATTCGGGAACTGATCGCGCTCATGCGCGGCGAAGCGAGCAAGTCCGGGGTCGAACTCACGGTGGAACTCGCAGACGGATTGCCGCGCGTTCAGGGAGACCGGGTGCAATTGCAGCAGGTGATGCTCAATCTGATGATCAACGCCATCGAAGCCATGCGCGAAATGAAAGGCGGCGAGCGAACGCTTCTGGTACAAACCGGCAGGACCGATGAAAACGAACTTTGCGTGACCGTGCAGGATTCCGGGCCGGGCCTCGCTGCCGGCAATCCGGAGGGCGTTTTCGACGCGTTTTTTACGACCAAACCCGAAGGCCTCGGCATGGGGCTGCCCATTTGCCGCTCGATCGTGGAAAGCCACGGAGGGCGGCTATGGGTGACGCCGAATGTTCCCGCTGGTGTCAGCTTTCATTTCACGCTTCCGCTACCCGGCAACGCTTCGCTGCCTGTGAGCGCTTGACGTGCTGGTCGCATTGCGATGGCCGGAAACGAGCCGGGAATGTCCCCAAACCGTCGTAGCTAGCGCATCGGACAAGCGCCGCAAAACGTAGACTGTTCTGGTCGGCGGTCAACCACTGCCGATGCTGGCGGGGAGTCATGGAGATGCCCGGCCACTTGACTTGATGCGCGCTGCAATGCGGACCTTCTTTGATTCCGGGCAGCGCCCAGTTCCCCTAAAGGAAGGACGTATGAGCGAAGCAAACCAGGGCGCAGTGCGCCAACTGAGTCATTTCATCGACGGTAAAAGTACCGCGGGCGTGAGCGGGCGATTCAACGACGTCTACGATCCGGCGCAGGGCCGGGTGACGGCACGCGTGCCGGTTGCGAACACGGCCGAGGTTGCCGCCGCCGTCGCGGCCGCGAAAGCCGCATTTCCCGCGTGGAGCGAAGCGCCGCCGCTCAAGCGCGCGCGCTTGATGTTCAAGTTCAAGGAACTGCTCGAGTCGCATCTGGACGAAATCGCCGAACTCATTACGCGCGACCACGGCAAGCTTCTTTCGGACGCGAGAGGCGAGGTGATGCGCGGAATCGAGATCGTCGAATTCGCGTGCGGTATTCCGAACCTGCTCAAGACCGATTTCACCGACCAAAGCAGCAGCGGCGTCGACAGCTGGAATTTGCGTCAGCCGCTCGGCGTGATTGCTGGCGTCACGCCGTTCAATTTCCCGGTGGTGGTGCCGTGCTGGATGTTCGTCATGGCGGCCGCGACCGGCAACGCTTTCATCCTCAAGCCTTCGGAGCGCACGCCGTCGTCATCGATCCGGCTGGCCGAACTCTTCATGGAGGCGGGCTTTCCGAAAGGTATCTTCAACGTGGTGAACGGCAACAAGGACACCGTCGATGCGCTGATCCAGCATCCCGATGTGGTCGCCATGTCGGTCGTCGCCTCCACGCCGGTTGCCGAATATATCTACGCAGAGGGCGCCAAACGCGGCAAGCGCGTGCAGGCGCTGGGCAGCGCGAAGAATCATCTCGTCGTCATGCCCGATGCGAATCTCGATCAAGCCGTCGATGCGCTGATCAATTCGGCCTATGGCTCGGCCGGCGAGCGCTGCATGGCGACTTCGGTCGCAGTGGCGGTAGGCAGCGTGGCTGACGACTTGGTCGAGCGTCTCGCGCCGCGCGTACGCACACTGCGTATTGGCGCGGGCATGGAGCCCGATCTGGACATGGGGCCGCTCATCAGCGCCGCGCATCGCACCAAAGTGCAGGGCTATATCGATGCCGGTGTCGAAGCGGGTGCGAAGCTCGTCGTCGACGGGCGCGGCCATACGGTGGCCGGCCACGAAGAGGGTTTCTTCCTTGGTGGTTCGCTCTTCGACAATGTGCAGCCCGATATGAAAATCTATCGGGAAGAGATTTTCGGGCCAGTGCTTTCGGTGGTGCGCGTGCCGGATCTCGCCAGTGCCATCGAACTCGTCAACGCACACGAACTCGGAAATTGCGTCACGCTGTTCACGGCCGATGGCGCTGCGGCACGCACGTTCTCGCGGCAGATTCAAATCGGCATGGTGGGCATCAACGTGCCGAGTCCGGTGCCTTCGGCGTGGCATTCGTTCGGCGGCTGGAAGCGTTCGCTGTTTGGCGATCATCATACGTATGGCGAAGAAGCCGTGCGCTTCTATACGCGCTACAAGAGCGTGACGCAGCGTTGGCCCAACAGCATCGACAAGGGCCCGGAATTCGCAATGTAGGCGGCCAAGTAGGCCAGGCGCGGCGTGAGTACGCCGCGCGCTCGACGATAGCCGGTGCGGGTATGGCCGGCTATTGTTCGTTTTTCAGCTGGGGTTTGCGTGCGGCAAGATGAGCGAGTGAACTGCGGAAAGCGCCTGTTGCGAGGTGACGTTGCCATCGTCGGCGCACGTGCCCTCCCGGTCGTCGCGAGTATGCGTAGCCCCTTGGGCCGTGGGAAGGCGCCCAAGGGCTAACTGGGTGTGATTTTCTGGACCCATTGGCTGCGCCAGGCTGGCGCTTCAAAGGACTCCGAAAAATACTGGGTCTCGTGAATGACCTTGCCGTCACGGAATTCCATAATGCTGACGGTGAAAGCAGATCGCCCCTGATAATCGATGGTGTATTCCGTCACCCAAAGATTGCCTTCGCCCTGCATGCGTCTGACTTCGAAACCGGACGGCTTGCCGGGATGATGCCCGCGAAGCGCCTGCAGATTGCGCCGCCCGAGAATGCGTTCACCCGATTGGGGATAGTCACAGATGGCGTCGTCTGTGTAAATGTCGTGCTCGGCTTCGAGATTGCCTGCGGCCGAAGCTTGCCAGTGCGCGTTCAGCGCTTCACGTATCGTCGCGTCCTGCATGAGACACCTCCGGAATACCGTCGACTTCAAAAATATGGCAGCACTTCGCTGTGCAATTCGTCGAGTACGTCGCCGTACGGACGCGGCGTGACTTTCGGATTCAGAGCGACGTGGCTCACGCCCGCTTCGCGCGCCGCTTCGAGGAAACGCCTGAGCGAGCGGCTGCCAATTGCAAATCCGCCCTTGATTGCGCGGAACAGGTAGTCGGGCCTCGGATGCAAATAGAGGTACCCGCCAAAGGCAATGGGCTTGAAGGTTTCGCTGCCCATCGACTGCGCTACCTGGTCTTTCCAGCTGCGCACGAACGCATCGAGCGCGGCGGGGGCTGGCACGAAGCCGAGATAACCATCCATGTGCGCTGCGATCCATTCGAGGCTCTGCTGCGCGCGGCCAACGGCAATGGCCGGGGTGTGTCCGTAGGGCGGCTTGGGCAGCATGTCGAGCGTGCCGCCCGACTGGCCGAAGCGGGGCGAGGAGAACACCGGAAACGGTTGCTCGCTCACGGTCCGGTAGGTCTGAAACGCGTCGCGAAACCGCTCGCCGCGCGTATCGAAGTCGATACCGAAGACGGGATACTCGGAGGGTCTGTCTCCCGAGGACATCCCGAGCAGGAGCCTTCCATTCGTCAACTGGTCGAGCGAATTCACCTGCTTGGCCAGTAAAAGCGGCTCGCGCATCGGCAAGACAATGCCTGTCGTGCCGAGCGCGATCTCTTTCGTCACTGCGGCGAGGCTGGCGATATACACCAGGGGTTCGAAGATCTGGCCGGCATCGCCGTAAGCGGGGTCGTAGAACGGGATGTCGCGCATCCACAGCGCGGCTACGCCCATCGCCTCGGCGCGCTGCGCCATTGCAACATGATCGCGCATGGTCGGAATGGGCGAGTCGGGGTGCGTTTCGAGCGGCAGGATCAGCCCGACCGAGAGCGCGTCCTCGCGAAACACGCGACGCCACGCAGGCTGCTCCGAAAGCGCATGTTGGACCGGCGCGGAAGCCTTGATTGCGGTGATTGCGGATATATCCATTGCGTTTCGCCTTGCCTTTTCTCTGATGCGAGCAAGGTTACGCACGAACGACGCTGACAAAAACCACCTGCCATGAACAACACTTGATACTCGCGCTCAATAACGCGGGGATTTCAAGCGGCGGACATGCGCGCCTTGAGGCGCGGCGACATGAAGTCGAGAAACGCGCGCAGCTTGAGCGGCAGCGGCGTTTGGCCGGCATGGACGAGATGGATCGGCATGGGCGGCAGCGCGAAGGTCTCCAGAACCAGTTGCAGGCGGCCTTCCTGTACGGCACTCGCGACCTGATAAGACAGAACCCGCGTCAAACCGGTCCCGAATGTCGCGGCGTCGATGGCCGATTCCGCCGTGTTCGTCACGAGCCGCGCGTGGATGGGCACGTTCTGTTCCGATTTTCCGTCGGCAAACGTCCACGCGCGCGACGAATTGATGCCCTCGAAACCAATGCATGCGTGGTTGGCAAGCTCAGCGGGGTTCTGCGGCGTGCCACGCTCGGCCAGATACGCGGGGCTCGCGCACACCACCGGGCGCGTTTCGCCCAGACGTATCGCCACGAGGCTGCTGTCCGGCAATTGGCCGATACGCACGGCCACGTCCACATGGTCTTCGAGAAAATTCACGTTGCGATCGGTCAGCACGAGGCGGGCATCGATCTCGGGATACTGCGCGAGAAAGGCGGCCATGACAGGAACGACATGCAGCCTTCCGAAGACCACGGGCGCCGTGGCCACGAGAGAGCCTTTCGGCGCGGCGTATTCGCCGGTCACGGCGCGTTCGATTTCGCCGATGTCTTCGAGAATGCGCCGGCACGAGGCGACATAGGACTCACCGGCTTCGGTCAGCGAGAGGTGCCGCGTGGTGCGATGGAGCAGGCGAGTCTTCAGATGCGCTTCGAGATCGCCGACCTTGCGGCTGACTGTCGCCAGCGGCTGGCCGAGTTGCCGGGCCGCGGCTGACAAACTGCCTGCATCGACGACTGCGACCAGGATGGACATCCCTTCGAGACGGTCCATGGTCTTCTCGATTACTGGAAGAGAGATTCCCGATGTTAGCGGATTCTCTTCCGGCGCGAGCGCACAGCGCCTTTACGCGGGCGAATCAGGCAGTCACGCCGAAACGGGGTTGGCGAGTTCGCCCGCTGTGCGCTCGCGCAGGCGCGGCGAAGCGAAATCGAGAAATGCGCGCAGCTTCAGCGGCAGCGGGGCTTGCCCAGCGTGCACGAGATTGATGGGCAGCGGCGCCGCTTCAAACGTGTCAAGGACGACGCGAAGCGCGTTGGCGCGTACGGCGTGCGCCACCTGGTAGGACAGCACGCGGATCAGCCCTACGCCGAGGATCGCGGCTTCGATGGCGGCGTCCGCCGTATTCACCGCAAGCCGCGAATGAACCGGCACCGACTGCTCCGCCTTGCCGGAGCCGAACGCCCACGCGCGCAGTGACGCGAGCGCTTCGAAGGTAATGCACTCGTGGCCGGAGAGGTCTGCGGGCTCGGCGGGCACACCGTGCTTCGCGAGATAGGCGGGGCTTGCGCAGATGACCCGGCGCACCGCGCCGACGCGCGTCGCGATCAACGTGCTGTCGGGCATCTCGCCAATACGGACTGCGACGTCCGCGTGTTCATCCATCAGATGAACCACGCGATCCGTTAGCAGTAGATTGATGTCGATCTCGGGATAGTGCGCGAGAAACTCCGCCACCACCGGCACCACATGCAAGCGGCCAAACGCAACCGGCGCGGTGACCACGAGTTCGCCTTTGGGCGCGGCGTATTCCCCCGTTGCGGCGCGCTCGGCTTCACCGATCTCTTCGAGAATGCGCCGGCACGCGGCCACGTAGGCACTGCCGGCTTCCGTCAATGAAAGCTTGCGCGTCGTGCGGTGAAACAGACGCGTCTTCAGGTGCGATTCCAGCTCCCCGACCTTGCGGCTGACCGTTGCGAGCGGCATGTCGAGCTGCCGCGCGGCAGCCGAGAGACTGCCCGCGTCGGCAACCGAAACGAGGATGGCCATGGCTTCGAGGCGATTCATGGACCCTATCAAATAGTGGAAGGATGAATCTTGATCGTGAGGGATTCTCTTCGTAAATGCAAGCGCGTAACGTTCGACCTCAATCTGGATCGCGGCAATTCGCTGCAAAACCCGGAGAAATTCAACGAACAAGGAGGTTGTCGTGAGCGGCGTACCCAACTCACCCGCAAGTCCAGCAACACCCGCCGTGGCATCGCGCGGCAAGATCGTCATGATGGCGATCATCGCAGGAGCCGTGATCACCAACATCTATTGCACGCAGCCGATTCTGCCGCTGATCGCAGCGGGTCTGCGGGTCAACATCACTGCGGTCGATCTTGTCGCCGGCGCGGCGCTGCTCGGTTTCTCTACGGGGCTCGCGCTGTTGTTGCCGCTTGGCGACCGTTTCGACCGGCGCAAGCTCGTGCTGACTCAAATCGCGCTCGCACTCGTTTTTGCGGCGACGTCGGCGGTTGCGCCCGGGATCTGGGCACTGATTGCGGCTTCGTTTGCGCTTGGGATCGTGAGTTGCGTTCCCCAGCAGCTCGTGCCCTTCGCGGCCGTCATGTCGTTGCCGCACGAGCGGGGGCGTAACGTCGGCACTGTCGTGAGCGGCATCATGGTCGGCATCCTGGTCGGCCGCACGATTGCCGGCGTGATCGGCGCGGCGTGGGGTTGGCGTGCGGTGTACGGCGCGGAAGCCGTGTTCATGGTGCCCGTGTTCATCGCCGCAGCCGCGCTGCTGCCCAAGGGCGTGCCCACCACGAATCTTTCGTATGGCCGCCTGCTCGCTTCGCTGTGGCCGCTCGTTCGCGACCATCGTCCGATTCGTGAATCGATGATTATCCAGGCGCTGCTGTGGGCCTGTTTCAACGCCTTCTGGGTCAATCTCGCCGCGCTGCTCAAGAGCGGACCGTGGCACCTCGGCAGCGCGTGGGCGGGCGGCTTCGGCATTATCGGCGCGGCCGGCGCGTTCGCCGCATCGCTCGGTGGCAATGCCACCGACCGGGTGGGGTTCCGCAAGGTCATTGGCGCGAGTATCGGCATCGCGACGCTTGCCTACCTGATTCTCTCCGGCGCGGCCACGTCGCTCACGATGCTGATCGTCGGCGTGATCGTGCTCGATATTGGTGTGCAGTCCGGTCTCGTTTCCAACCAGACTCGCGCGTTCGCAGTCGACCCGAAAGCACAAGGCCGAATCAACAGCCTCTATATGACGGCCACCTTTTTCGGCGGCGCCTTCGGTGCGACGGTCAGCGGCTGGCTCATGAGTCGCTATGGCTGGTCGGGCATCGTGGCCTTCGGCGTCGTGCTCGGGATCGTTGCTGCCGCCATCCACTGGATCGGAGCGCCTCGCGCTTCCACGGGCCAGGTCCCATCAAACGCGGATTGATTCAAGGCATCGGGAATCTGCTTGCTGGAATCCGCCGCGATCAGGTCGATGCCAGCTTCGAATACTGGAATTATCATGATTGGCATCGTGCGCGTTGCGCTGAAACGGCCTTATACCTTTGTCGTTCTGGCCGTGTTTATCCTGATCGTCGGCGTTCTGTCGGCGTTTCGTACCCCTACGGATATTTTTCCTTCGATCAATATCCCGGTCATTAGCGTGGTATGGCAGTACACGGGGCTTTCGCCCGACCAGATGGAGGGTCGCGTGATGGCGCCGTACGAGCGGGTGTTGACGACGACCGTGAATGGCGTTCAACACATCGAAGGCACTTCGCTCACCGGCTACGGCATCGTCAAGATCTTCTTCCAGCCGGGCACCAATATCGGTACGGCGAATGCGCAGGTAACGGCCATTTCGCAGCAGATCTTGAAGCAGCTTCCGCCTTCGGCCACGCCGCCGTTCATCATCAACTACAACGCTTCGACGGTTCCGATCATTCAGCTCGCGCTTTCGGGCAAAGGTCTCTCGGAACAGAATCTCGCGGACCTTGGCAAGAACCAGTTGCGCCCGATTCTGGCGACCGTGAATGGCGCCGCAATTCCGTTTCCGTTTGGCGGCAAAGACCGGCAGGTTCAGGTCAACATCAAGCCTTCGGAACTCGAGGCGCGCTCGTTGTCGGCCGAGGACGTGCTCAACGCGTTGACGGCGCAGAATCTCGTGACGCCGGTCGGCACCGAAAAGATCGGCAACTACGAGTACACGCTGCAATTGAACGATGCGCCGGCGACCATCGCGGCCATTGCGAATCTGCCGGTCAAGTCCGCCAACGGCACCGTGGTGCATATGCATGACGTCGCCGATGTGACGGACGGCAGCCCGCCGCAGCCCAATATCGTTCACGTGGAAGGCAAGCGTTCGGTGCTGCTCACGGTGTTCAAGAACGGCTCGGCCTCGACCTTGGCGATTATCGGCGGCATTCGCCAGAAGGTGGCCGATGCGAAGGCGTCCTTGCCCGACGCGCTGCAGATCGCTGCGATTGGCGACCAGTCAATCTTCGTGCGCTCCGCGATCAAGGGGGTGGCGCGTGAGGGTTTGATCGCCGCCTTGCTCACGAGTGTGATGATCCTGCTGTTTCTCGGCAGCTGGCGCTCGACGATCATTATCGCGACCTCCATTCCGCTCGCGATTCTCGGTTCGATCTCCGTGCTCTCGGTGCTCGGCGAGACGCTCAATATCATGACGCTCGGCGGGCTCGCGTTGGCGGTGGGTATTCTCGTGGACGACGCGACCGTGACCATCGAGAACATCAACTGGCACCTGGAGCAAGGCAAGGACGTCGAGGCCGCCATTCTCGACGGCGCCGCGCAGATCGTGACGCCGGCGTTCGTTTCGTTGCTGTGCATCTGCATCGTGTTCGTGCCGATGTTCTTCCTGAACGGCGTGGCGAGATTCTTGTTCGTGCCGATGGCCGAGTCGGTGATCTTCGCGATGATTTCCTCGTTCATTCTCTCGCGCACGCTCGTGCCGACGATGGCGAAGTACCTGCTGAAGGCCCATGCACGTGAACAGGACCATCGAGAGTCTTCCAGCGTGTGGGCGCGCTTTCACCGTGGATTCGAGCAGCGTTTCGAGCGCGTGCGTGGGAATTACGCGGCGATGCTCGAATGGGTGCTGGTGCGTCGCCGCGCATTCGTCATGGGCTTCTTTGCATTCGTCGTGGCGTCGTTCGCGTTGATGCCGCTGCTTGGCCGCAACTTCTTCCCGGACGTCGACGCGGGCCAGATCCTGCTGCACGTGCGCGCGCCGGTGGGAACGCGTGTGGAGAGAACCGCCGGGATTTTCGCCGAAGTGGAAGCTCAGGTTCGCGCGACGATTCCGCCGGCCGAACTCGGCACCGTGGTGGACAACATTGGACTCTCCACCAGTTCGATCAATACGGCCTACAACAACACGGGCACGATTGGCCCGCAGGACGGCGACATCCAGATCTCGCTGAATGAAGGTCACGGCTCCACGGCCGCCTACGTGCGCAAGTTGCGCGAATCGTTGCCGCGCGCGTTCCCGGGCGTGACGTTCTCGTTCCCGCCCGCGGATATCGTGAGTCAGATCCTGAACTTCGGCTCGCCTGCACCGATCGACTTGCAGATTCGTGGCAACAATTTGCCGGCCGACTTCGCTTACGCCAACTCGCTGCTGCGCCAGATCCGGCATGTGCCCGGTGTTGTCGACGCGCGCATCGAGCAGTCGCAGGCCAATCCGCAATTCAATATCGATGTGGATCGCGACCGTGCTTCGTTGCAGGGTCTGACCGAACGCGATGTGACCAATAGTCTTGTGGTGCATATGGCGGGATCGAGCCAGATCGACCCCACGTACTGGCTCAACGCAGCCAATGGCGTGGAGTATTCGATCGTTCTCCAGACGCCGCAATACAGCGTGGATTCGCTCGCGTCGCTCGTGAATCTGCCCGTGAGCGGCGGCGCCGAGGCGAACGACGGGCAAATCCTTGGCGGCGTGGCGAGCATTCATCGCACGGCGAGCAACGAAGTGGTGAGCAACTACAACGTGCAGCCCATGGTCGAGGTGTTCGCCACGACCCAGGGGCGCGACCTCGGTGCGGTTGCCGCCGACATTCGCCATATCGTTTCGGCCAATGCCAAGGATGCGCCCAAGGGAGCGAAGGTCGTTCTGCTCGGCCAGGTGCAGACGATGAACAACGCCTTCGGGGGCTTGTCGTTCGGCATTCTGGGCGCTGTAGTGCTGATCTACCTGCTCATCGTGGTGAATTTCCAGTCGTGGTCCGATCCGCTCGTGATCGTGGCGGCATTGCCTGGCGCACTGGCCGGCATCGTCTGGATGTTGTTCGCAACAGATACCACGCTTTCGGTGCCTGCACTGACCGGCGCAATCATGTGCATGGGGGTGGCAACGGCCAATTCCATTCTGGTGGTGAGTTTCAGCCGCGAACGTCTGGCCGAGCACGGCGATGCGTTCAAGGCAGCTCTGGAAGCCGGTACGACCCGGTTCCGGCCGGTCCTCATGACGGCGCTCTCGATGATTATTGGCATGGCGCCGATGGCATTGAGTCTTGGCGAGGGCGGAGAGCAAAACGCGCCGTTGGGCCGAGCGGTGATTGGCGGGCTGCTGTTCGCCACCGTCGCAACGCTTTTTCTCGTGCCCGCTATTTTTTGCATGATCCACTCGCGTCGGGGTCGCACATCGACGGCCACGCAGCTTACCGGAGATTCGATCCATGTCCTCTGAACCCACAACGCGCGCCGCAGTCGCGCAACGTCAGCTTTCCTTAACAGGCCTGGTCGGTTGTGCGCTCGCCATCCTCATCGTGGCGGGTGGCGTCTCGTTTCGCATGAAGCATGAGCATCAACTGAAGGCCTGGACAGAGGCTCAAGCTATTCCATCCGTGAATGTCGTCGTGCCTGCCCCGGAGGCGCCGGGCGGGTCGCTGGACCTGCCTGGCAGACTGGACGCGTTCGAAAGCGCGCCCATCTATGCACGGGTGAGCGGATATCTGAAATCGTGGAGCGTCGACATCGGCACGCAGGTGAAGGCAGGCCAAACGCTCGCCGAGATCGAGACGCCTGAACTCGATCAGCAGTTGATCCAGGCGAAGGCCGATCTCGCCAGCGCGCAAGCCGACGCCGCGCTCGCGAAAACGACCGCCGCGCGCTGGCAAAGTCTTCTGGACTCCGATTCAGTATCGCGCCAGGAGGTCGATGACCGCACCCAGGATTCTGTGGCGAAGCAGGCTCGCGTAGCGGCGGCGCAGGCGAATCTGGACCGGCTGGTTGCGACCAAGAGCTTCGCGCGGATCGTCGCTCCGTTCGATGGCGTGATCACCGCACGTAACACCGACGTGGGCGCATTGATCAGTGCTGGCGGCGGTACGGGGCCGCAACTCTTCTCCGTATCGAGTGTGGACAAGCTGCGTGTGTATGTGCGCGTGCCGCAGGAATACGTGCCGGCGGTCAAGCCGGGCGGTACCGGCACCTTCACCGTGCCGGAGTATCCCGGCAAGACCTTCACGGCCACGGTCGTGGGTCTGGCGGACTCGGTCAACGCCGCGTCGGGCACGTCGCTCGTCCAGTTGATGGTCGACAACCCCGGTCATCTGCTGCTGCCGGGCGACTTCGTGAATCTGCACTTCGCGCTGCCTGCACGTGCCGACGCACTGCGGGTCCCAGCCAGCGCGCTGATATTCGACAACCGGGGGCTGCGGCTTGCCACCGTCGATCGCAACGACACCGTGCATTTCAAACCGGTTTCGATCGTGCAGGACCTGGGTAATGCGGTCGATATCGGTTCGGGACTGGCGCAAAGCGACCGCGTGGTCGACGCGCCGCCCGATGGACTCGTCGAGGGCGACCATGTTCAGGTGATCGCACCGAAGGCTAAAGGTGAATAGCATGATCAAGTATCTGAAACTGGCCACGCTGGCGAGTGCCGTGGCGCTTGCGGCGTGCTCACTCGCGCCGCACTACGAGGTGCCCGAAACGCCCGTTGCGGCGCAGTACCAGGCGCAGGGGCTATGGACCGCGGCGAGCCCGGCTGACCAGCTCGACCGCGCGGGATGGTGGAAGCTGTATAAGGAGCCCGAGCTCGACGACCTCGAACAACGGCTGATCGCGAAGAACCCCGACCTCAGCGCGGCGCTATTCCATTATGAGCAGTCCCAGGCGTATATCCGGCAGGTCAAGTCGCAGATGTATCCGCAGGCTTCCGCTGCAGGCAATGTCCAGCGAGATCGCGAGTCGGACACGCGGCCGTTGCGCAGCCCAACCGGGCCGACCGATTACAACTCGGCCACGCTGGGTGTCGAAGTCGACTACGAAGTCGATCTGTGGGGACGCGTGCGCGATTCCGTTGCCGCGAGCAAGGACGAAGGCCTGGCGTCGAAGGCGGATCTGGCTTCGACGCAGTTGAGCCTCGAAATCGAACTGGCGCGAAGCTACATCGACCTGCGCGGCCTCGATCAGCAAATCCAGTTGATCGAGGGGACCCAGGACGCGTACCAGAAGGCGCTCGACTTGACCCGCAACCGGCATGGCGCGGGAATCGTCTCGGGTCTCGACGTCGCGCGCGCAAGCAACCAGTTGTCGTCGGTCCAGTCCGAACTCACTCAGATCAGGGCCCAGCGAGCGTTGCTGGAGCATGCGATAGCGGTGCTCGTAGGCGCTTCGCCCTCGGAGTTCCAGCTCGCGCCGAGTACCGAATCCATCGCGCTGCCTGTCATTCCGGTCGGCGTGCCTTCCACGCTGCTGCAACGGCGGCCGGACGTCGCCGCAGCCGAGCGGCGCATTGCAGCGGCCAATTCGAAGATCGGCGTGGCACGCGCGGCTTACTTCCCAACGCTCACGCTCAGCGCACAAGGTGGCGTGCAAAGTTCGGTGCTTGGGAATCTGCTCAGTCTTTCCAGTTCGTATTGGGCGATCGGGCCGTCTCTGGCAGTGTATCTGCTGGACGGCGGCAAGCGCCGGGCGCAGCTGGATTCCGCGAAGGAGGCCACGGCGGAGGCCGGCGCACGCTACCGCAGCGTGGTGCTTGGGTCGTTCAGGCAGGTGGAAGACAACCTCACGTTGCTCGACGACCTGGGCACCGCAACGAATCAGCAGCAGGACGCCGCCGGTGCCGCTCAAACCGCACTCAATCTGGCGCTCGCGCGTTATCAGCGTGGCGCGGTGAGCTATCTGGACGTGGTCGAGGCGCAATCCGCCGAACTCGAAGCACAACTCAGCGTAATTGCGCTTCGCACGCGGCAACTGGATGCGAATGTCGATCTCATTCACGCGCTCGGCGGCGGCTGGACCACGGATGACCTGAAAGCCGGTTGAATTCAAACCATCAAGGATTGAAACATCATGAACTTGCTTGACATGATCGATTTCCCGAGCAATTTGCGCGATCTAAACGAGAGTGAGCTTGAACGCCTGGTGGACGAGGTTCGGGAATTCGTGATCGACAGTGTGTCGGGCACCGGCGGTCACCTGGCATCGAGTCTCGGTGTCGTGGAGCTGACCGTTGCGCTTCACTATGTGTTCGACACGCCGAAGGACCGTCTCGTATGGGACGTCGGGCATCAATCCTATCCGCACAAGATCCTGACCGGCCGAAAATCCGCAATGCGGGGCGTGCGGAAAGTGGGCGGGATGGCAGGCTTTCCCACACGCGACGAGTCGCCTTATGACACGTTCGGCGTCGGGCACGCCGGCACTTCGATATCGGCGGCAGTCGGCATGGCGTTGGGGCTGCGCGGCCGCGACGCCCGCGTCGTTGCGGTTATCGGCGATGGCGCGTTGTCTGCGGGTATGGCATTTGAAGCCATGAATCACGCGGGGTCCTGCGAGACGTTGCCGCTCACGATAGTTCTGAATGACAACCGTATGTCGATTTCCCCGGCAGTTGGAGGGCTGAACGATCATCTCGAGTCGCTGGTCAGGCGTTGGCGCGATCAAACGCATGTCTCTTTTTGCACGCTATTCGAAACACTGGGTCTGGATTACATCGGTCCCATCGACGGCCACGATATGCCGACCCTGCTCGGCGCGTTGCGCGACGCGAAGACGCGCACACGCCCGCACGTCATTCACGTGGCGACGCAAAAAGGAAAGGGTTATCGGCCTGCAGAACTCGATCCCGTTGCCTACCACGGGCCCAGTCCGTTCAAGCCTGAGACGGGGCTCGTGCGCCAGAGAGGCGGCAAGATGACGTATAGCCAGATATTTGGCCAATGGCTGTGCGACTCGGCGGCGACAGATGATCGAATCTTCGGTATCACGCCTGCGATGAGCGAAGGCTCCTGTTTGACCGAATTCGAGCGTCGTTATCCGGATCGCTATATCGACGTGGGTATCGCGGAACAGCACGCGCTCACGCTGGCGGCCGGCCTCGCCGTCGAGGGAATGAGGCCTGTTGTGGCGATCTATTCGACGTTTCTTCAGCGCGGTTACGACCAGTTGATTCACGATGTCGCCTTGCAGAACCTGCCCGTTCTGTTCGCGTTGGATCGCGCGGGGATTGCCGGGGGTGATGGCGCCACGCACGTGGGCGCGTTCGACATTGCGGCCCTGCGTTGCGTCCCGAATATGGTGGTCATGACCCCGTCCGATGAAACGGAGTGCTATCGCATGCTGAACACGGGGCTTGCGTGGCCGGGTCCATGCGCGGTGCGCTATCCGCGGGCGACAACCGGATCTGAAGTCATTGAGCAGACAAAAGAAACGCTGCCGCTAGGAAGAGGGCTAGTTTGCAGGGTCTCTGGTAAGCAGGGCGGCGCGCGCGTGGCGTTTCTGGCGTTTGGACCATTGCTCTCGGTTGCGATGGAAGTCGCGAAGGAGATCGACGCGACCGTGGTCGATATGCGCTTCGTGAAGCCGCTCGATGAAGACCTGTTGCTGACGGTGGCAAACGAGCACGAAGTGATCGTGACACTCGAAGAGGGGGCCGTGATTGGCGGGGCGGGCGCGGCATGCGCCGAGCGGATCGCGGCGGAGGGTTGGGCCGTACGCATGCTGCGGCTCGGACTGCCCGACGCGTTCGTACAGCACGGTGACCGTTCGGAACTGCTCCGGTTGAGCGGCCTCGGTGTCGCAGGCGTGCGGGAAGCGGTCCTCGCGTTCGCCGAAGAGGTGGACATCCTCGACGAAGCCTGATGATCGCCGCATGCCGGCTTGATTGGGTTACGCGATGTAAAGAGTGAATTGAGGCCAGCCTGGTTGGTGGCAGCGAGCATTGAGCCTATAGTGAATCAGACTGTTATCGAAACAGAGAGGTGAAAAGTGAAGTTCGCGATGAAAACCGAAATCCGCACGACCGATCTTCCGATGATCGTGCATGCGATGAAGTCCGTGGACGCCGAAGCGAAGGTCGACGTCGATGTTGGCGCACAAACCGTGAGCGTCGACTCGTGGCTGATGCCAGAAGAGTTTCTCGTTGCTTTCTACGACGAGAACCTCGACGTGGGCATTGCCGAATGGTAGGGAGGGGCATGTGGCCCGGATGAGACTCATCTTGGCCCACAAACACCCTTCTTGCTGACGCAGATCGATGCAATCGTTGTCAGAATCTTTGGAACCCTTTCTCACGGTTTTTCCAGGTGCACGTCAAAAGAGTGCGGGGTGAACTGTGCTTCATGCGGAGAACCCGCTGAAGCCGTCGCCCACGAGCTGGTAGGGGACATACGCTGTTCTTGAGTCGGAAGGGAAATGATCCGATGTGTTTGGCCGCTGATCGCATCAGCGCCCGTTTTCCGTGCGAGTCAGGTATGACCCAGAACCCAAAAATGGCTTCAGAAAGTGCCCCCAAAGCGCCGTTTCCCGGCGAGCCGATGTCAGGCGCCGATATCATCTTGCGCGTACTTAGCGAACAGGGTGTCGATACCGTATTCGGTTATAGCGGCGGCGCGATCTTGCCGACCTACGACGCGGTGTTTCGTTTCAACGAGCTGCATGCCGACGAGCCCGAGCGTCAGATTAACCTCGTCGTGCCCGCGAACGAACAGACTGCCGGCTTCATGGCCGCGGGCTATGCGCGCGCGAGCGGCAAAGTGGGCGTGTTCATGGTGACGTCGGGTCCCGGCGCGACGAATGCCGTGACGCCGATCGCCGACTGCAATGGCGACTCGGTGCCGGTGGTCCTCATCTGCGGACAGGTGCCCCGCGCCGCCATTGGCAGCGATGCTTTCCAGGAAGCGCCGGTGTTCAACATCATGTCGGCGTGCGCCAAGCAGGTGTTCCTGGTGACCGACCCGGACAAGCTCGAACAAACGCTGCGCACCGCATTCGAAGTGGCGCGCACCGGCCGACCCGGCCCCGTTGTCGTGGATGTGCCCAAAGACATCCAGAACTGGACCGGCACCTGGCAGGGCAACGGTACGCTGGCGTTTCGCGGCTATTCAGACCGTCTGCGCAAGGTGGCGAAGGGCGCACGTCTCGAAGAGAGCAAGCGCCACGCGTTCTTCGATTTGCTGGCGCAAAGCAAGCGCCCATTGCTGTATGTGGGCGGGGGCGTCATCACAGCCGGCGCCACGGCGCAATTGCGTGAGTTCGCCGAGCGCTATCGCATTCCCGTGGTGAACACGTTGATGGGGCTCGGCACGATGTCCGTGAAGCACGAGCTCGGGCTCGGCATGTTGGGCATGCACGGCGCGGCCTGCGCGAACTACGCGGTGGAAGATTGCGATTTCCTGATCGCCGTGGGCGCGCGATTCGACGATCGTGTCGCGGGCGGCCGCCCTCACTCATTTGCGCCGCGAGCGCGCTTTGTCGCGCACATCGATATCGACGAAGCGGAAATCAACAAGGTGAAGCGCGCGCACTGGACCCACGTGGGCGACGCGAAGGACGCGCTGCTTTCGCTGATGCAACACGAAGCGCACGTGCAGGCCCCTACGGCGTGGCTTGACTACATCAGGGAACTGAAGCAGCGCTACGGCATGAACTACGACCGCAATAGCCCGCTGATTCAGCCGCAGTTCGTGGTGGAAAAGTTGAGTGAGATGACTGGCGGGCGGGCTATCGTCACCACGGGCGTCGGCCAGCACCAGATGTGGGCCGCGCAGTTCTTCGACTTCCTCGAGCCGCGCAGCTTTCTCACGTCGGGCAGCATGGGGACGATGGGGTTCGGCTTGCCCGCTGCGATCGGCGCCCAGATGGGACGCCCCGATGCCCTCGTGATCGACATCGACGGCGACGGCAGCATGCGCATGAACATCGGCGATCTGGAAACCGCGACTACGTATGGCGTGCCGGTCAAGGTGCTGCTGTTCAACAATGTCGGTGACGGAATGATCCGGCAGTGGCAGCGTCTCTTTTACGACGGGCGCCTGTGCGTGAGCGACAAGTCGCTGCATCGAAAGGACTTTGTCATGGCGGCGCGCGCCGACGGGTTCGAGTTCGCGCAGCGCGTGGAGGTTCTCGGTGAAGTCGAGGAAAAACTCAGGGCTTTCATCGACTTTGAAGGGCCCGCCTTCCTTGAAGTCATGATCGATCAGGATGCCGATGTGTTTCCGATGGTCGGGCCCGGCAAAAGCTATTCGGAAATGATCACGGGGCCGTTCATTCCATCCAGGGATGGAGATGAGTCGGGTGGGACGCGCGTGGGTCATCAAGCCGCTTCTGACATGTTCTAGGCGCGTGCTTCAGCGCCAGCCCGAACGTAACAGGTTTCCTCGTTCCGCCATGTAACAAAAGAAGTTCTGGCTGCTGCGTTTATCGAGTCGAGGCGCAATCATATAGTGACTTTGATGGCTGGGAGCGACGCGGGACATGGGGTCCCGCGGGCCCCGCGTTGTCTCTTCATTGAAGCGAGCAAGAATGAAATTGATCTATGTTGGCGATCCGATGTGTTCGTGGTGCTATGGTTTTGGCAAGGAGCTTTCCGCGCTCGTCGCGCGCGTGCCCGATCTGAAACTGGAAATCGTGGTCGGCGGTATTCGCGCGGGCGCGACCGATGTACTCGATACAACCGGCAAGCGTTTCCGGCTGCAGCATTGGCAGCGTGTCGAAGCGCTGAGCGGCTTGCCCTTCAACCGCGAGGCGTTCATGGCGCTCGAGGGGTTCGTCTACGATACCGAGCCGGTATGCCGCGCCGTTGTGGCGGCGCGCCGCTTCGCTAGCGGTGACGCCTTGCTCTCGGTGTTCCGCGCGCTTCAGAATGGCTTTTATGCGCAAGGCCGCGATACGACCGATGGCCATGTGCTGAGCGATATCGCGGCGACGGCGCTGCATGCGGCGGGCGTACAGGTGGGCGTCGACGCGTTCTACCAGGCTTGGGCAGCGGCAGAAACGAAGGAAGAGACGCAGCGCGATTTCGCGCGCGCGCGAGCGCTCGGCGTGGCTTCGTTCCCTACGTTGCTGCTCGAAGAACAAGGCCGCACGTACGCCGTGCATTCGGGCTACGCGAGCGTCAACGCCCTCGAGGAAAGGCTTAACGAGATCGAAGGGCCGCTCGCTTGAGCGTGTCGGGTCCCGGTTGTTCGAGAGCGTGCTGCGCAAGCGATTGCGCAGCACGTATTCGCATGCGCGGCCAGATGCCGAAATCTAAAAGGAGCGTGAAGCAATGAGCGACAGCAACGAAATCGTCGAACTCGTCCAGCGCTATTTCGACGCCACCTGGCGAGGCGATGTGGAGCGGTTGAGAACGGTGTTCGATCCGCGTGCGATCGTAGCGGGAGAGGTGAATGGCGATCCCTACTACAAGACGATCGATGAGTATCTCGCAGGTGTCGCGAACAGGAAATCGCCGGCTGAACGGGGCGAGCCGGTTGAGACGGAACTGCTGATGCTCGATGTTCAGCAAAACATCGCAACGGCGAAGCTGCACGTGCGCATGCTCGGGTTCAATTACTACAATTATTTTTCGGTCATGCGCCAGCACGATCGATGGCTCGTCATTACGAAGACGCTGACGAACGTGCAATGAATGTCTTGCGCGCACAGCGCCCCCGACGAATCATCCTCGTCGGGGGCGCGCGCCGCGCAAGCGCTTAGTGCCCCGCGCTCTGGCCGCCGTCCACGTGCAGGATCTCGCCGGTCACGAACGGCGCCGAGTCGAGATAGAGAATCGCGTTGACGATGTCGCTCATTTCACCCATGTGACCGACCGGATGCATCGCGCCGAGCGTGGCGTGCGTTTCGGGAGCGTGCATCGGCGACTTGACGATACCGGGCGAAACCGCATTGGCACGGATTCCCGCACGCGCGTATTCGATGGCAAGCGACCGCGTCGCCGCATTCAGGCCGCCCTTGGTAAGCGAAGCAAGCACGGACGGCACTTTGCTGTTTGCCTTGTCGGCAAGCGTAGTGGTGACGCTCACCACGTGGCCGCTGCCGTGCTTCTGCATCGCTTCGATTGCGTATTGCGTAATGTGGAAGAAACCGTTCAGGTTGACGTTCAGGATCGCCGCGTAGTCTTCAGCGGTGTACTGCGTGAAGGGCTTCGCAATGAAAATGCCTGCGTTGTTGACGAGCGTATCGACACGGCCGAAGTGCTCGATGGCGGCATTCACCACGCGGCGCGCCGTGGCGGCGTCGCCGATGTCGCCGGCCACGGCGACATAGTCCGCTTCAGCGGCCGGTGTGATGGAACGGGCCGTGGCGACCACGCGATGACCTTGCGCGCGGAAAGCCTTGACGGTTTCAGCGCCAATGCCTTGCGATGCTCCGGTGACGATGACGACCTTGGAAGTGCTCATTGTGTGTCTCGCAGTATGGGTAGGCCGGCCGGTTGGCCGTTCGAATCGACGGATCCGATGAAGGTGCACTCTAGGCGCATCCGTTGCGGAGTCGAACACCCACCATGGACAAAGAGTCTTGCGTCGCAAGAACAAATCGCTCAGGCGGTTGCCTCCATGTGCGCATACGAAGGCGTCGTGTGAAAGCCGCTCGCAAACACGGGCGGGGAGAGTGCGACCCCGGAGGCCTCAGTATTGCGGGACTGCTGGCGGTATTGCCGTGGTGTGACGTTCAGACGCCTTTGAAACACCATGCGCATGTGCGCAGCGTTATGAAAGCCGCAGTTGAACGCAACGGTTTTCATCGGCATATTGCGTTCCTCCAGTAGCCTTTTTGCAGCACCCATACGGACTTCGTCGACGAATGCGGAGGGTGTCGTGTGGAGATGCTTCGCAAAAATCCTCGACAAGGTGCGCCGGCTCACGTAGACAGCGTCGGCCAGTTGCTCGATCGAAAGCACGTCCGAAAGGTGATCGTCGATATGCCGTTGTACTTTGCCGATGATCGAACTCTCATCGGCAAGTGTCGCGATGTAAGGGGCACGTGGGTCTGGCTCGCTCTGCAGATTGGTGCCGAGACGTCTTGCCACGCGTTCGGCGAGAATCTGGCCCCAGTCCTCAGCCACGAGAGAGAGGCCAAGGTCGAGTCCAGCGGTCGCGCTGGCAGATGAAATCAGACGTCCATCGCGGATCAGCGTTTTGTCGGGGCGTATGCGGGCGCGCGGGAATTCGCTGGCCATCCGGCTCGCGTCGGTCCAGCGCGCGGCGACTTCTTTGCCATCGAGAAGACCTGCCTGCCCGAGCAGCCAGGCGCCATTGCATACCGAGCCGTATCGCTTCGACTCGAGTGCGCGCCGCCGCAGCCACGCCAGAAAATCCGGCTTCGGGCGAGCGGTCGCGCTGCGGGAGCCGCTCGTCACCAGCAGAACATCGACGTTGGCACGGAAGTCCGCGTAGACCCACGGCACACAGAGCTGCATGGCGTTCGAACACGCGACCCCGCCCACATGCTCGCCGATGAGGGGCACCTGATACTGGCGCGTTGCACCGAGGAAATGGTTCGCTTCGGAGAACACGTCGAGCAGGCCTGCGATATCCATGGCCTGCACACCATCAAGCACGACGATAGCGACTTTCATTTTGCGCACCCAACCTGAGCAAGGATCCCAATTGCGCGACGATCCGCTGGAGAAAGGTTATGCGTGCAGCGACAGCCTGACCATTCTCCGAATGGCTGAAGCTGCAGCGTGCCGGCATGTGGTCGCTCATACGCCCGTATGATTCGTGTAGTTCGAGAGGCGTGTGCGCCGTAGGAGCCGCACTAAGAGGGTCAGTTATGTGGGCGCCTGCTTCAAAGGAAGACGATGAGCAACCAGTAGCGATAAGTCTTGCTATTGCTTACTATATGACGAGCATCGGCACTTTTTCGCCATCACGAACTTTTCGAAGATCGAGCGATGAAACACGACAGTGTTGGGACGCAAAGTGAACATTCACCGGGCTCGCTCGTGTACGTGATTGACGACGACGAGTCCATTCGAGGCGCACTGACCAGTCTGCTCATGTCGGTTGGCATCGAGGTTCGTGCGTTCGAATCGGCTGACGAATTTCTCGCGGAGAAAATGCCGGACGTGCCGAGCTGTCTCATTCTCGACATTCGGTTGCGAGGCGAAAGCGGCCTTACGCTTCAGCAGGAAGCCTTCAAGGAAAGCATTCGATTTCCCATCGTCTTTCTAACGGGACATGGCGACATAGACATGACCGTCAAGGCAATGAAAGCAGGCGCTTTCGATTTCATGACCAAGCCATTCAAGGATCAGGATCTGCTCGATACGATCGCTGCAGCGCTAAAACGCGACGGCGAACTGAGGCGGCAGGCCAGGCTCGTTGCGGGCATTCAACAAGCGTACGATTCGCTGACGGCGCGCGAACGCGAAGTGATCGGCCTCGTATCGGAAGGCCTGTTGAACAAACAGATTGCCGACCTCCTGTGCCTGAGCGAGGTCACGGTCAAGATCCATCGAGCGCAAGCCATGCACAAACTCAATGCGCGATCCGTGGCCGAACTCATCAAGAAGTTGCAGCAGGTGCAGCCGGCACCTCAGAGCGCCAGATAGGCATTCGCACATTCCGCTGTGCGACGGCCGCTTGCCTCGGCGCGCGGATCTCGCCCCGCTAATACGAACTGTCACAAGAATCATCCGAAGGTGTGATTGCTGCCCCTTCGGCCGGCCTGTATTTTGCAGAAAGATTCTACCTTTCTGCATCATTTCAATGGCCACGGGACATCCGATAAAACCAGCGCGCTCGTCGGCTACGATTGCCATGGTGGACGACGATGAATCCGTCCGGATGGCGCTGTCCAGTTCGCTGCGCTCGGCCAGCTGGAATGTCATTGCCTACGCGTCCGCTCATCATCTTCTGGACGATGCGCGCCGATCGAAGCTCAAGCTCGTTGTTGCCGATATTCAGATGCCGGGCATGGACGGCTTTGCGCTGCTCGAATCGATCAAACTATGGAAGCGCCCAATCCCTGTCATTTTCATTACCGCCTACGCGACCGAGGCAATGTTCGAGCGCGCGAAAACCCATGGCGCGGCCGGCTTCTTTTCGAAGCCCGTGGACGACGCACGACTTCTCGCACTGGTTGGTGAATTGCTGAAGGAGTGACGCGGCCGAGCGTGCAAGCGCTGCCGCTATGTCGGCCACCTGCTTTAGCCATCCGAATGTATTAGACGCGCACGCGCCTGCATAAGACACACACCTGATCGGACGATACCATCGCGCGTCCGACGCGTTTACGCTTGGATCGTCGGCAAGCAAAACACTTATGAGGTGCGAGATGGATCAGCTTTACATGTTGCGTGCATTTGTCGCCACTGCGCGGTATCAGAGCTTCAGCAAGGCCGCAGAATCGTTGAATGTGACGACAGGGTCTGTGTCGAAAGCGATCGCCAAGCTTGAGGAATGCGTCCAGACCCGAGTCTTGCTGAGGACAACGAGATCCGTCTCTTTGACCGAAGTCGCGCAGTCGTATTACGTGACCTGTTACCGCTTGCTCGAAGAACTCGACGAAGCGAACCGGCAGATCGCGTTCGAGCATGAGGTCAATGGCGGCAAGCTGCGGCTGGTCGTGCACCCCATGCTGATGAGCGGAACGTTTTCGCGACTGTTGCGGCGCTATCGCGCCATCGCGCCTCACGTGAGTCTGGTGGTGTCCGTCCAGGAACATGTCACGAATTTGTTCGACGGCCGTTTCGATATCGCCATACTGCCCCCTCAACTCGTCGAACAGTCCACGGTGATTCGCAGGACTCTAGCCCGGTCGCCTCGCATTCTCGTGGCTTCCCCTGCGTATCTCGAGCAATACGGTGCACCGGAATCCCCGTCGAAGCTTGCCAAACACTTTCTACTGATCGATCCCGAAACGAGAAGGAAGCATGCGGACTTCATCGATCTGCATGAGAGCGGCCGCAAAGTGAGCGTTTCACGCCTGTCGTCGATGGAAGGCACCGAGGTCGTGTTGCGCGAAGCGGCGCTCAACGGAACGGGCATCGCGACACTGCCCGAGACCATGGTTCGCGAAGATATCGATATGGGCCAGCTCGTGCACATCCTGCCGGAATTCACGGCTTCGGACAGCGGCGTTGAAATATGCCTTTTCTATTCGCACCGGGAACTGATCCCGGCGCGGCTCAGGATGTTCATCGACTTTTGCATAGATTTCTTCCGGGCGCCCACTAACCCCACTGCCGACGATGTGATACGCGTACCGCAGCCGATGAAGCGAAACGAAGGTCTCGGGATGATGTCGTGATGCCTTCCCGCGCGATGCCTGCTAAACCATCCAGAGTCTCAGAGGTCGCTATGTCTCACGTATTGCACAACTGGATATTCGTTGGCAGTACTGCATATGACGAATACACCTTCGTTCCATGGCTCAACAGGAACGTCTATCGCCGCACGGTAGAACTGAGTCGTATTTGCCTGCTGTGAGTGTTCGGAGCGCCCGTACAAACCGATATTCCCGCTGAATGGAAGATTCATTCCCGAAACTGCGGGATTCTCTTGCCTGCTGGAAGTGATTAATCTGGCTAGGTTGTTTCCACGGAGGCATCGCCTCCATCACCTTGCTAGATAGAGAGATTGAAATGAAATTGCTTACTGCTGTCCTTTGTGCCTGTTCGCTGTCGGCTAGCTTCGCCGTTCACGCAGAACCCCTCGCGCCCGCGCATGCGAATGTTCAACAAGCGGCCCAGGCAAAAACGTCGCGGGCGGATACGGATCAGGCGCCGCAGCGTCGCGCTACGACGCCGGCTAGAAATGCTAGTGCTTGTGTAGGCCCGGCGAGTTTCTGCAACCTGTTCTTTGGCAGTTAAGGTTATGATGGGTTGGCGCCGCGCGCATCGATGGGATCACGATCGAGCGCACACATTGGGACGAACGAGCAGTTCCCCGAGCGTGCGGATTGCTTTATCGATGCGCGGTGACCACAGATGACCGTAACTTGACCGTAATTGGGCCGGATGCAATTTTCGAATACATTTGACGAAGAAAAGAGCGGGCCGGACGCGACGCTAATGTCGCGTTCGGTCGCGAGGAGATGGAGCGGCATCGCCAGCCGTATCTTCTTCAAATGACCTCGTAGCCACCGTGTTGCACTTTGAGATCAAAGTAGCGCTTTTCGACGAGTGCATTCGAACCGCCGAATGCGGCGCTCGCATGCACGCTGGCGAGCGCGTACACTTTTTTCAATTCAGTTGCTGCACATGTCAACTCTCCACACACGGCTACGTCACGCGTTCAGCGCACGCGATATTCGCAAATGACATCGGCGTACGGTTCGAGACCATGCCCCAGAAAATGGCGCCGTCGTTCGGCGATGCGTGGGCTGGGTGCGATTGGCCGGTATCGCTATCGCGAACCGAAGGCTGCGACGTTGAAGGCCTTCGTCAACAGTTACCAGGACGGCGCATTCATGGGCAGTCCGATTCTGCAGGCGATGTTCGGTCTCAGCAGCCTGTATTCGGTGCTGCTCAACCTCGTGGGGAGCCTCGTGATGGTTCCGCTCACCACTATGCTGCTTACGAATTTTTTGGGGCCGCTACCGGTCGTAATCACGATTGAACATCTTCCATCAGCGGGTTTTCGCTAAGTTCCCGCTGGAGCCATTCGAAGCGACGCCTCCAAGCCCCGGTCCCTGTAATCTGCATCAGCGCTTATAGGAGCGCCTGCCACCTCGGTATCGCGAATACCAACGGAAAATCTCATGCATGGCCTTGAGGGAATTGCTGTCGCCAGCAAGTTGCGGAGGGGGAGTCGATCGCAAACATGTCTTGGCCGGTCGTCAGCAGGGCACGGAGCAGTAGCCGTCGCGCGTCAAATCGCGGACCATCCTTTAGGGAGTGGCCTTACCGGCGAACGGGTAGGCGCCCAACAATTTGGCGATTAGCGGATGAGACTTCTCGAACGAATGTACCTGGGCTGCTACAGGTCGCCGTGCCTCAGGTGCGGCGTCATACGGCTCTCGTTGCTTGTGCGCCTCTGCTTCGCCATATTTCTGCACAAGTTCATCCCAACTCAATTACCCGTCGGCGTCCCGCTCTCTAGCGGCCGCGATTCCGTCGAACGCGGTCGCGTCGGCTTCGCGCAGCTGTCGATAGTCAGGTATGAGCTGCGTGCGTTTGGTCGCCGGGATAAAAAGCGTCGAGCTCTCTGAGAAGAGTGAGCTTTTCGAGCGACAAGGCGATGGTTTCAAGGTGGTTCAATAGTTTATCGTCAGTCCTTGTCGTTGATCATTTGCACGCTCCGGTGGTTGAGTTTGACATAATACGAATGGGTAATATTTCGGCATCCTTATAAATACTGTCGATTCGGTAAGAATGGCACCGAGCGCAACGAGGTGGCTGAAGTCGGGGAGGGCAAGGTTGCCAACGTGAAAACGGAAAGGCACTGGTGGCGGTACGGAACGGGGATTGGCTCCGGCATCAGGCAAGCTGCAACTGCTGTCCATCTCCTTCCACGCGTACCTGGTAGCCCATCGCGCGGTACCCTCGCTGACGCTTCTCCCACATGCGCAGCAGCGCCGGGTGACCACCATCGACGTAGTCAATCACACGTACGCCGGTTTTACCCGCGTGCTCGCGATGCAGGCGGCCGGCATATTGCTGCAGGGTGCCTTTCCATGCCACTGGCATGGCGAGTATCAGTGTATCCAGTGCCGGGTGGTCAAATCCCTCACCAACGAGCTTGCCAGTAGCCAGTACGACGCGCGGGGCGTCATCGGCCAGCGCGTCGAGCGCGGCAAGCTGTGAAGCGCGCACCTTTTTCGCGAGACGCCCGTGCAGTCCGAACAGCGGCTCGACTGTGTCGCCTAGGGTCTTCTGCAGACTATCGAGAAGATCCGTCCGCTCGGTGAGAACCAGCACCTTGCGTCCCTGCTCGAACTGATCGCGAATCGTCTCAGCGATCATCTCCGTACGCGGCGGATCCAGGGCGATGCGCGCGAACACTGCCTGGATCGGTGCATCGGCGGCAACGTCTACCGTTGCGGTGAGCCTTTGCGGGAACACATCAAGCAACTGCGGCGCATTGGGCGGCAGACGCGCCGCATGCCGGACTGGCCCGCACAGCATGAACATCACCGGTTGCTGGCTGTCACGCCGCACGGGGGTGGCAGTCAGGCCCAGCACGTAGCGCGCATTGACGGCCTTGAGCACTGCCTCGAAGGAATCCGCTGAGACGTGGTGACATTCATCGACAATGACGTGGCCATAACGTCGCAAAAGTTCGCCACGAGGGCCATCTGGCGCGACTGACTGCAGCATGGTGACGTCGATCCGGCCCGTCGGTTTCGACTTGCCACCGCCGATTGTGCCGATGTCGCACGGATTCAGCGCGAGAAACGACTGCAGGCGCTCGCGCCACTGGTCCAACAGTTCCTTCCGGTGTACGAGCACGAGCGTATTGACGCCGCGTTGTGCAATCATCGCGGCCGCAGTTACGTTCTTGCCGAACGCCGTAGGTGCATGCAGGATCCCGGTGTCATGTCGCAGCAGGCTGGACACTGCCGCCTGCTGGTCGTCCCGCAGCGTGCCCGCAAACGAAACGGCCAGGGGCGCGCCCGCGCAACGCTCGTCGCGGATGTCGCAGGCAATGCCGTTGTCGGTCAGCAGCGTCCTGACCTCGTCGAGGTAACGCAATGTGGCGCGGACAGTTCTCGGCGCGGCCGACGATGCGCGGTTTGTCCCATACGCTGAAGCCGAGCGCCTGGGCCCGGTAGAACTCCGGATTCTGGAACGCCGCGAGCCGGATAAGGCGATTGAGCAGGGATTGCGGAAGCTGGGCTTTTTCGAAATAGAGCTGGTTGGCGAGTGTCAGTGTCAGCGACGTCGGCATGGGCCCGGCCAGCCGCTTCGGCAGGGCGGGCGGAGGCTTCCAGGGTTCGGCCTGGTCCTCCGCGGCAATGAAGGCGACGTCAAGCGGATGGGCGCCGCCGGTCGCGCGGAAAATCACCCCTTCGATATCCCGCCCGTCCATGTTCCGGACGGACGCCAGGAATGCCCACTGGTCGGCGACGGGCTGAAGGACTCCATCGACAAACACGCTGCCTCCCTGCTCGCGAGGCTGCTTTTGCAACGGCAGGGCGATCAGGTTGCCGAAGCCGCCTTTGGGCAGCACATCCTGATTGGGAAGGAGCCGGTCGTAGGACGAAAGCTCAAGTTGCCGGGTTCGGGCGCAGGTGTGGCTGATGATGGCCGAGCCAATCCTGCGCGCGTCACGCGCTGCGACGGCCGACGAGAAGAAGATCCAGGCGTGCGCACCGTTACCCGAGCGCGAAATCTCGAGCGATACGGGAACGTCCAGTTCGTCGCACGACTGCCGGAAGGCCATCACATCGTCCCGCCAGCTTTCTTCATCGAAGTCGACAGCGAGCAGGTAACAGGTGCCATCGGGCATCAGTGGGTACAGGCCCACCGTGTGATCGCCAGCCAGGTGCGCATAGATGACCTGCTCGTCCATCGGCAGGAGCACGCGATGCGCACAATCCGCGCACCGGATGCGGGGTTTTTCGCAGATGCCCGCGCGCCACTCGTTTGCGCACGCCGGCGCGTAACCCGACTTTCCGGAATTGCGGCTTTCCCAACGCAGCGGATAGACGTCCGTGCGGCCGCGGAAAAGGCTCCGGAAAAGCTGCACTTTCTGCTGCGGCGAAAGGGTGGCAGTGCCTGCACTTCGCCCAGCCGGCTGTGAGTCGCCCGGGATTGCCTGCCCGGGCTTGCATTCCACCGGGACGGCGGCGCGCAGCAAGGCCGTGAGCCGGGTGTTTTCGGCCTGCAGGTCCGTCAAAACCAGTGAGATACGCGACCAGGCTCTTGCCCGTGGTGGTCAGCCTGAGCGGCCGGTCTAGTCACCAGGATCCGGCAGAAAATCGGCCGTGTAGTCCTGCCCGCCATGGTAGACGCCGAGTACTGCGACCGTCGCACCCGTTACGCGATACGCGATCACCGCCCGGCCGCGGTAGTGCGTCACGCGCAACCCGGGCAGCAGGTCGTCTCGCGGGACGCCACGGGACGGGAAGGTCTCGAGCCGCTCGCAGAATGTCACGATCGCGTCGACGTATTCGGCTGCCGTTCGTGGCGCGCCCGCGGCCGCGATCGCTGCCTCGAGTTCGACCAGCTGATCGCGTGCCTCAGGCGCAAAGACCACGCGGTAGCGTGCCGAACTCAACGCCGTGATGCGCGACGTTGGGCCAGCGCAGCACGCACGTCGGCTGCGTTCAGCGCGCGCGCCGGATCCGCTTCCAGGGCAGCCGCAGCCGGCAGAACCGACTCGCGCAGCCACGCGTCCACGGCCCGTTCGCGCGCGGCAAGCGCGCGCAGGCCATCGCGAATGACTTCCGACTCGGTCGCGTATTCACCGCTCGCGACGCGCCGGCGAACTTCCTCGGCCATTTCATTCGGGAGCGTGATGCTCATCTGTTGGGTCGTACGCATGGCGGTACTCAGGGTCCAGTAGGATTTAATCCTACACCTTGTTCGAGCCAGCGTCACGCACCGGGAAGCAGCGCACAGGCATATTACGGGGCGTACCCTTTTTAAAAAATTGATAATTGTTTATACGTCAACCTTGCATCGTAAGATACATCATGGCGTCTCTCGCAACTAACCGTCCGACCGGCAGCTTGCAGCAGACATTCAGCTGAACCGCCGCGGACCGCGCGGCAATCAGTACGTCTCGAATCTTGAATGTAAGCGTCACAACTACTTCGATTCGGATACCTAAACAATTGCGAGGATATGGCGACTGCCAGAGGATGGAGAGACGCACGGGCACGATTTACATCACTGACCTACTACGGGGCGAGATAAGAAGGATTATCTTCATGACGCTGTTTGTCGGCACATTTTTGTGAAGCACTGAAGCCGTCCGGTGTCCCGGTGGCCAGCAATGTTCACTTGACTTGGTTCTGGCGCATGCGTGCTGCGCCCGGGGGCCCTGCAATGCCTCGCGGTGGCGGCACGCCGTGTTTAACGGGACGATAGGGGCGCCGCCGGGATCGCGCGGCAGCTGACCACCGCTTCCCGCACACCATGTCGGATCGATTTGAGCTCGTTGCGATCGCGCTGCCCAGCGGCTGCGCTCCCGAAGCACTGCCGCCGGCAGTCGCGGCGCTTCTCGCCGCGTGCTGGCCGGGTATGAGCCGGGCGCAGCTGCTTGATCGTGCGCGTCGACTGGCCCTGCGCCTCTCGTTGCGTGCGCGGCCGGACGCTGGCCCGGATGGCGTACGGCTGTATTCGCTGATGCTGGTGGCCGGAGAGGTGCGGGCCGAACTTGTCGCCCATGTGCGACGCACCGTGCGCCGGCGCTCCGGTCGTCGTGCGAAGGCTGCGCTGCCGCCGTTGAGGGATGTGCGGCAGAAGGGGCTGTTTTCCTGATGACGTCCTGTTCGTCGGAGCGCACGGTCGGCCACCCGCCGATCGCGTCATCATGAAGCGGGCTATGATCGCCATCACCGTATTCCACCGCGGAGACAATCTTGGCGACGTTCAAGGAACTGAAAGCGCAGATGGCCAGGCTCGAGGAGCAGGCGGCGGCGGCCAGGGCTGCGGAGTTCGAGGAAGTCCTCGCAGATATCCGGGCAAAGGTAGCTGATTATGGGTTTACGGAGCGGGACATTTTCGGTCGCGGGCGGGGCAGCCCGCGAAAGACTGCCGCAGGTGTCTTGCCGCCCAAATATCGTGACCCCAGGACGGGCGCGACATGGTCGGGCAGGGGACGGGCGCCTGACTGGATCAAGAACGCAAAGAACCGTGACAGGTTTCTGATCTCGCACTGAAGGACTGCTTCGGTGGCACGTGAATAGCGAAACTAGTCAGGATTTCTGACTTTGTGGGCAGGTTACCCGTTGCCTTACGCCCTCGGGACGAAGACTCTCGCGCGCGCAAAGGCGAACAGCTTCAGAGTCTTGGCTGAGAGTTACGATAGCTCTTTCGGAGCGATTGCGCCGGAAGAGCGTGGTTCATGGCGCAAAACCCAGTGGGTCACATCGACCCAACGCGGACCGTTCCGGCCATTGCGCTTTCAGCGCTACTAAGTCTGCCTCTGGAGCCTAAATCTGATGCGTATATCGCTGATCGGAACTGTCCACGCCGAACATGGGCGCGCCAACGTGGCGGAATTGCGGACGATCCTTGAACGCCTGCAGCCGGACGTCATCTTCGCTGAAATTCCCACCGCTAATCTTGCTGACTATCGCGACGGCTCTCACGGCAATCTCGAGTCTGCTGCCGTTGCCCTCTATCACGAGCGCCGTCCAGTCAACGTTGTACCTGTGGACTTGAACAAACCAAGCGACGAGTTCTTCGGTAAAGCTGAGGAGATGTTCAAAAAGGTCGAAAGGACGAGCCCTGAATATCGCCGTCTGATGGACCAGAACAGCCTCGACACGCGAAATCACGGCTTTCCATACCTCAACAGCGATCGCTGCGCCCAAGCATGGGCAGCCATCTACGACGAGGTGCGTGAAACCGTCGAATGGATCGGCGACGACGAATTGCGACAGATCTACGCTCTATGGAGGGAGACGAATGACCGTCGCGAGACGGGAATGCTAGAGAACATCAATGGCTATTGCATCCGCGGCGCACTTTCTCATGGAGTGCTTCTTCTTGGCGCTGGGCACAGGAAAGCCATGGTGGAGAAGGTGCTGGAGCAACGAGGCGTCGGTGCACCAGGAGTCTTATGGAAACTTGAAAGTTCTCAAGAATGGTTTTGAACATTTTCGTGAAAACCTAGCGCGCATTTCATCGCAGGCGGGGAATTGGACCAACGCTGGGTACTGACAAGCGTTCGTCGTGTCGGTTTTCACTCATCCGTGGAAGCATGTATTGATTCAATCGAACAACGGCGCCATGATGGTTTCATGAGACTTGGTGATTTCGACATGAACTTGCTTGTCGTACTCGACGCATTGCTCGGCGCGAAGAGTGTGGTTAGAGCAAGCGAGCGACTGCATATTGGCGCGTCTGCAACGAGCAGTGCGCTATCGCGCCTGCGTGAGCACTTCGAAGATGAGTTGCTAATCCAGGTGGGGAGGAGGATGGAGCTCACTCCACTTGCGGAAAGCCTTGTCGAGCCAGTCCGAGACATTCTGTTGAGCGTGCAGTCGACCGTCATCTTGCGCCCGGAATTCGTACCAGAGAACGCGAAACGAGACTTTGTCATCCGGACCTCTGACTATCTGACGGCGGTCCTGCTCACGAAAGTCGTCCAGCGTCTTCAGCGTGAGGCGCCTGGAATCAAGGTGCACATCGCAAACATGAGCGACGATGTGGGCATGCAGCTTGAACGCGGAGAAGTCGACCTGGTCATTTATCCTGCTTCATTTTCCGACCGACGATACCCATCGGACGTCTTGTTTGAAGACACCTTCACGTGCGTCGCGTGGGCCGGAAATGATGAAATCGGTGAGTCTATCGACCTTGACCAGTACTTGAAGTTGGGCCACGTGGCGGCGACGTTCGGCGACAGCCGTAGTCCAGGCTTTGAGGGTGTCGCACTCGCCGAGTGCGGCTTGACGCGTTTTGTCGAAGTCTCGACCACCAACTTCAATACTCTCCCGTTGCTCGTGGTCGGAACAACACGCATCGCGACGATACAAACAAGGCTCGCCCAGTTCTTTAGCCGATTGCTGCCGCTACGCTTGCTTCCGGTCCCATTGGAATTGCCCGTTCTGACAGAGGTTATGCAGTGGCACTCAATAAAGGAACAAGACCCAGCACATACATGGCTGCGCAAGGTAATCATGGAGGAGGCTGGTACTCACGTCACCTCGAGCGAGGGGCTTTAAACGCATCGGCGTGTAAATGACGTCGAGCCATTGCAGTTCATTTTCTCCTTCGACGACTCAAAGAGCGCTAGCACAATTCATCAACAATTCTCTAAGCCACAGCAGCCCCGGGTCGGTCGTTCGACGTGTATGCCATTGAGTGGATTGCTGCATGTTTGGCATGGTAAGTGGAACATCGCGAATTACAATCGGCTCGCTTTTGGAGGCTTGAAGGGCTAGTCGGCGATGCATTGTAGCGATTCGCTCAGTGCCAAGCAGCAGGTAACCTGGGGCGGCGAAACTGTACGTCGTCGTTTCAATTCGTCGAACTACACCGAGCTCCCTCATAAACCATTCTTCAAGTCCCGTCTGCTCCTGACCTGGCACGACAACGATATGCCCGGCTTCCAGATAGCGTTCGCGCGTGAGTTCCTCGGCGGCCAACATGCTGTCCTTCCAAATCACGCAGCAGAACGTCTCTTCGAGAAGAGTCTCCGACGGGTGGTCGCTCGAACAATATTCTTTTGGGATAATCAGCAAGTCAACATCTGTACGCTCGAGGGCGCGCTGTGGGTGTGCTGATTGGGCGCACAACTCGAAGCGAACGCCTGGCGCGAGTTCGTATGCACGCTTTATCACGTGAGGCATCAACGTCATCTGTGTGTAGTCTGAGACGATGAGGCGAAAGAGTCTGGTCGACTCCTCGGGAACAAATGAAGACCGTTTGGTCACCGTGGCGCCTACGCGAACGAGGATGTCGCGCACGGTGTCTTCTAGCCCCGATGCACGGGGCGTGGGCTCCATCTTTCGCCCTACCATCAGGAGCAAGTCGTCCTCGAAGTATTCTCGTAGGCGACCGAGCGCATTGCTCATGGCGGGTTGACTAAGGTTGACCTTTTCGGCCGCCCGGCTGATGTTGCGTTCGCTAAGGAGGGCGTCCAACGCAACCAATAGGTTGAGGTCTAACTTGTTGAAACGCATATGCTGTGGCGAATTTCTGGGTGAAATTGGGTGGGTCTATTCAAACGCCTTCGGGCGCTTTTGCGAAGACGCTCGGCATCAGGAACCGCGGAGCCGATCGTAGCGATCGGGTCGAATGTCTACGTGAGGCTCCGCGGGGGCGCTCGTACCGTCAGGCTTGCCTCGAAGCGCTGCGCGGCCGGCCCGCACGAGCCGCTCCGAGTGTCGACACCGTGCCCAATACTGCGACGATAGACGCAGCCAGGAAATAGAGACCATGCATACCCACACGCGCCTTTACCGGTTCGAAGAATAGAGGATTGAGGAACACGCCAAAGTAGGTGCAGGCATTGAGGTAGCCGATATATCGACCGCCGGTAGCGATGTCCGTTCGTTCGCTGATGGTGTGGTAGTAATAGGGACCGCTTAGGCCCATGCAGAGCCCGACTGCACCGGCACCGATTGCGGGAAGAGTAAGGGAATGCGATATCGCCAACAGAAGGAGCCCGCCAAGGAAACAAGCCAGCGATGCAACAAATGACCACGATGCGCCGACGCGGTGCTGCAGTATCCCGTAGACGACGGCGCCAAAGATTGCCGCGAGACCAGGAATTGCCTGAATCAACGACCTCGAGCCAGCTTCGGTCGCACCGTTGGCGTTGAGCAGGAAAGGCAACTGCATGCTCGACATACCAATGACGGCGTAGAAAACTACCACCATGATATAAAAAGGCACCAGGCGAGCGAGGTAACCTGTACCGCCCGCCCGGCGTCCTTCAGGACGTCGTTGCGTAATGCCGCCAAGGGCAATCGGAAGTGCGATGAGTGAGAAGACTGGATACTGGATGAAGCTGAGCCTCCACCCGAGATGCTGGGTCAGAAATCCGCCGAGCACGATAGCGATAAGCGTCGCAATACCCCCAACTGCGCCAGCGGCGCTGAAGACGCGGGCGCGGCTGTTACCGGAGAATTCAAAGGAGATACCCCACAGGCACGTAGTGACAAGGCAGGATGCGGCAATGCCAATGATGACTCGCGTAGCGAAGAGGAGTGTGGCATCGTGAAGGAACATCCCGCCGCTCCCGAACACTCCGAACGCAAGAAGCGCGCTGAGGAACGTTGTGCGGGCGCCGGCCCACTCGAGGACGCGACCGCTGACGAGCGCGCCGATGGTCAGTCCAAGCGCACTCATGCCAAGCATCATCTGCGCTGCGAGTTCGCCATTGACGCCAAGGTCTTTCGACATTTCGGGTAAAGCTGCGGTAATTGCTGCTTCGACGAGACCTTGGGGGATGAGGCCAATGAGCAGAGCGACGTAGACCAGTCGCCCTATGCTCTGCTGTTGCACAGCAGAAGAGACGCTTGAAGAAGATATTTGTTCCATGCTATCCATGTCCCTCGACAACCCGACGGGTTCTGCGCCCGTAGTTGGGTGTGTCGATTCAAGTATTGTTTGAGCTGTCGCTAACGCTGGTTGTACGGGGCTACGGCGACTGCTCTCATTGCCCAGATCCCTCGCAGTTCATTGAGAGCCCGGCTGTCTCCTTCATTTGCTGCAGAGGCACGGCTGCGGATTGAAGATGCCACGTAGCTGCCGTGCCTCCATGCACGTCGCTCACTCGCTAACGCCCCGACTACCAATCGATTGGTTTTGACCCAACCTGCAACGTGCAAATCGCTGCATCAATTCCAGGTCAATACGGCTGCGAGATAGTTGCGAGTGCTGCGCCCATCAGCATCTTCGCCTCCGGCCCAGGTGCACTGGTCTGCTCAAGCTTCGACAGCGCGACGCTCGTTTCGACGACAGTACGCACGCGCTCGAAACGGCGAACCATGAACGACTCGTATGCGTCGGCGAGGGTTGACGCTCCCGCGATGCATTGAGCGAGGACGACTGCATCCTCCAGCGCCATCCCGGCGCCCATGCCCATATGGGCGGTCGTCGCGTGTGCCGCGTCGCCGATGAGCAGCGTTCTTCCGCTGAACCAGGGCGACTTGAGGAGGATTGACCTGAACGGGCGACAGATGAAGGTGGAATCGGCGTGCAGATGTTTGCGCAGTTCACCAACGGCGGGTGCGGTGTACATGTCAAGAAGACGACCCACGAGCTCGTAGGCATCCTCCTGGGACAGCCGCGTTTCCGGAACTGATACCACGATGGGCGTATAGACGAGGTTTTGGTGCGGCATATGGAAGAAGCCGAGCCGTCCGAAGTTTCCAGCCACATACCATGCTTCACCTGGAATGGCCGGCCCGGGAATCATCCACCGAATGCTCATTTGACCCGCGTAAGCCGGTTGAGGGCCATCCGGGAAGAGCATCGTGCGTGTGCGCGAGTTGATACCGTCAGCGCCGATGACGAAGTCGTAGCGTCGCTCCTCCCCGTTGCTCAGAACGACGACAACTTCATCGCCAATATCTTGTAGCGTCTCAACGCTTACGCCCGTTTCAATCCTGGCGCCGAGGTTTTGCGCGGTTTGGTTCAAAATTTGGGCGAGTGCCGGGCGGTAGATGCCGATGCCGGTTTTCGCACCGGGCCACGCCGGCCGGGGCGGCGGCGGCGGACCTAGTTCGATACCCGCCGCGTCACGCATGACCGGGCTCGACATTTCGTCGGTAAACGGTCTGGAAGTGGCGTAGCATTCCTCGTAAACGCCGAGTTCTGCGAGCGCTTCCGTCGCGCGGCCGGTGAGCGAGATCGCCGCGCCAACGGGCTTGTCGCCGATCTCGACGACGTCGCAGTGCACGCCTACACGCTCGAGTGCGATTGCCGCCGAAAGGCCAGCGATACCGCCGCCAATAACTAATCCTTTGGAAACACAAGCCATCAAAAAGGCTCCTTCTGATTCAAAATGGCGCTGCTCAATAAGACCGGCAGACTTGAGGGTCAATCGTTGCAGTCATTTTTGACCCGCAATCACTGGGCGCGAGTTGCCCCACGGGCATTCCTTGTCGGAAATTGCCTACGTTTGCATCTGCGGTACTCGCGGTCTGCGAGGAAGTCTTACGACATGAACATGCGTAGGCGCCGAGGCACCCTTTGCGTGGCCGAGCTAAACATGGCCCCAATCATCATGGCGGGTCTCATCCCTTGTCTCCGTATCCTTTCTGCCTTTGCCTAGCTGACTCCGGGGTTTACACCCGGTTTCGTCGTTGCGCTGCAGAGCAGCGCAGGAGCGCCGCGTAGTCGATGCCGGCCCTCTCTGTGAGGGATAAGGCCGCGGCTGCATGGGAACAACGCAGTCAAAGTGTATTGGGCTTGCCGTTGCGGCGCTCGCACTCCTGTTTATGTGGCCATAAACACGCGTTTCGCCGCAGCCAAGGAGCTTCCATTATCGTCACCGCTGCCGAACTGGAAGGGAGGGTGCAGGACGGAGCCTTCTTCGGTGTCCGGCATGAGCGCGACGTCGAACACCTGCCGTAGCTGACGTCCCTTCACGTGAGTTTTCTGGGCCATCGAAGCATCGTCGGCGCTGCAACGGCGCGTCAACGGGCATGGGTAGTTCAATATTTATGGAGATGAGACATGTCCTTGTCGGGTCCTGACGGTGACGCAACGGTCACCTTTGTCGCAAACCGCCTCTTGATTGAGGAACTTATCGTCCGCTACGCCAAGGCTCGGGACACTACTGACGCGGAACTCTACCGGCAGATCTTCGCAGAGGATGCTCAGATTCGCCTGCCTACCGGAAAGGTGCTGTCGGATGGTTTGCAGCAAATCTTGGACGTCGTCGCCACGGACCAAATCCGATTCAATCCGGAACATAAGCAGGGCGGAGCAAGCTATGCGGTTATGCGCCACGTGGTCACGAACATCGACATCCACATCGACGGCGAGACAGCATCGAGTGACTATTACGTCATGACGCTGGCGTACAACGTATCTGCAAAAAAGCCGGAGTTTGTCTCTCAAGCACGCAACGTCGACACATACATCCTGCGTGACGGGCGTTGGCTCATCGCCTCAAGCACGCTCCATTACGACTGGGGCAACGACGAAATGGCAAAGGCTCTGGCCATTGGCCCCCATACACCGGAAAAATACCGACGACATTGACGACGACGCGGTGACCGTCATGGCTGGTCGGAGGCGGCGCTGAATTGCATGGAGAAGTATTCAGCGCGTCAATCTCAGTAATGGAATCAATCGACTTTTCATGACGTACATCAATGCATAACCTGTCATCCAAGGTAGTCACGAAAAGAAATATACCCAAATAGGAGACCGAATATCATCAACCCAACGCAGCGGGAAATTTCAGAGTCGATGCAATTTACTCGTTCTACGTCGGGTTGCGAAAGACAGTTGATAACGCCTTTCTCGCTTGCAGTGCGCCACGCCGGTAACGTCCCTTTCAATCAATGTCAGGAGTTCCTGATCTGTGAAAGTTCTGATAACCGCATCTGCGCGATGCAGTGCCCACTATGTCCCACGTTCCTGAAGAGCCAGAGACCTCGGGCGAAAGCAAAAAATAATTAGTTTGTTGATATTGAGGAGACGCGAAGTTGAAGGTTGCTAAATTCATACTCACGGCAGCAGTTGCTGCGGCGGCGGCGCAGTCGGGCATGGCAGAAACTACGCCAGATGTAACCGCTCAAGTACCACCGAACGCGGTGCCACCGGTATTGCCAGCCGATATGCCCAATCCGATGATGCAATGCGGGCAATACGCCGACTACGACAAGCTTCTGCCACGCACTGCGGCGGTCCTCATCCAGACCCCCGCTTGCGAGACTATTTCGCCGACGCTCTTTGGGCTGCGCTCGACACTCGCGGATAATGGCTTCGGCTTTTCTGCCTCGATTCGCCCGAGCTATCAGTACGACGTGTTGGGCCACAACGAACACCCTCAACGGTATAACGGACAGAATCCGACGTATCTCGGGGCTATCGAGATGAACCTGACCTACGACCTGACCCGTCTGGGTTTCGGCGGCAACGCGCAATTCGTAGTCGGAGCGACGGGGCAGGCGAGTTCTTACCATGAAGGGAACCCCGCCTTCATGAGCATGACGACGCTTGCCATCAATCAGCAGTTTTATAACGGCCAGCTGGAACTGCAATACGGCTATTATGATTTGATTCGCGACTACTACGGTATGGTCTTGGGTGGCCAGTCCGCGTCAGCAGCGCTAGGGCCCGTCAGTGTCATCCCGGTTGAACTCGGCCTTTCGCTGTTCACGCCGACGCCGGCGGCTACTGTAGCAATCAAAGACTCGACGCTCTCCTGGTATAACCGAGCGTCCGTCGCGCGTAGCGCGAGTCCGAACGGCTTCCAGTACGACATCGACCACAATCCGACTGGCTTTAACTTTACTGTGCCCGGGTCGCGTGCAATGTTCGTGGACGAATTTGGCTACAAGACGCCCGTCGGCGCTCCCGGCCGCTCGGTTTGGGCGCGGATTGGTGGCATCTATAATACGAGCCCCGTCAGCGACTTTAAGTCCGGTGGGATGGCCGACAAGAACTACGGCGGCTACGCCGCGTTGACCGTCCAAATCACGAAGCCCGACCCGTTCGGTCCGCAGGGTCTCTATCTGGACACCAAGTTTGACTATGCGCCAGAAGACCGGAACCTGTTCGCGCGCGACTTTCAGCTGACGGCGTTTTATATTGGTCCGTTCAAGAGCCGACCGCTGGACATGGTGTCGCTCGGTTTCTCTACTGAGATGTTCAGCAAGTATGCGCGGCAAGCCATCAGGGATTTTGGCGGCCAAGCGGAGCGCAGCTCGACAGCCCTGTCACTGTCGTACGCGGCTCGGGTCACCAGAGGCATTTACTTTGTCGGTGGGCTGACCTATCAGACGGCGCCGTCGTTCACGCCTGAACGGAGCAACGCGTTCCTGGTTCAGACGGCACTCAACGTGGCCTTCTAATTCACTAGACTCGAATCGCATTCACGCCGAAAAGTTAGTGTGTACAGTGGGGCATGCGCGCGTATGCCCCACCGTTTTCTTTTGTAGATTGCGAGCGGACGACCCGCTCCTTGTTTTCGTTCGATCTGGGTCGCTCTTGACGCTAACGTTTTTGAGAACCTGCTTCAGGAGAGCGCGAGCATCGTACCGTTTATACGGTGACTCGCTCGATGAGGTTTGATTCCGGGCGAAACTGGTTTGCAACCTCTTGGCAGGAATCGACGAGCCACTTGATGTACGGCTCGACGCCACGATACGGCTTCCACATCACCGCAACTTCAAGGTTCAGTTCGTCTTCGTATCGTGGGTCACTGATGATAGGTATCAGACGGAGCGGCAAATAGTGCGTGAATAGCTCGCAATACGACTTCATGCTCGTTATGACGAGGTCCGTGCCGACAATCATATGAGGCATTGTTGTCGCCGAGTGCGCTCGTAATGCGTGGCGCCGCTTGTCGTTGAGCGTTCGGATTAGCGACGGAGCATTTTCGTAGCTATGCGATGCGACGGCGGTCGCATGGCGCATCTCAAGCCACTGGTCGATAGCAATACGGTCGCCGACCGTGGAGTTCTCGTTCCATGCCATACACGTCAGCCGGTCTCTGAACAGCGGGGCGTGGCTGTAGGCGGGCGTTGCGAGCGATTTGGCCGCGATGATGATGTCGATGTCTTCCAGCAAATTCGAATCTTGCGGAAGCGGACGAAATGGCTCTATCTCGACGCTCAAGTTCGGACTCTCAGCGTAGAGATGTGTCAGCAGCTTTGGAACGAATGCATACTCAATGTAGGAGTTACACATGATTCGAACCGTTCTCTCAGACGTTTCCGGGTCGAAGGCAAGTTCGAAATCCAGTGCATCCCGTGCTGTTACGAGCGCGGCTTTGACGCGGGGCCGCAGCGCTGTGCCGAGTTCAGTCAGCGTAGCCCTGTTGCTGTTGAATACAACGATCTCGTCGTTGAAATGCGCGCGTGCTTTACGCAGTGCCGCGCTAAGCGCGGGCTGGGTAAGGTTCGCGCGTTCGGCAGCCTCGGTTAAGGTTCGCGCGTTGAGAATGGCATCAAGCGCTGGCAGCAGGCTCAGCCAGAGTGTTCTGGGACGCATTTACAGTTCCGAGTAGCTTACGGCAGGCGCCCGACGCTGGTTGGACGCCTCAGATACCTCTTTGGCGCTCGCCGCGACAGGAGTCGAGCTAGCTTCCGAAGTCGAATTGTTTCCTAATCCAATGCTGTACGCAAGGTAGCTGGCGAACAATAGGGCGTAACACTGACCCCGTTTGCGTGGGTGCGTTGGTGCTGGCGAGCCGAGGGAAGGGAGGCGCCTAAATGAGGCGGCGTACCGGCGGGCTCAATACGGCTGTCTGCCCGAGGTGCGATGCGTGACGTCACGCCCCCGTGGTGGGTCTAGACGACGTATAGATGGCACCAACTGCTGGCATTCAAACTTTCCATTTTTCGTGTCCCCTTCCATTCTCAATAATTCAAACAGATAGCGCGAAATCGGAGACAAGCTTGCAGCGTCGGGGCAGCTCAGCGCCTTCCGGGAGGGGCTATGCACCGTGGCATTCGCCCAAGTCTCGAGACGCTGCATCGGGGCGTTCGCAGCTTTGCCGCGCCTGTGTACTCAATCCCACCTCAATAATTTACTTATGAAACTAGCCACCTTGAAGAACGGCGAGCGTGACGGTCAGCTCGTTGTTGTTTCGCGCGACCTGAGCCGTTGCGCGCCTGCCGGGCGATTCGCACCGACAATGCTGTATGCGATTGAGAACTGGTCGCGTGTGAAGGGTGCCCTAATCGCACGCTATGACGAGCTCAACGCAAACGGCATCGAAGGGGCGCGTGACTTCCATCCCTCGGGCTGTGCTGCTCCGCTGCCGCGCGCCCCGCAGTGGCTCGATGGTTCGTCCTTTCTAAACCACGGCATGCTGATGCAGCAGGCTTTCCACCTCGACCCCATCCCAGACGCCGAAAGCATTCCGCTGATGTACCAAGGGGCCTCGGACGACTTCATTGGACCTACCGATGACATCGTTGTGCCCAATGACCTCGATGGGCTCGATTTCGAGGGCGAGGTAGCAGTCGTTATAGACGAAGTCCCGATGAACGTCAGCACGGAAGACGCTGGGCAGCATATCAAGCTGCTGATGCTCGTCAACGACGTGAGCCTCAGGGCACACGGACCTCGCGAGATGGTGACGGGATTCGGCTTTCTGCATGCAAAGCCATCGACGGCCTTCGGCCCGGTAGCGGTTACGCCTGACGAACTGGGAGACGCCTGGCAGAACGGACGTGTCTATCTACCATTGCGAGTTCAATACAACGACGCGCGTGTTGGCGAGCCGGACGGCCGCGAGATGAATTTCTCGTTTGGGGAGCTCATTGCACACGCCGCGAAGACGCGGCGGTTGCATGCGGGAACGATTGTCGGTTCTGGTACTTTCTCCAATACGTCGCGGACTGCTGGCTCCGCATGCATTGCAGAGGTGCGCGCAATCGAGACCATTGAGTATGGTGCGCCGCAGACGTCCTTTATGCGCTTTGGTGACCGTGTGCGTGTCGAGATGCTGGATGCGGAAGGCAATTCGGTTTTCGGCGCAATCGAGCAGAGTGCACGGGCACCAGTTCCGAACGTCTGAGCGCAACGGAACTAGCGGAGGAGGCGCTAGGCCTCCTGCACCAGTCACTCGTGTGGGAACGTCTTGGACGCCCCCGCTCTTGATATCGCTTGCAGGGATGCAGGGTCTTCAGAAGGATTGCCTGCTGATAACCGCGACCGCGGGGGCATTCGGTTATTGCAGGATCGGAACGGGGCCTTGCGAAAAGTACGCCGAAGAGGCGCTGCTCGTTACCTCTCCCGGCGCTATGCAGACGCGTTCGACGTGCGCGCGTTAGACGTTCTCGTCGAAGATTGCAACCGCACGCGTCCATCCTGCCGAGGCTCCACGAATCTTGTGCGGGAAGCAACTGATTGTGAAGCCGGAGTCAGGTAACGCTTCGAGATTGTGCAGCTTCTCGAGGTGGCAATAGCCGATGTCGCGGCCCGCCTTGTGGCCTTCCCATATGAGCGAGGTGTCCCCCGTCTCGGCGATTTTCTTTGCGGTATAGGAGAACGGCGCGTCCCAACTCCAGGCGTCGGTACCCGTGAGACGTACGCCGCGCTCGAGCAAGTACATTGTGGCTTCGTAGCCCATTCCGCATCCAGCGCTCACGTAGTCGTTATAACCATAGCGCAAGCCGGCTCGCGTATTGACTACTACAATGTCGAGCGGTCGCAGCGCATGGCCGATTCGCGCGAGTTCTGCTTCGACATCGGCGGCCGTGGCGACATATCCGTCGGGAAAGTGCCTGAAGTCAAGCTTCACGCCTGGCTGAAAGCACCACTCGAGCGGCACCTGGTCGATGGTGGTCGAGGGCTTCGAACTCCCGAGCATTGCGTCCATGGTCGAGTGAAAGTGCCATGGAGCGTCGAGGTGCGTCCCGCTGTGTGTCGTCAGGGTGACCCACTCCGCAGCTGCAGCTTCGCCGTCGGGGTAGTCCTCCGGCTTCGTGCCAGGGAGCATAGCGAGAAATTCTGGCAGCGTATCGCCGTGCTTCTGGTACGTAATCTTCGGCGCGAGCGGCGGGGGGTCGGAGAGAACGTCATTCTCAAGGTAAATTGACAGGTCGACGAATCGTCGGCATGGCGTGGTCTGATTGGGGTTCATGTGAGAGTCTCCTTGAGCAGTGAGGCCCCGGCGTGCGAGTCAACTGTTATCGCGCAGCGTTGCCACGCTATGCTCCGGTGCATTGCGCTATGCCTCGGGTGTTCGAGTACGGGCTTCAGGTAATCGTCGCCACGGACCGCCGGTGCGGCCCGTGGCACTCGTTAAAGAGTTCAGATAGGCTGTGCGAGCGCGGTAATCGAGTCGCGGATGATGCGCGAATGCTCCGCCTTGTCGCCACCGGTGATTTCAAGTTCGCCAAGACGGCCGGAATTTTCGACGACCATGCGGCAACGCTGCCAGCGCCGACGCTCAAATCCAGCCAGCCCGTCGGCGAGGGTTTCGGCTTGTGTCAGTTCCTCACCAAGAACGATGGCGTCTTCGATACCGATACCCGCACCAGCTGCCAGATGGGGCGTGGTCGCGTGCACTGCGTCGCCGATTAGGACCATTCGACCACGGTGCCACGGCTGGGGCAGCAGAAGACTTTCCAGCGGTCGATAGACGATTTGCGAGCGCTCGTCGAGCTTCGCGCGAACCCACTGCATCTCTTCGGCGGGGAATCGCTCAAGCAAACCGGAAAGCAGCCCGAGGAACTGGTCGTCCTCAATACGCGTGTGAGTGGGGCGGTCCTCGGTGACAAAGAGATACATTTCGTCTTGCGAGACCGGGTTGAGTCCGGTCTTCACGCCATGACCCAACCACATCATCGGGCGCGTGATTGCTGCGGGGCGCGGAAGCACCGCGCGCCATACTCCTTGTCCAGTGTATTTCGGCGTCGGCGCTGCCGGGAAAAGCATGTCCCGCATCTTCGAATAGAGGCCATCAGCGCCAATGACGACGTCGTAGCGTCGCTTGTCTCCGTCGGTGAAAAGCACTTCTGCATGTTCAGCGTCCTCGCTTACGGCTGCAACCGTGCAGCCAAGACGGACGTCGGCTCCCGCTGCAACAGTCGCCTCAGCGAGGATTTTTGCCAGTGTTGGGCGCATGATGGCGCCGCCACCCGGCACATTCGGTCCCGCAACCCGTGGTGTCGGGAGCTCGGCGATGTGGTGTCCATCGGCAGTAAGGAGGTCCAGGCCATCGGCGCAAAACCCTTCGAGCATGACCGAATCAAGCACGCCAATTGTTCCCAGTGCGCGCAGAGTCGCGCCGCCGATGGTGATGCCGGCGCCGTACGAGCGCCAACCAGAATCGATTTCGACGAGGTCGACCGCGACTCCGCGCTTGCGCAGCTCAATGGCCGCTGCCATACCGGAAAAGCCGCCGCCAACAATCAGCGCATGCTTAAGGTCGGTATTGTTCATGGGGAAGATTCCTTGGTGTTCGTAGTGGTCTCGTCAACCTGAGTGTCTAACCAGATTTCGCCGTTCTTTCTAACTGTCACGGGGACGCTCTGGAGCGATCGGCCGAGGCATGGGCCGAGTAGGCACCTGCCGTTTTCGATGTCGAACTGGGCGCCATGTGCGTGACACACGATGCGTGTGCCATCTGCGTTCAGATAGGCATGACGTCGCCATGCCATCGGTGTATCGCCAAAGTGAGGACATGCATCGCGGTAGGCTCGGACATCCTGACCACGGCGCACGACGAATATCGTGTCGTGGCCGCATTGGGTTGGGTCAAAGCCTTGGGCGCCTGGGTCAGCTAGGGCATCCACGCGTCCGAGCAAGAGCTTGTGCATGAGGTCCGACGTTTGGGGATGGCGCTTCAATGCGCCTTGTCCGCAGCGCCCGGAGGTGGGCCGCCCGGTGCCCACTTGTCGCGGTGCTGGAACAGGAAGAGCTGTGTGGCATCGGCGGCCATCGGAACGTGACGCGCTGCCCATGTATGGTCGTGCAGGTCCATATCGGCGTCATATTCGACGTGGCATCCGAGGGGGCTGTTGAAATACCAGAACCAGTTCGAACCAAACCGATGACGGCCCGGACCCCAGAACGACTGGTAGCCCTTTTCCACGAAGCGCGTGCCGGCCTGCATGACTGCTGTCGGGCCACTCATATGGAAGGTAAAGTGCTCGCACCCCTTCATGAACGGCGGCGTCTGAATCAGGAAGAGCGTGTGGTGGTCGAGCGTGCCTGCCGGCTGCATGAAGGGGCCCACACCTTCAAATTCGTCGGTAACACGGAAACCAAGCCGTTCAGAGTAGAACGCTGCTGCCTTCGCAGAATCCGGGACGAAGTAGACGACATGGGAAAGCGAACGGGGCGTCAGGTCAGCGTTGTCGCTCACTGCGACGATGTTGGCGCCGCGCTGTGCCGGTGCGCCCGGCGCGTTGATGGTTTCGGCCGGAAGGTTTAGTGTGCGCCGCTTTGTGACCTGAAAGCCCAAAACGAAGTCCATGTCATCGACCGATTCGATTGAGCCGTCGGGCAACGTTTTCACTTCACGGTCTTTGCGTAGCTCATTGGCAATGGCGTCGAGCGTTTCGGCGTCTGCGACGCCGTAAATCGTCTTGCGCAACATGTTTGCGGTCGCCATGCCTTGGGGGAGCGCCGGGTCGTCACGATGAGCAATCTCGATGCCAGTGCCGTCGAGCGCCTCGAAGCGACCGCCTTTGTCATCCGCCGCAACGGTGATGAGACCGTAGTCGGAGAGATAGTCGTTGCAGCTCACAACGTCGTCAACGCCGAAGACCAGCGTGTCGGGGCCAATGATGTTCATGTTTGTTCGAAGTCGGGGATAGAGACGATTACAGGGCCGTGTGGCCGCCGAGGGTTTCGGCGACCCAGTCGGCGATGTATTGGCCAGCGTTGATGGAGTTATCGAAGCTGGAGTGCTGCACACCGCCTTCGCGGTCGGTGAAAATTTTCAGCTCGCGCTTCGGGCTATTCACCAATTGCTCGTACGTCCGATGTGCCCATGCAAGTGGAATTTGCGAGTCCTTTTCACCGTGTGTAACGAGGAACGGCACCTTGATGCGGTCGAGTACACCGTCGAGATGCACGTCTTCCGCGATGTGCATGAAATCGTCGATGTCCTTCGCGCCCCAGACCCAGCAAACGTGTTTCCAATAGTGCGGAACCGGGAAGTTACCCTCGCGTTGCAGGCGCTTTTTCTGGACGTCGCGCCAGTCGTGATTGGCCCCCCACACTACGCCGCATGCAAAGCGCGGCTCGAACGCAACGGCACGCGGGCAGTAGTAACCGCCCAGAGATACACCTTCCATGCCGATGCGTTTGGGGTCAACGTCATCGCGTGTCTCGAGCCAGTCGACAACCTTGCTTGCCCAGACCTCCGAGTTGTAGACCGCAGTGAGGCCTTCGAGGCGGAGTGCTTCCCCGCTGCCAGGCTGGTCGACGATGAGGGACGAAATGCCACGAGCGGCGAGCCATGCCGGCAGCCCAACGAGGTATTTCAGTTCCTTTGTTGAATCGAGGCCGTTCACCTGAACCAGCAGTGGCGCGCGCTTGCCGTCGCCCTTCGCCTTCACGAATAGTCCGGACAGATGCGAGTTCCCATAGGGGATGGACACGCGCTCGCAGTTCTCTCCCAGCAGCTCAATGCCTTTGAGGAATGTTGAAAGCGCGCGGCGATAGAGCTCGATTCTCCCCGGCGCGTCATGTGCTTGCAGACGTTCGCAGGTCATGAGATAGATGGAGGCGCGCTTGTACTTCTCTCCGGCCGAAAGCAGGCGGCCACGCGCTTCGTCTTCCTCGGCGAGACTGCAGAGACGGTCCGCCAATTTGACCCATGCCTCGCGGAAGGCGCGCGTACCCTCTGCATCCGGTTGCTTCGCGGCCTCTTGCAAGGGACCACACATCTCTTCAATTTCGCCAATACGTGCGCCCATCTCAATCGCCAGATTGACGGAGAGGTTCCACACGTAGTTGGTCGAGAAGTAACGAAACATGCTCGTTTCCTTTATTGGAGGTTGCTGATACGACAGGAACAAGGCGGTGGCAACAACAGCGTTGCCTGCGTTGCGCCCTCGGAGGGAGCAACGGGACGACAGACGGATGCGAGTCTCCCGGTCTTGTTCTATTTGCACCATGTAGATTACGGAGGGCCGAAGCGCTTGAGAAATGGTTTGCGCCCATACCGGGCGTTGACGGCATCAATACATTCGCACTGGCGATTGTTACAGTAGAAAGCATGGACTGCGTCCATCACTGCGGTTGGATTTAGGCATTCATATAAACAACGCGACTTGGTGCCGCCACCCTCCTAAAATCGGCACAAAAAAATTCGTATCAGAGGACTTACACGCGCAGTAGGTGTGCAGGTGTTGCCGTCCGGGACTGCTCCCGCCGACTCGGACCACCCACGTACGAGCACATTCAGAGCGGCTCAGCTTACAAACGGAGGAAAGCTTGAAGTTTCGAATTTCGTGTCTGGCGGCGTCGCTACTCTCTTTGGCTGGCAGCGCGTTTGCTGTTCCCAGCGTGGCACCGACGGGGGTGACCGTCTACGATCGAGCTAAGGCGTACCCATGCGACGTACTTTTCAGCACTGACGACGCGACCTACCTCGTCGACAAAGAGGGCAAGCTCGTCCAGAAGTGGCCCGAACAGGGCTTCCCGTCGAAGATGATTGACCCCAAGCTCGTTTCGGGAAAGAAGGGCGTCATCGGCGTTCAGTTGAGCGCAATCGAGGTCACGGATGGTGCCGCGGGCACAGGCCTCGTACCGGGGCTGCCGGCGGGATTTAGAAACAAAACATTCGGGCTTGTTGACTGGAATAATAAGCCGCTCTGGAAGTGGGGCGAGAACGCACCGGGCGGTGCCGCGCGTCAACATCATGACTGGGAGCGCCTCGAGAACGGCCACATGCTGCTCCTCACCAACGTCGGGCGGAAGATTCCTGGCTTTGGTGACCGTCCAATGCTGGATGACGTTATCCGCGAGGTCGACAAGGACGGGAACATCGTCTGGTCCTGGAGTGCAACTGACCACTTGAACGAATTCGGTTTCACGCCGGAGGAGCTCGAGCTAATCAAGAAGAAGGCGGCGGTCGACTTCCTGCACACGAACGATTTGCGTGTGCTCGGACCGAATCGCTGGGCGGAGGCCGGTGATTCGCGCTTCGCGCCCGACAATATCCTCATCAGCTCGCGCGACGCGAATTTCACGGTCATCATCGACAAGAAGACCGGCCATGTCGTATGGAGGATTGGGCCGGACTATCCTAAGGCGTCGCCCATGTCGGCGTATAGGTTGCCCAAGCCCATTGACCAAATCAGCGGGCAGCATGACGCATATATGATTCCAGAGGGGGTGCCGGGCGCTGGAAACATTCTGATGCTCGACAACCAGGGTGAAGCTGGATATCCGTCAGTGGAGCTGCAGGTCGCAGGTGGCTCTCGTGTCATTGAAATCAACCCGAGCACCAACCAAATCGTTTGGCAATATACGGCGGCATACAGCGGGGAGCCCGACTGGAGGTTCTTCACGCCTTTCATGGGCGGAGCTCAACGTCTACCGAACGGGAACACCTTGATTGACGAGGCGATTAACGGCCGCTTCTTTGAGGTAACGCCTCAAGGTGAGATTGTCTGGGAATATGTGTCTCCGTATAAGGGCTCAGCCCCCCAGCCGCCGGTGCCCGGCCGTCCTCAGCCGGTGTCGAATCTCGTTTATCGGATTCAGGCCGTTCCGCTCAGTTGGGTGCCCGACAAGACGCCGGCTACCAAGGAATAACAGTCCACTCGGTTGATAGCGTCAATCATGCTCGCGGGCCGGCACGTCGCTGCTTTCAGCGATATGCCGGCCCGCAGTGCTTATGTTTGTTGGCGCTCGCATGTCTCGTGTGGCAGTCGCCCACATGACAGGCTCGACCTATCAGGTCTGGAGAAGCCAGGTATCGAAATATTCAACGCGACCGGGATAGCGGGGCGAATCTAGAATTCTTTGCATGAAGATTCTGATAACCGGTTCAAGCGGATTCACCGGACGTGCGTTGGTTCAACGTCTGCGTTCCCGCCAATGTCCTCCCGAACTTGCAAACGCTGAGCTGGTGCTACTCGACGTCAGCAGACCCGGCTATGAAACTGACAATGGCTGCCGCGTCATTGTCGGCAGTCTTGGGGAGGAGCAGACGATAAATTCCGCGTTCGATGCCCCGCTCGATATCGTGTTCCATCTGGCTAGCGTTCCAGGTGGTATGGCCGAGCAACACTATGAGCTCGGCCGCGCAGCGAATCTTGACGGGATGGTGCGTCTGCTTGAGGCCGCGCGCGGAGGCAACAATCGTCCACGGTTCGTGTTCGCGAGTTCGGTCGCCGCACTAGGTGGTCCGCTGGAAAGTACTGTCGATGACGAAACTCCGCTTCGGCCCCAGATGAGTTACGGTGCACAAAAGCAGATTGGCGAAATCCTTGTCCGAGACTATTCACGACGAGAATGGATTGACGGAATCTCCCTTCGGCTATCCGGTATTGTCGCACGACCGCGCGTCAAGACCGGACAACTATCCGCGTTCATGAGCGACATCATGCACGCACTCGCGGCGAACGAATCATACGTCTGTCCCGTCTCACGGCAGGCAATCATGTGGTGGATGTCCGTGCCACGCCTTGTCGACAATCTTCTGCTAGCAGCAACGATGTCAATGAGCGACGAAGACGTCGGGCGCGCGATGACTCTTCCCGCCTTGTGGCTGTCGATTGAGCAGATTGCCGATGCACTCGCAGATGAGTATGGCGTCGACGCGGGTGCGCTCTTGAGCTACTCCCCGGATGCTGCACTCGAAGCGAGATTTGGCCGATATCCCGATTTGCGCACGCCGACGGCTGAACGACTGGGGTTCTTGCATGACGGTAGCGCTCGAGCGCTAGTGCGTCGCGCGCTTTCGGCCGAGACTGTCCCCGGTAGGTGACAAGATGACTGAGCTGTTTGATATGCAGGGAAAAGTAGCGTTGCTCACGGGAGCGAGCGCGGGGATGGGCTTTGCGATGGCTCGGCTCTTGGGAGAGGCGGGCGCACGCATCATCATCTCATCCAACGACGTGTCCGGCGGCGAAAGTGCCGCCCGCGCACTGCGTGAACAAAATGGAGTTGAAGCAACGCACTACGTCTGCGACGCTGGCGCGCGTGACCAGATAAAAGAACTCGCCCAGATTGCTTTGGCCGCATTCGGTAGGGTCGACGTTCTCGTCTGCAACGCGGGATATGCGCCGCCGTTCGGCCCTCTCGGAGAGCTCAGCGACGAGGAGATGAATCGCACGCTGTCCATCAACCTGCTCGGCGTGAAGTATCTCAGTGACTTACTGATACCCGGTATGGCTGAGCGCCGTGACGGCAGTGTCGTTTTGATGTCCAGCATCGCGGGCCTCCGGGGCAATCGGTCGCTCGGATTTTACGGCGTGACAAAGGCAGCAAATGCGGCGCTCGCTCGCAATCTCGCGGTCGAGTGGGGGGCGTCGAATGTGCGCGTAAATGCAATCTCGCCCGGCGTTATCGATACGGGATTTGCCGCGCCTCTCACTGAAAACGTCGAAGCGATGCAACGGCGCCTTGCGCTGACACCGTTGCGACGCGTTGGCACGCCTGACGAGGTAGCGGGAGTCGTGCTTTTGCTGGCCTCTCGCGCAGGAGCCTTTATTACCGGGCAAAACATCGTCGTGGATGGTGGTACCACAGTCGGCGACGGAAATTGATTACATAGGGAAACAACGTATGAGCACGATGATACCGCGTCGCATTGTGACTGGCCACGACGCTTCGGGCGCGGCCGTGATTGCCATGAACGAGGACGCGCGGACCTTTCCAATACACTCGCTACCGGGGCTTCTATTCCACGAAATTTGGGCAACCGACGAGACGCCTGCGCGAATCGACAACGGACCTGACGCCGTCGCTGGATCCCTTCAGTTGCGTCCGCCGATTAACGGAACTGTCATTCGTGTACTCGACATTCCGCCGGATGTTGAGCATGACGCCGCCGACTCGACAGCACATTTTGCGGAGATGGGAGCGCTCGATGCCGGTACATCTACGGAGGCCTCGCCACATCCGAATATGCACCGGACCGAGACCGTCGACTACGGAATCCTGATTGAAGGTGAGCTCTGGCTCGTCTTGGACAAAGGAGAAGTGAAGCTGCGGCCCGGCGATGTAGTGGTCCAGCGAGGCACGAATCACGCCTGGAGCAATCGCTCCGACCGCTATGCACGCATCGCATTCATCCTCATTGATGGCAAGTTTCGTCTCTGATCGATTCATCGGCTTTCCCAGTAGGGCGCTTCAAACTTCGCAGGACACAGGAAAAGTACAAGATGAGGGAGACAAAATGCGAGGTATCGCCCTGAAGGTCAGGTTCAAATTGCTGATGGGATTCGGAACCTGTGCAGTTCTGATGCTGCTCATTGCTGCTGCTAGCGGATTCGGGCTTGCCACAGTCGGCGCAGACGCGCCTCCCGGCAGCCGGTTTTTGATGACAACTCAGCTGGCGATTACCTTGTCCGCTGGAGTCGCGGCTGTTGGGTTCGGTTGGTGGATTGACCGTACGGTAGCCGGTGCCCTTGATCGCATGGTGGCCCATTTTGGCGAAGTCGCCGACACGCTCGACCTTTCAAAGCGCCTTTCGAATTCTCGCGGAGAGCCCCTACGCATGGACGAGTTTAGTCACGTTGCGGCAGCTTTCGACCGCCTGATGCAACGAGTCGAAGAGGCCGTATTCGCCGTGATTGGTTCAACCGACCTTGTCGCCATCGCGACGCGCGAAATCGTCTTGGGCAATCTTGATCTTTCATCGCGCACTGAGCAGCAAGCTGCCTCGCTCGGGCAGACAGCTACGAGCATGGGCGATCTGACGAGCACTGTGCGGCACAATGCGGAGAGTGCCCGGGCTGCACTGGACCTAGCTTCAATGGCTCAGGAGGTAGTGGCGCGCGGAAATGCAGTAGTTTCGGACGTAGTCGTTACTATGAGCGGAATCAGCGTCAGCTCGGCGAAGATCACGGAAATCATTGGCATGATCGAAAGCATCGCGTTCCAGACCAATATCTTAGCGTTGAACGCAGCAGTCGAAGCGGCGCGTGCAGGGGAAGAGGGTAGAGGCTTCGCAGTAGTTGCTGGCGAGGTCCGGTCCCTTGCACAGCGAGCCGCTGGTGCGGCGAGGGAAATCAAGGGCCTAATTGACGCGTCAGTTGGTCAGATTGACGGGGGCAGCGAGCTAGTGAGGCGCGCCGGCGTCACAATGAGCGAAGTCAGTAGATCTGTCTCAAGGTTGACGGAAATCATGGGGGAGATTGCTGCAGAGTCCGATAGACAGAGCAGTCGAATCGCCCAAATAAGTCAGGCGGTCGCCCAAATGGACATCGTAACCCAGCAGAATGCTTCATTGGTGGAGCAGTCTGCCGCCACGGCCCAGTCATTGGATGAACAAGCAAAGCGGCTTCATGCCGCCGTCAGTGTGTTCGGCTTGACGTCACGCTGACGGTTTCGGAGGCAGAAGTGCGACTGTCGCGTGTTGCACGTCAGCATCCCTTGCATCCGCCCCCGCTTCGTTACGGCGTCGAACAACGCTTTAGTGCATCGCGCGGCGGATTTCAGCCCGTTCGGAGGGCGGATTGAAATCCGCCCGTCGACTGCGATCAATACAAACGCGAGAGGAGGAGTAGGGTCACGGTAACCGTGATCGCTCCGCCAATTCGCGTTGCAATCTGCGCGAAGGGCATCAGGCTCATGCGGTTACATGCCGTAAGAATGGCGACATCGCCAGTACCACCCTGACCGCTGTGACACGCATTGACGATAGCAGTATCAATCGGATACATCTTCAGCCATTTACCCACGAGGTACCCGGTGGCCATCAGTGCTGCTACGGTGCTTGCGATCGTCACGACGTTCGCAATGTTGATGGCGGCTACCAACTTGTCCCACGGCGTCATTGCCGTACCAATCGCGAACAGCAATGGATAGGTCACCGCGGTGGAAAAGAACTGGTAGACGATCCGCGCGCCGCCCTCAAGGTTAGGAGACACAAGCCTGCAGACCTTGATGAAGACGGCAATGAACAGCATGGCCACGGGCGCAGGGAGGCCGAGCAGGCGGTGTCCGAGGAGACCGACCAAGTACAGGGAGATTGCGGTAATCGCTGCTGCCGCGACCGTATTGACGTCGGGCGTCGACGGCACCGAGTCGTGAAGGGGGGTTTTCGGGATTTCCGAGGCGGGCTGGAGCGTGCCGCGGCCCGTCAGATGGGGACGCTTCTCGCCGATCCAGCTAAGCACCCCTGAGAAGAGGATCGCACACAGGCTGCCGATCATGACGGCAGGCAAAACTTCCGCAAAGATGGGGCCCTGCTGCATCTTCATGATTTCCGAATAGCCGACGGAAAGCGGGATCGCGCCTTCGCCAACGCCCCCGGCCATGATCGGGATGACGATGTAGAGCAACGTATGCTTTGTGCCAAGGCCGAGCACGGTTCCAACAGCAGTTCCGACGATGCCGCCCACAATCGATCCTGCGGCTAGCGGAAAGAAGATCTTGGCGAAGCCACGTATCAGGACCTCCCTGTCCATGCTGAAGATGCTGCCCACGATAATCGAGGCTATAAACAGGTACATGAAGTTGCTGACATTGGTGAAATTGGTCACCATTCCGATCAGTTTTTCCGGAAGTAGCTGATGAAAGGCGAGAAACGAGGGAAGAAACGTCGCAACGATCGCCGCGGAACCGATCTTGTTGAAGACCGGAAGCCGTTTTCCGATTTCCGCACAGGTAAAGCCGCAAAGCACAAGCACAGCGATGGCCATCGAAATTTCGCCGGGTACTTTGCCCGTAATGACGAAGCCGGCGACGAGCGCGATCAACAGAATGTAGATAGGGAGGGGAATGATGCCGATCCGTAGCTCGACAATGGCCCACCAGCCATACGGCCAGAGAGGAGTCCGTCGGGTGCTGGCATCGCCGGTTGGGAGTTCTCTCGCGTGTTGCATCTGTCGTCTCCTGTGTAGTTTCAAGTTAGTCAAGGTAATCAGCCAGATTGCTGATTCGTACAACTAATGACGTGAATGGTATTAGCTCATTTCGTCGTCCGGTCCTGATCGCAGCGCGTGAGTCTTGCCTGGTCAAACAAGCCACAGTGCGTCGGCTGGACCATTCAAGACGCCGGGAACTGAATCAGATCGCTTCCTTCGCGGCCAGCGCATAAGTCAATGGGCGACTTGTCGCCCCGTGGTTCCTGTCTGTGACGATTGCTGTGCTACTGCGCGATTCGCGCAAATATAATGCAGACCGGGCTTCCGGTATCAATGCGGCGCCCCGTTGGAACGGGCCTGCCACCCTCTGTATCCAGTGCGAACTGCACAATCGCGTGCGAATTTTCGTTCGCCACGTAGAGGGTCGTCCCATCCGGACCGATGCACAGGAATCGTGGGAATTTCCCTTGCGCCGGTGTCCATTGAACGTCGGTCGGAAGGCCCGTGGCGCTGTCGAGGACCACGCTGGCGATCGTGTCGTGGCCGCGGTTGGTGACGTACAGGGCGCCACCTTCAGCAGATATTGCGATTCCGGCAGCGCGGGTCCATTCGTGATGGTTGCCGGGGATCACGGAAATGGTGTTCACGGGGTCCAAATGGCCGCTAGCGACATCGAAGGACCATGTGGTCAGCGTTGAATCAAGTTCGTTGACGACATAGATAAGCGGCCGGTCCGGATGGAAAGCAGCGTGACGCGGTCCAGCGCCTTCGCGCGCCCTTGCGCCCTGAACGACGGAAGTCCCGTCGGGCAGCCACCTTACTGCGAACACGGTATCGAGCCCCTTGTCGGGGACGATATGCCAGTCGCTATTGCGATGCCGCGTGACGTAGCGCGAGACCTGATGTGGATGGGACGAACCCTGTTCGATGCAATGCGGCCCCGCGCGTCCCTCGAGCATCACGAGACGCGAGGGCGCGTCGAGCGAACCGTCTGGGGCGATGGGTACACAGGTCAGGCTTCCCGTAGCATAGCCGGCGATAACAAGCGAAGTACCGTCACGCGAGAATTCCAGGTGAACCGGATTGCGCCCGATGCCGGTCTGCATATTCAGAGGGCTCAGGAAGCCCGAGTTTGGGTCAATCCGATAGGAGCTCACTTCGTTTTCGTCCCCATGCACCGCATAGAGGCGATCTTGCGCCTTGTTCAGCGCAAGAAAACTGGGGTTGTTCAGCGGTTCGAGCGTCTGGAGATGTTGCCATGCGCCCGACGGAAACACTTCGTAGACCGAGATCCCCGTTCCCTTGGCGTTGCGTTCTATGGTCGTGCGGCAGCCGACAATTGCGAATGTGCGTTCCATCGTCAGACCGCCTTGTTGAGATTGCCCGCAAACTGAAACGCAGGTCCGGTAGCAGCCCGGAATTCGGGCTGCTGCTGGGGAAGGAACATCTGGTAACCGCAGAAAGCGAACATCGGGGTTTTCTCCAAGGCAAGCTGCAACTGCTTGCGTTTCATGTCTGTGCATTCTATGATCATGAAACGCAATACGCAAATGCATTTAGAGCAGGGAGTTACCCTGAGGCGAGCGCCTCGTAGACTCCAGAGGAGAGCGGCAATGGCAGAATCACTGGTTAACACCTGTTTGGCCCCGGCTACTCCAGCCGGGGTGAACGGCCATTTGCCGCCCGTAGAAGACATGGACACCTCTGTCGAAAATCAAGCCCCCCTTACTCCCTTGCAGACGCGTGTCGCACGCGAAATCATCGCCCTCGCACGACGCGAGGACCTGTCTGTCGGGGACAGACTGGCGGAATCGCTGCTTGCCGAGAAAATCGGGACCTCGCGGACGCCGGTAAATGCGGCATTGCACCATCTCGCTGCGCTTGGCGTCGTCTACTACGACGCAAACCGGGGCTTCTTCATGGCACAGGCGGCCCGCGACGTGACCGACGTAGCCGAGCAGTTCTTCAAGGAGCCGGACGATCCCCTTTACCTCAAGATCGCCGATGATCGTCTCGCTCGACGGTTACCCGATGTGGTGTCCGAGGCGGACCTCATGCGCCAGTACGACGTATCCCGCAGTGAGCTGCGCCGCGTGCTGTCGCGAATGCAGGAAGAGGGTTGGCTTGAACGGCAGGTCGGCCATGGCTGGCAGTTCATGCCGATGATCGACTCGGTTGACGCGTATGAGGAGAGTTATCTGTTCCGCGCGTCCATTGAGCCGACCGGAATCATGTCTCCGACTTTCAAGGCGAACCGCGCGGAGCTCGAAGAATTGCGCAGGAGGCAGGAATTCATCGCCGGCTCTGGATACCTCACCATGAACTCGGTGGAGCTTTTTGAGGCCAATAGCGAGTTCCACGAAACGATTGCGAAATGGTCCGGTAACCGGTTCATTGCACAGTCTGTCCGGCGGATGGATCGTCTGCGTCGCCTCGTAGAGTATCGGCAGGCGCGGGCGCGCAAACCGCGCCAGGGACAGGCGAAGGAACACCTTGCCATTCTGGACGCCATCGCCCAGCACGACCTGCTTAAAGCCGCGACGCTACTTCGCGAGCATATCGACGGCGCGCGCCGGGCAAAAGTGCGTGCCCAGGAGGTGTTTCCCGAAGAAACGTGAAACTGGGCAGGCGAAAACGCCACGGCAAGTGTGGCGTTTTTTTAAATCCCAAAGTGCATTTTGTGGTCACAAAACTCTTAGAACGGTCTCGGCGATAGGTTCGATACCGTCGAAACACCCCGGAGACAATCATGTCGTATCGTCGAGGATGGATCGCCGTCTTCCTGTTTTCCTTGTCCATGATCAACTACATGGACCGCATTGCCCTCTCGATAGCGGCGAAGCCTATCGAGCACGAGTTCCACCTTACAGCGGTGGGTATGGGCTACCTGTTCTCCTCATTTATCTGGAGTTACGCGGTATTCCTCTTGCCGATGGGTTTTCTCGTCGACCGGTTTGGCACCAAACGGATGGCTGGGGTTGGCATTTTCATCTGGTCGGCGGCGACTGCACTGACTGGCGCCGCAACGAGTTTTGCGAGCCTGATCGCGGCACGTCTCGTGATGGGTGCCGGTGAGTCGACAAGCAACCCGGTCGGGGGGAAAGTCATTCGGCAGTGGATCCCGGCGGGCGAGCGAGGAATGGTCACCTCGATGTTCAATAGTGGCTCTTACGCTGGTCCGGCTATCTGCTCGGTGCTGCTTGGTGCACTGGTCGCGGCATTTGGCTGGCGTCTGTCGTTCGTCATCGCGGGGGCGATCGGCTTCATCTGGCTAGGGGCGTGGCTCATCTTCTTCAATCCGCCCGAAAAGGCGCGCTGGCTGAAATCCGATGAGCGGGAAAAGATCATCCGGGAGCGTGGTACGGCACCTGTTGCTGAACTCGAGGACACGAACACCGCAGGTGGTCTGCGCACGCTGCTCCGGTCGCGCACCCTGTGGGGGCTCGCGATTACGCAGGGCTGCAACGTCTATACCCAGTATCTTTTCCTTACGTGGTTGCCAAGCTACCTGCAGACAACGCGACACCTGAGTCTCACACACACCGGAGCCCTGGCGGCAGTTCCGTATGCCGCAGCAGTTCTCCTGTGCGTCGCTGTCGGCCGTTTGAGCGATCGTCTTCTGAAAAAGAGTGGGGTTGGGTCTGGTCGTCGCCGCAATTCGGTTGCACTGGCAATGCTCACCGGCTCGGTAATTCTTGCGGTCCCCTTTACAACGAATCTCGCCATTCTGATGGTGGTCTTTTCGATCGCTCTCGCAGGCATTGCGTCGACGACGTCGTTGAACTTCGCGCTTCTGAACGATGTCCTGCCCAGCGCAAAGCACGTTGCGAAGGCGATGGCGTTCGTCGTGGTAGGCGGAAATATTTTCGGTATGATTGCACCGATCGCGACCGGCTATGTGATCCAGGCCACTGGCAGCTATGACTGGGCATTTGGCATCGCCGGCCTTCTTCTCATCGTAGGCGCAGCAGTAGTGATGACCATGACGCGCTCGCCCGTGGTCAGCCAGAACTCACACAAGCCGACACCGATGTCAGCACAGTCCTGATTTGAGGAGGGCGGGCATGTGCACCTTGCCCGTCCACTCATGACGCCAGGTGGCGAATGCGCAGGTTGCCTTTGAATAAATCTCATACCGGCGACCATGTGTTGCCATCCGGCCGGTGGCAGTCGTCCACGGCGAAATTTGCCAGCTTTTACGCGGCGTTCTTCACACTTTCCCTGTTGCTGTTGCTGGGTTTCATCGCGTATTCCATCACTGCCACGATGGAACGCAGTACCGACGTCGTCATCGACTGGCAGTTGAACTACTTTGAATCCTTTTCCGACGACGACGTCGAGCGCGCGATCCGGAATCGGCTCGAGCATGAACGCCTGCACGCGAACTACTACGGGCTGTTTGACGCCGACGGACATTGGCTCGCGGGCGACGTCCTTGCTCTCCCGCCTAATGTGCCAATCGGGCGCAAAGGCGTTACGCTGAAACACACGCTGCAGATCGATGGTGCGCAAACGTCCCCCGTCATGCGCGTAATGGCACAGCGGCGGACGGACGGAAAAATCCTTCTCGTTGGACGCGATCTCACGCATTACCTCAGCATCCGCGAGAACAGCATTGACGCGCTCGTACTGGGTGGAGTGCTTTGCCTCGCCTTGGGAGCGCTCGTTGCGTACCTGCTAACGCGGCGGCAGATGGCGCGTATAGGAGAGATGCGTACGGCCACGCGCGCGATAGCCCAGGGAGATCTGTCACGCCGGCTGCCCGTTAGCGGCCGTGACGAGCTCGACATGCTCGCGCATCTTGTCAACCATATGCTAGGTGAAGTGGAGCGCCTGATGGGTGAGGTCAAGGGCGCATGCGACGGGATCGCTCACGATTTGAGGACCCCGCTGGCGCATGTCCGCACGCGGCTCTCGCAAATTGCTGGACGCGCACTCAAGCATAATGACTGGGAACTTGATGCAGATGTCGTCAACGTCCGGCAGGACGTTGATCGTCTGCTGGAAACGTTTCGAGCCATGATGCGCGTTTCTGAGATCGGCACACTCGACCGACGCGGAGCATTCGAGGAAGTCAATCTTGGGGTGCTCCTAGGTGAAGTTTGGGAGCTTTATGAGCCCCTCGCCGAAAGCAGTAACATTAAGATGAGGGTCGAGACGTACGCTGGCGCAATTGTCCCGGGGGACCGGGCACTTCTGTTTGAGGCGTTCAGCAACCTCGCGGACAATGCGATCAAGTTCACTCCACCGGGCGGCATGGTGGGCATCGTTTTACGTGAGTTTCCCTCAGGGCCACGGGTGGAAGTAACGGATAGCGGGCCAGGCATTCCCGCAGAGGAACGAGAGGCAGTGCTGCAACGTTTCTATCGTAGTGAGCGCACGCGACACTTGCCGGGAACGGGACTGGGGCTCAGTGTGGTCTCGGCGATCCTTCGCCTGCACGATTTCTCGATCTCCATCACCGACGCGGGACCAGGCGCCCGAATCACTGTGCACTGCTATCGGCGGCCGATAGCATCCTGAAGCAGGTGATAGTCCCCGCGCCAGTCGATGCTGCTGATCTGCCACAGTCAAAACCAGCGATTCTTCACAAGAGTCCGCCGAAGTATTTGTGCAGAGGCGTCTTTGCACCCGTTTTCATGGTAGCAGCGCAGCGGAATGGCGAACTGCAGAAGTCGCACTCGCGTGATGACGTCCGTGTGGGAGCGCAGAGCTCCGCGAACGGGCCCGAACGCGATGGAAGGAATGTGCTGGATACCCACGGAGTGCGCGGGTATCCGTCCCTCAGCGTTTTGAAGAGATCTTACTTCGGTTGGGCGGCCCAGTAGGTTCGCGTATTCGTGAATTCACGGATCCCGGCCGTCGCGAGCTCCCGGCCGTAGCCCGACTTTTTCGTTCCGCCGAACGGCACGCGCGCGTCGGATGCCGTCATCGCATTGATAAACGCTGCCCCGGTTGTCACCCCCTTGGCGATCGCGAGCGCGCGGTCAGAGGACGCGGACCAGATACTGATCGACAGACCAAATTGGGTCGCGTTTGCCAGACGGATCGCGTCGTCGTCGTCTTTGGCCACAGCAATCGCCGCGAGCGGACCAAACGTTTCTTCATCGAACGCAGCGATGCCAGGCGCGGTGTTGCCAAGGACAGTGGGCGCATAGAAATAGCCTGCGCCGTCGATGGCCTTGCCGCCAGTCAGCAGCTTCGCGCCAGCGTCGACCGAGCGCTTGACCTGTCGGTCAAGAGCATCCCGCAGATCTGCACGGGCGAGGGGCCCCATTTGTGTTCCCGCTTCGGTCGGATCGCCCACGACGAGCGCCTCCACCTTCTCCACGAACTGTTCCGTGAACGCGTCAGCGACTGCCTGCGAGACGATGAAGCGCTTTGCGCACACGCAGCTTTGGCCGGCGTTATTGAAGCGCGCCTTGACGGCGGCTTCAACAGCGCGAGGCAAGTCCGCATCGTCCAGAACAACGAACGCGTCAGAACCACCGAGCTCAAGCACAGACCTCTTGGACTCACGACCCGCGGCAGCGCCGACAGCCGCGCCAGCGCGGTTCGAACCCGTCAGGGTTACAGCCGCGATGCGGTCATCCCGAATGAGCCTGTCCGTCACCTGAGGAACATCCGGCTCGGCGACAACCAGGGTGGTGACGAGGTCCTTCGGGAATCCAGCGTCAACAAAAAGCTGCTCAAGAGCCAGCGCGCAGCCCGTTACGTTAGGCGAATGCTTGAGGATTACGCCGTTGCCAGCGGTCAACGAGGGGATGGCGAAGCGCATGACCTGCCAGACCGGGAAATTCCAGGGCATGACAGCGAGAACGAGGCCAATCGGCTCGTAGCTCACCCATGCATCGACGCTCTCAATGTCAACCTTTTCGTCGCCGAGGATACGGTGGGCATGATCCGCGTAGTACAGCGCGGTCACCGCGGACTTCTCGACTTCGCCGGCAGCTTCAGCCGCGATCTTGCCCATCTCGGTCGTAACGAGCTTGCTCAGGGTAGGGCTTTGCCGACGCAGTTCGTCCGCAAGCCGGCGGATGGCGTCGACGCGTTGGGTGAGCGGCGTCTTGCCCCAGGCGAGCGCGGCGCCGTGGCCGGCGGCCACAGCCTGTTCAATACGTTCGGCCGACCAGCTCTGATACGTTTCGAGCGCCGCTCCACTGACGGGATTGACGGTATTGATTTCGAGTGCCATGACTTGATCCTTCAGATCATCGCTTTCCGCAGGCATAGCCTGCCCGCGGCAGCATGATTAAGCGTGGTGGAAAAGTTGGGTACACAGTGTGTTGACCTGGCTACCCTTGACCACGCAACGGTCAGCCGCTTCGCGCCACTTGGCGAAATGCGGGGCAGCGCGGTGGGCGTCGATTGCCGCTTCGTCGTCGTACAGTTCGTAGAACACGAAATGCAGCGGATCCTTGATGTCCTGAGTGACGTCGAAATACTTGCAGCCCGGCTCGTCAGAGAAAGTGCGTGTCGCATTTTCCTTGATGGCCGAGAGGAACTCCTCCAAACGTTCGGGATGGACTTTGAGTGAGACGATAAGAGCGATCATCAAGATTTTCCTGGAGCGTTAAGCGTGTGCCGGAACGGGCAGAGGGGTGTCAGTTTCTTCCGCAAGCTTTCTCATGCTTTGCCAGGTGTTGTCGGCAAGAGTGATGCCGGCGTCGCGCAGCTTCACCGTGTTGCGATCCTCGAGTTCACCGGGGAAGAAGATTTCTTCAACGCCATGCGCCTTGGGCACATCCTTGATCTCGTCGATCAGACTTTCCATGCGGCGCTCGAACTCAGCGACCGGCATCATCGACTTGATATCAATCGTAATCAGAAGGTGGCCACAACCGCTGGTCTTTGTGGCGTCGTACGGGCCAATGACGTTCGAACCGAACTGGCTTCCGGTGAGCACGCCGGCAAGCACATCCATCATGAACGAGATGACGTAGCCCTTATGTCCGGCCATTGGCAGGATAAGGCCGTGAATTGCTTTGCTGGCGTCGGTTGTCGGCACGCCATTTTCATCGGCAGCCCAGTTGTCCGGGATCTCCACTCCGCGCTCGGCGGCGAGATAGATCTTTCCGCGCGCGACCGCCGTGTTGGCGATATCCATTACTGCGACACCACGGCGGCCACCGGGAGCGGCAATCGACCAGGGGTTTGTGCCAACACTCTTTTCTCGGCCGCCCCAAGGCGCCATCGCTGGGCTGGCATTCGTTGCGAGGAACGCGACACAGCCCGCTTTGGCTGACTCGCGCGTGAAGTAAGCCGCGGTGCCGAAATGGTTCGAATTTCGCACACCAACGGCGCTGATGCCGAACTGACGCGCGCGCTCGATGCCCAGTTCTACCGCTCTGGCGGTCAGCACCTGGCCGATGCCGTGACGGCCATCCAGAATCGAAACGGCACCACCGTCAAGCACCTGCTCAGGGTCGGTCACGGCCGTCATCACACCAGTACGAAGGCGCTCCACGTACCAGGGCAAACGCAGCATACCGTGCGAGGAGTGACCCCATAGCTCGGCCGTTACGAGGCTGTCGGCGAGCAGATGCGCGTCTGCTCGAGGTACGCCCAAGGTTTCGAGAACGGCTGTACCAAACTGTGTGAGCCCTTCCGCTTGAACGGTGAATGACATTTGAATCTCCTGATGATGCCGGTAATTTAGGCGGGGCGACGCTAGCGCCGATGGGCGTACTGCTGTGGAGGCGTGCCCGTAGCCAATTGCTCTGCACACGCATGACGAATCGTTGTGCCGGGAGGCGAGAGGCGAAATGGAAAGCTCGTTCGACTACTTTCCGTTCAAAGCAACGTCGCCGTTGCCGTTGGTGGGCGTACGCGCACCCCAGATCCCTTCGCTTAGCGCTTGCCGTGCTCTGCGGCGACTGCATTTGTCTGACCGGTGGCGGTCAGCGTACGTGTCGCTTCAGGGATTGCGTAGATCCAGAGGATCTTCATCGGATTCGTCTTGGAGAGGTTACGGAAACGGTGGTTGACGTTCGGCGGGATGAAAGTCACGTCGTGAGGCTTCAACTGGTATTCGAGGCCGTCGATATCGAGGATTGCGTCACCTTCCATCAGAACGACGCTCTCCTGGCAGTTGTGGCTGTGGAAGGGAATTTCCACGCCCGGATCGAACGACGTGTAACCGGTAATGAAGCTCGACGTACCCAGCTCGCGCGAAACGAGTGGAGTCGTTCGCGCGCCGCCGCCGCGTTCGTGCGTCGGCAGAGTTTCCGGCTTGAGAAGGGCTGCGCCCGAAGGGGTCTTCATGGTCATGCTGCGTCTCCGATCAGAAAAATGGTCCGCCAGAGGTGCCGATGGGCCTGGCTGAATATGGGAGGCGGGCATCCAGTCCACGGCCCGCATGACGCCGCTTTTTGGTATGGGTCTAGCACACAGCCCGCCTTGAGACCTGAGTATAGCGTTTCATGATCATAAAACGCAATCATCAATTTGCCGGATCAGTGTTTACACTTGCGCGCCAGCGTTAGTGTCGGCTGAAATTGAACGTTGCCTTACATGGGCCACCAGAATTGCTTTATTATGCTACAAGATGCGATTCGTTGATGGGGCGTGGATGAAAGTCATCGCGGTGCGGCCCTATTTACGTGGTCGCGGATTCTGGCGTCCTTGCATCTTGCAGCCTGCATTCCGATGATCGACTCCGCAACCATTGGGGCGCCGGGTCAGGACCTTGGTAGAACCCGCACCGCTGACTCAAGTGATCCGGTGCCCGTGCCGTAAGCCGATGTGAACGCGCTACCAATAGCCAAACAGATATAAAAAAAGTGATGAGGAGTACAGATTATGTTTTCCAGGTTTACAACAATCAGTGCCCGTCTCGGGCTAGCCATGGCGCTTCTGGGTTCCCTCCTGGTGGGCGTTGGCGGATTTGGCTTCGCAGGCATGATGGCGAGTAACAACGCCAATCGGAAGACGTATGCCATTCAAATGCCGAAGTCGATTGCTGTCGGTGAGATGGTTATATATGTCGGAAGACAACGCACCACGTTGGACCGTGCAGCGATCCAGCTTGATCCGAATGATGCAAAGAACATGTATGCGATGGAAAAGTCGGTCCACGATGGTGCTGACGCCGCTTGGCAGCGCTACCTGTCGTTCCCGCGGGACGCTGCAGAAGATCAGTTGGCTGGAGCTGTGACCAGAGAGTACGAAACAATTGAGGCGGCGCTTGCGAAGTATCAAGATGCGACCGCGAGCGGCAATCGCGACGAAATCGTAAAGTTGAGGGCGGGTTTGGGGCAGGTGTATATGCGTCTGCAGAGCGCCGCAGACGCGTTAAAGGCGTATCAGTTGGGACAAGCGAAAGAAGACTATCAGGCAACCGAAAGAGCTTATAACTGGTTCAGGATCGGCAGCTTCGCAGTGATCGCTCTGGGTGCGACCGCAGCGTTCCTGAGTTGGTTGTACCTCCGTCGTGCCATCCTTACTCCCGTCAACGAGGCCATCTTTCATTTTGAAGAGATAGCGCGAGGCGACCTGAGCCGCGAAATCGTTGTCCGCTCGACCGACGAAATGGGCCGCATGATGCGCGGCCTCGTGTCGATGCAGCGCAGCCTGATTCGCACCGCCATCTCGCTGCGGGAAGGCAGCGACGCGATTGCCACTGCAACTCGAGAAATCGCAGCGGGCAATACGGACCTTTCGGCGCGCACCGAGTCCCAGGCGGCGTCGCTCGAAGAAACCGCGGCGAGTACCGAACAACTCGCCGGGACGGTAAAACAGAATGCCGACAACGCGGCCCGGGCGAGCGAACTGTCGTCGTCCGCAGCCGACGTCGCGCGCAAGGGGCACGACGTGGTCGGCCGAGCGGTTTCGAACATGGGCGAGATCAGCCGAAGCTCGACGGCGATTTCCGAAATCACCACGATCATCGAAGGAATTGCGTTTCAAACGAATATTCTGGCTTTGAATGCGGCGGTTGAGGCCGCCAGGGCCGGTGAACAGGGCCGCGGCTTCGCAGTTGTCGCAGGTGAAGTTCGGACGCTCGCGCAGCGCTCTGCCGTCGCGGCGAAGGAGATCAAGGAGTTGATTTCAAATTCCGCCGCGCGCATTGATTCGGGCGCAGCTCTCGTTTCCGAGGCGGGTACGACGATGAACGAAGTCATAGATTCTATCGGCCGCGTGAACGCGCTCGTAGCTGAAATTGCGTTTGCGTCGAGCGAGCAAAGCGAGGGTCTGAGCCAGGTCAGCACCGCTGTGAGCGCGATGGATAACACAACGCAGCAGAACGCTGCGCTGGTCGAGGAGGCTGCTGCGGCCGCGCAGGCCTTGCAGCATCAGGCGACCAAGCTTGCCGAAACAGCCGCGACTTTCAAACTGGCGGAGCGATAGTAAAGATGTAATTCCCGGCAAGGCTCAAGCCCCGTGTGTGGCTTGTTTGATGCGGTGCGCGCACGTCTGCATACTGGAGGCGCCCTCGTCGGGGCGATCGAGTTGGACGCACCGCCCAACAAGATTCAATTATGCGCAAAGACTGTCGAGTTCAAATAGGTCAATTGGCCGTCTTTTTCCGCATGGACGAGATCGTGGTACACATCAGCACGACTCTCCTGGTGACCGGGCTTCCCATACGGAGGAACCCACTGACCAGCTTGTGCGGCGGTGCCGACGTACTTCACTTGTGTCATAGCCGGTTGCTGCGCTCCGTAGTTCGGGGCGGTCGAAACCGGTGTTTGTGCGAAGGCCGACGTTGTCGTTGCAATGCCTGCAAGTGCGGCTGCGACCATAAGAGCTTTCATCGTTTCTGTCCTCAACGGGTTGGGTTGCCGGTACGACGCCAATTGCGCGACCGTTGTGGACAGGTTATTGCGATTGCACTATCAGATGCAAAGCAACAACATGAAGAAAAGTTAACTCTCTGCGGGCAAATGAAAAGCGTGCAGACGGAGGGCACGCTGAGGGTGGCGCGACTCTCACTTCGCCTCTATGCGTCGCGAATGGCGATGTGTCGCACGACGGCACATGTCCAGAAGCAATCTGGTCGTCCGATTCTCGCTTCTATACGAAGTGAGCGGTACACCACTTCGTCATCGCAGGACGCGATGGTTGTTGGCGATGGCGCTTTGCTCCTTTCGCGTCCGCGAATGACTTACTGTGGGCTTGGCTGGGGCCTACTCGACTCCTCCCGGCACTTCGCCTATCTCATGGGCCAAATGCGCCTTGGTTCGAGACGGGTGCGCGTAAAACACGCTGGCGCCGTCAGGATCGTGGCCAATTTACCGCTCGCTGGCGCGCCGTTGTGCACCAACGAGCGGCGGCGTCAGAGACGCCGTTTAGAACTTGTGGCGAATGCCGATGCGGGCGAGCAGCTGGTTGCTGTTGCCCGAGGCCGACTGGGTGTTGATTGCCGCCACGGCGCTCTTGCCCGTTGAGTCATCACCCGATGCGTGCTGGTAGATGCCGAGCACGTAAACGTCCGTGCGCTTGGACAGGAAGTAGTCGACGCCCATCGAGTACTGATAGTACTTGGCGCCGGCCCTGTCCGTGCCGTTCGCCAGCGTGACGCTGCTGCCGTCGGTGTAGTCGAACGCGACGCCCGCAAGGAGCGCAGGCGTGAACTGGTACTTGAAGTTCGCCTCAACGTTATTGAACGTCGCGTTCGTACCATGGCGGTAGATCGTCGTGCCGTTGGCGCCCAGGTTGCGGAAGCTGATGTTCGAGTAGGTTGCGCCGAGCGTGGCAGCGCCGAACGTATATGCGCCGGCTGCACCGATGACCTGGTACGTGTTGGCGTTGACGAATCCCGAATAGACCGGCGTCGTCACTGCCGCGGCCGTGGTTGTCGAGGTGCTGTTGCCAAAGAGGCCACCGGCATTCGACGGCGTGCGCGCGTTCAGGTAGGCCACGCCGAGGGCGAGGGGACCGTTGTTGTAGCCGGCGCCCAGCGACCAGATCTGGTTCTGGGAGAAGTTGCCAGCGACGCCACCGAAACTGTATGTGCCGCCAAACTTCAGGCCGGCGTAGTCGGCGCTGGCGAACTTGACGGTGTTGTTGTTGCGGTACGTGTTGTTGAAGTTGTCCAGGTCACCGGGGTGCGCCGAGATGTTGCCGCCCCACTGGTCGGCAACCGCGAACTGGCCAACGTAGTCGGCAACGGAATCGTACTGTCGGCCCAGCGTGACGGTGCCGAAGCGCGAGCTGCCCAGACCGACGTAAGCCTGCCGCCCAAACAGCAGACCGCCCTGACCGAGCTTGCCGCTGTTGACGTCGAAGCCGTTCTCGAGCACGAAGAGCGCCTTCAGGCCGCCGCCCAGGTCCTCGGAACCGCGCAGGCCAAACCGGCTGCCTTGCATCACGCCGCTTGCGAGGCTGTAGAGATGCTTGCCGCCCGAGTTAGTGTTGAGGTTGAAGCCCTCATCGATGATGCCATACAGCGTGACGCTGCTCTGCGCATGAGCGACGCCTGCGAAAGCCCCGAGCGTAGCGAGGGCGAGAAGTTTTATTTTCATTGGGCGAGTTCCAAAAGGTTGGTATTTTCTGGTTGGTAATTTGTCGATTTATCTAGAGGTCTTGCGTATTTGTGTAGTACTCCTGATATTCAGAAAAGATATGGCGGACTCGCACAAGCGAAGAGTCCTGAAAGCCGAAGCAGGGACTGACTGGCTTACTGCGCGGCCTGAGCCTGATCAACAAACTGGTTGGTAAATGTCCTCGCGAGATCGATATGTTTGCCTTTAATGTTTGAGTTGAATTCGCTCATGACCTTCAGGACGGTCTCGGGCCCCCCCGGCGGCATTTTTCCGTCGGGTGAGTACATCGACATCGAGGCCTGAAGGGCTTTCACATATAGGCTCTTGTTGCCACCGTAGTAGTCAGACGGCATTTTGTCCGCGATTTCCTCTGCCGAGTGTGTCTGGATATAGTGAAGTGTTCGCACGAATGCCCGCGCAAGCTTCCGGGCGTCATCTCTATGCGTGTCAGCCCAGATTCTTTGCACATAGAGGCTTGAGGCAGGATACAAGCCGCCCAGGGCAGTCCTGGTGCCATTAACGCTACTGAGGTCGACCAGGACCTTCGCGTCACCCGTCGTGCGCAACAGGGAGGTGGTGGGCTCGGTGCTCCAAACAACATCAACTCGACGCTGCTTCATCGCTGCAAGCAGCGCGTTTCCTGCTCCGACAGGCAGCGTTGTGTAATCCGAAGTCTTCAATCCATAGCGTGCAGCGAGGTACTGGCCGATGAAGGCGGATGACGAGCCAAGCCCGGTAACGCCTAGCGTCTTTCCTTTGAGGTCTCCCATGCTCCGAATCTGGTTCGCCATATCCGAGCGAACCATTTCTACACTACCGGGTACGAGACCAAACAGGACAATGCTCTCTACTTCTTTACCCTTTGCCTGAAGGTCGATTGAATGATCGTAAAAGCCAACGACTGCTTGCGCAGCACCGGCGACGAGCTCGTTCTCCGCGTCAACGCCTGCCTGCTGTGATTGCAGTTCGACATCGAGACCCTCGTCGCGGAAGTAGCCAAGGGATTCTGCGAGCTTCGGCGGCAGGTATATCAGCTTGTTGATGCCACCGACGATGATGGTGATCTTTTCTGATCCGACTGCGCTCGCTGCATATAGCGACAGCAAGACCGTTGTAATGCCTGCAATACAGCGAATCGTTTTGTGCACGGCACTTCTCCTCTCTTCATCGTATCGTCGATCAAAGATATTCCGCGACATAAGTTCATGAGCCGGCAGGTACACGAACGATCGATCAAAAGTCGTCACAGCGAATGTTCATTGATTTTCGATAGTGGTTTACGATTAGTACTACTATAAAAATGAAGCATCCGCCGGCGCTGCGCAGCGGAAGCCTCAGGCCATTGCACGACTGTCCGCATTTCTGCGGTAGACCGGGGGGGCTGGAGGCGTGGTATGCATTTTATTGTTACGAAACGCAATATGTAAACGAAGCGACCCCAGGTGAATACCCTGGGCGGAGGGCCGCGAGAGTTGCTGCTCAATACGCTCGACGATGGCTCATCTCATCGCTTGACGGGCGGGGCGATGTCTGACAGCCGTTCAGGAGTCGATGATTGCCGAAGCTCGCGCGCCGGACCGCCTTCGGGGGGAGCGTCGCAGCTTCAGTACTCCGCCGCGGGGCAATGGCGCCGAGCCCCATGTGCCACGCCCTGCAGACGGAGAGGGGCATCAATCGGAAGCTTGTGCGTTGGCCGAAGTTGCTCACGCCGTGTTACCGTTTTGGACCACTCCTGGCGCCGATGGCCTGTGCCGCTTTGCGCGGTCGTCCTGTTGGTTAATACGAATCTACTTCAACGAAAGACAGTCATGATCGACCTTTCATCAGTCGGCGCCGTCGTCGATTGGCTCGTCGGCGCAGCGGGTGACGCTGCGGGGAGCGGCTCACTCGGCAAAGCCGCCCAAGACGCATATAACGGACTGCGAGGACTTCGCATGGAAAGTGAAAACGTCGCTGTGTTTGGTGCGGGCACAAATCAAGCACCACTTGCAATGTGGGTAGACGCGTTACCACTCAGCGGGCAGCAGCGTGCCGCAGGACTAGCCAACTATCTGCTCCAGGTCCTCATCGACGGGCATGTAGGACTCGATCGCATCAGTCTCGACGAACTGCGTAGAGTCCAGGCGCGGCTCGGCGAACTTATCACGTCGGGCATCGCCCAAGCCGCGCAACGATTTACCCACTGACAAATCATGACGTGAGCTCTGCAGCCCTGGAGCAGTGTGTGGAGGTCGCATCCACCTGCGAGGACAGGCCCCCGGGTTCGTTGGATTGAGACCCCGCAGGGCACGGGTCAATGTCGCCAACAGCAGCCCCTTAGCGATGCCGGCGGGGGCGTGACATTACCACATAGCTTTCTACAAGAAATTTCTGTACTTTCATATAGCGTTTTATGATAACAAAACGCTATACTCGTCACGTGTGCCATCGCTCGTTCACGGGGCGAGGAGCGGCGTCACTGAGTGCTCGTGGGTTGACCCGAGCGCAAAGTCTTCTTTTACAGCCACGACCAGCCAGGGATGGCGTTGTTCTCGAACAGCGCGGAACCGCGGCGTTTCAGACGCATCTTATGGCGTTGGATCCGGGACGACGTCACGACCATTTCGCCAACTTCAATCATTGGATCCGTGTCTGATTGACGAGCGAACCTGATGAAGGCCTCCGGTTCTCTGCGGCCAGCGACGCAAAGCACGCGCTCAGAGATTCGGGGACGTCAACCGTTCCGGTCGGCCGAACGCGTGATGCGTAAGTTTGCCTGGTTCGCCAGCGAGTTCAATTGCGTGACGTCATTCACGATACCTTTGTCGTCTGCGTTCATTGGACCGCCAACCTGCCGCGGCAGTGTTTCAACCTAAAGCAGCAACGGAGGATGGGTATGCATCGAATCATCGTGGTAGGCGGCGGTGCTGGTGGGCTCGAACTCGCAACCCGCCTCGGCGATCGTTATGCACCGACCAAGCGGAAAGGAATCTCAAAAGTAAAAGTCACGCTTGTGGACCGTTCGCCGACCCATATTTGGAAACCGCTTCTGCATGAGGTGGCGGCCGGAAGCATGGATCCATTCACGCAAGAACTGTCTTACGCAGCGCAAGCGCGCTGGCACAACTTTGAGTTCCAGCTCGGTGAGCTAGTCGGTCTGGATCGAAGCGCACGGCGGATTACCTTGCGTGGCAGTACCGATGACGACGGGTTCGAACTGTTACCTGGCCGCGAACTCGAATACGATACATTGGTCATTGCCATCGGCAGCACGACACATTTCTTCGGGGTAAGGGGCGCGGCTGAGAACTCAATAGCACTCGACACTGTTGGCGAGGCGGAGCGATTCCGTAAGCGTCTGATTTCTGCATGTGTTCGCGCTGCCACTCGCTCCGAACGTGCACAGAACGACCAGATCGGCGAGCCGAAAATCCAGGTGGCGATTGTCGGTGCAGGCGCGACTGGCGTCGAATTGTCCGCTGAATTGCGTAACACGGCGCAAGTGCTGTCCGCTTACGGGCTACACAATCTTGATCCACGGCACGACGTCGGTATCGCACTGATTGAAGCTGGTCCGCGGATCCTGCCTGCCTTGAGCGAGAGGGTTTCAAATGCCACCGCCGAGCTACTTTCCACACTCGGGGTCGAGCTGATGACGGGAGAAACGGTTGCGGAGGTTACGCCGGGACACGTGATCACCAAAAGCGGCAGGACGATCCGGGCCGACCTAACCGTCTGGGCAGCGGGCATCAAGGCGCCATCAGTACTTGCAATGCTTGACGGCCTCAATGTAAATCGGCTTGGGCAACTCGAGGTGCGCCGTACACTGCAGACAACCAGCGACGACAGTATCTTCGCTCTTGGTGACTGTGCGGGTTGCCCGCTGCCCGCGGAAGACGGCCGCAATGTCCCTCCTCGAGCACAGGCGGCGCATCAGCAAGCAAGCTTCCTCTTCCGGGCGCTGGACGCCCGGTTGAGGGGGCGGCCATTGCCTGATTTCACATATCGCGACCTTGGTTCCCTGGTTTCGCTCGGTCGTCTCAGCGCGGTCGGAAGTCTGATGGGAGGCGTGATTGGAGGAAGCATGTTTATCGATGGATTATTTGCTCGCTTCATGTACATGTCACTGTATCGGATGCACATTGCCGCTATGCATGGCTATCCGCGAATGGTGTTAGACACCGTTGCGCATTGGCTGAGAAGGACGACACTGCCACGCGTCAAGCTTCACTGAGCTCCCGGCCAGACCGGCAGCCCGGACCACTCTTTTACGATACTGAGGTGGTCTGTTCGCTTACTGCAATATGGATGAGCCGGGCAAGCCACCGAACCATCGGTAGATACGTGATTAACGGGGCGCTGCGTCGCCCTCTACAGTGCAACGCGGAACTGTCCAAATGCATCACTCGAACTGAGGGCAACATGAACAAACCGGCGTCCTTCCCGCGATCCAGCTACAGGCACTTCCTTGCTATCGACACACGTTGGATGGACAACGACGTCTACGGCCACGTGAATAACGTCGTCTATTACAGCTACTTCGACACCGTCGTAAACGAGTATCTGATTCGTACTGGCGTGCTCGATTTCAGGAACGGCACGACAATCGGTCTGGTTGTCGAGACACAATGCAATTATTTTGCCCCACTCGTGTTTCCGGAACGCATCAATGCGGGGCTGCGCGTCGTTCGCCTTGGCACAACGAGCGTGCGTTACGAAATTGGGCTTTTCAAGGAAGGCGAAGATCAGGCGGCAGCGCAAGGACATTTCGTGCATGTCTACGTGGATCGCCAAACGCGTCGCCCCGTTGCCCTGTGTGATCAGTTACGTGCCGCGCTCGGTACGCTTGTCATGCCGCGCGATCGGAATCCGCAGCCGGATTGACACGCACGGGAGCTTGTCCGCGATGCGGTAAGGCGCGTGAGTCGCGGCGTCCCGCCTTTGGTGCTGGCAGTTTCTACCAGCCATGGCCACGGGTTCTGCTTGCAACGCAAAGTGTTTCTTCGAAATGCGGGCAGACGTAGCAGGAAGACCGGTTCTGCCCCTTGCCTGCCCGGCGTACCTCACTGTCTGCGCATTACGATTGGCACGATGGCCGTCAAGGCTGCCGACACGGCGAGAATCCCTGCCATCGCCCAGATACCGGCGGAGAAAGTGCCTGTCGTTTGCTTGAGGGCGCCAACGAGATAGGGCCCTGCGAACCCACCAAGCGTGCCGATGGAATTGATAAACGCGAGACCGCCTGCAGCCGCGACGCCAGTAAGGAACTGGGTCGGAATCGTCCAGAAGATGCCGCGCGCCGAGCTGACGGCGAGAACCGCCAGGCTGAGGCCGACCATTTCAACGACGATGCTGTGGGAGAGTGCGGAAATAGCCAAACCGATCCCACCGAGCAAGCAGGCACTCGCTAAATGGAATACGTTTCGTCCGCCGCGATCAACTGCGCGCGCCCAGATCAACATGCCGACGACCGCGGCGATATACGGTATGGTCGACAACAGGCCGACAGAAATGATGTCAAACCCGTGTGCCCTGAGGATGATCGGCAGCCAGATTCCGACACCATATGAGCCAAGTACGAAGCCGAACTGGATCGTCGCAAGCAACAACACTCGGCCATCCTTCAAAGCCGCGAACAGCGCCTTCTTCGGCTTCGCACGCGGCTCTTCAGCGAGCATTGTCACGAGTTCGCTGCGCTCCGCCTGCGTTAACCAGTAAGCGTCGACCGGGTTGTCGCGCAACAAGATGAGCACTGCGAATCCGATCAGTACCGCGGGCATGCCTTGCACGAGGAACATCCACTGCCAGCCATGTAGACCCGCGACGCCATCGAGTCCCAGCAGGGCCGCAGAGAATGGGCCTCCGACAACCGACGCGAGGGGGACGCCGAGCGTGAAGAAAGCGAGCACCCGGACTCGATAGTGCGAAGGGAACCAGCACGCGAGGTAGAACGTAACGCCTGGAAAGAAGCCCGCTTCAGCAACCCCCAGCAGCAGACGGAGGACGTAGAAGCTGGTTGGGCCTTGGACGAGCGCCGTCGCGGCAGAAGCGAAACCCCAGGTAATCATGATCCGCGCTAGCCATTTGCGCGCCCCATAGCGGTAGAGTGCAAGGTTGCTCGGGATCTCGCACGTACAATACCCGGCAAACAGGATACCGGCGCCCCACCCGAACTGGGCCGGAGTGAGTCCGATGCTCTGATTCATCGTCAGGGCGGCGAACCCTACGGTGGTTCGGTCGATCATGTTGAAAATGAAAGCCAGGGTAAGCAACGGCAGAAGGCGCCAGGCGTTCTTGCTTAGCACCCGCTGCCGAATAGCCTGCCTGTCTCCATCGAGATCGGTCGACGCGCTCATTGATACTGGTTCGGAATGCATATTAAATCCTTCGATGAAGGCGTGTGATTTCGCCTTGCACGTGTTACCGGAGCTCGCCTGCGCAGGTCGAGTCAAATCCGATCTCGAGGCCGGCGCGGCGACATTCACCGAGCGTCGGTATCTCAGCCATCATCGAATGTCTCCGGGTTGTGTTCTTGTCGTTACGGGGCCGGAATCGCCGGCCCTGCGGCCGGTTCTTACAACGCGGAAACCGCGTCCGCCACTTGCCTTCCGAAGGCGCTGCAGCCCATCTTGCCGCCGAGGTCGGCTGTGCGGCTTTCCGGGTTCGCCAGGACCGTGTCGACGGCTTTGTCGATGGCGTCGGCGGCCGCGATGAAGTTGGGCTTCTGACGGTGCTCGCCGATCCAGCGCATCAGCATGCTCACAGAGAGGATCATTGAAGTCGGGTTGGCCTTGTCCTGATTCTGGATGTCCGGTGCCGAGCCGTGCTGAGCTTGCGCGCAGCACAGGTTGTCGCCGGCCATGACCGAACCGCCGAGGCCAAGGCTACCCGAGAGCTCTGCGGCCAGGTCGCTGATGATGTCGCCGTAGAAGTTTGTCGCAACCAGCACATCGAATTTCTCGGGCGCGCGCACGAGGTGAGCGGTCGAGGCATCGACGAGCAAGTCGTTCAACTGCACTTCGGGAAATTCCTTGGCAACGTTTCGCACACATTCGAGGAACAGGCCGTCGGTCATGTGGAAGCTGTTCGCCTTATGGATAGCCGTCACTTTCTTCCGGCGCTTCATCGCAAGCTCAAAAGCGCGGCGTGCGATGCGTTCGCTGCAGTGGCGGGTAATCTTGCGCACGGACAGCGCCATGTCCTTCGAGGGCATCATTTCGCCCCATCCGAGAGCCATATTGCGGTCCGGGTAGAAGCCTTCAGTCGCCTCGCGCATGATGACGAGGTCCATGGTCTTGCCCTCGCGCATATTCGACGTTAGGAACGGACGCGTACGCGACGGACGGACGTTGGCGTACAGGTCGAGGTCGCAACGGAACGCGGCAGAGACGTTGCGACCGCCTTTCTCGGGAGGCGGGTAGTCGGCGTGCGAGACGGTGCCAAGGATCAGGCCGTCATAGGTGGGCGCCTTTTCCAGCACTTCGGGGCGAAGCGTCGTACCGTGCTTTTCGAGGCTGGCGAACCCGATGTCTTCGTAGTCGTATTGCAGACCAAGGTCAAAGACCTGATCAGCCTTACCAAGAACGTCGATGGATGCGGCGACGATTTCGGGACCAATGCCGTCACCGGGGCAAACGAGAATACGCATGATAATTTACTCAGTTTAATTCGAATGGGTTTGGTGCTCTGCGGACACGGGGCGTGTCTCGCCGCTGTCCGCGAGGGTTCGCGTCGCGTCCGGTTGGGCGTAGATCCAGAGAATCTTCATCGGTTCGGTTTCCGACAGGTTGCGGAAACGATGTGGCACGTTTGGTGGAATAAACGTGGTATCCAGTGGCTTGAGTTCGTATTCCAGGCCGTCGATATCGAGAATCGCGTGGCCTTCAACGAGTACCACGCTTTCCTGGCAGTTGTGGCTGTGGAACGGAATCTTCACGCCAGGCGCGAACGAGGTGTACCCGGTAATGAAGCTGTCGGAACCGATCGACTTGCCGACGAGCGGCGTAGTGCTCGCGCCACCGCCACGGTCATAGGCAGGGAGCTGGTCCGGTTTGAGGAGAGCGGCGCCCGAGGGTGTCTTGATGGTCATGTGTGTGCTCCAGTTAGGGCAGACGTGGGCGCTGAATCAGGCGGCCGGCCCGATCCAGACGGTCTTGACGTTGGTGAATTCGCGAATGCCGGCTGCACCCAGTTCCCGGCCGTAGCCAGACTGTTTGATGCCGCCGAAGGGCAAGCGTGCGTCCGAAGCGACCAGACCATTGACGAATACTGCGCCCGCTTCGATTTTGCGCACGAGCGATTTCGCTTGCTGGAGGTTGCCTGTCCACAGCGCTGCGCCGAGACCGAACTCCGTTGCGTTCGCCAGCGCGACAGCTTCATCGGTGCTGGCGACACGTAGAACGGCCGCAACCGGGCCGAAGGTTTCTTCGACCGCAGCGGCCATATCGGGGGCGACGTGGTCCAGCACCGTCGGCGCGTAGAAGTACCCGGGGCCTGGGACGGGCTGACCACCGGCCTTCAGGACCGCACCTGCCTCGACGGTGCGTTCGACCTGGCGATGCAGTTCGTCTCGCAGGTTGCCGCGGGCCATCGGACCAATCGTCGTGTCGCGCTGCATGGGGTCGCCGACCTTGAGCTTTGCCACGCCTTCGCAGAACACTGCGACAAAACGGTCAGCGACCTTTTCGTCGACGATAAAGCGCTTCGACGAAATGCAGCTTTGGCCCGTGTTCGAGAAGCGCGCCTTGACGGCTGCCTTCGCGGCGGCTTCGACGTCGGCGTCGGCCAGCACGATGAACGGGTCTGATCCACCCAGTTCGAGGACCTGCTTTTTCATGGCGCGGCCGGCCTGCGACGCGACGAGCTTGCCAACGGCGGTCGAACCGGTCAGGGTAACAGCGGCAATGCGCGGGTCGTCGATAAGTGCAGCGACGTTTTCAGGCTCGATGAGAAGGGACGCGATGAGGCCTTGCGGCACTTCCGCTTCGGCGAAAGCGGAGTTAATGATGAGCGCGCATTGGGGCACGTTGGCCGCGTGCTTGAGGATGGCGCCGTTCCCTGCGCACAGGGCGGGGGCGGCGAAGCGGATGAACTGCCACAACGGGTAATTCCACGGCATGATTGCCAGCACGACGCCCAGCGGATCGTAAGCAACGTAGCTTTCGCTCGCGTTGCTCAGAACTGCCTCGTCATTGAGGTATCTGTGGGCGTTCTCTGCGTAGTAGCGGCACGTCCACGCTGATTTCTCGACTTCGGCTTCCGCTTCTGCGATGGGCTTTCCCATTTCCAGCGTAATCAGCGCCGCGATTTCTGCCTTGCGACGTTGCAGGACCTCACCAATGCGCGCCACCGCTGCTGTACGGACATTCAGCGGCTGGCCTGCCCAGGCGCGCTGCGCGACCTGCGCATCCGCGAGTGCCTGTTCTACGCGCTCAGGCGTATCCGGATTGAAAGAGGCCACGACCTCTTCGGTGGCAGGGTTCAGGGTGCGAAACATGAATTAATTCCTCGATAGAGTCTGGAGTCGGTTTCAGCTTGCCGTCGCGGCGAAGCCATAGAGTCGGGCGGGGTTGTCGACAAGGATCTGGCGGCGCACGCTGGACGTCTCAGCCCAGGCAAGCACGTTGTTCAGGGCACGACCGGCGTCTTCCTTGCGGAAAGGTTCAACACGACTGAGATCACCGTCGCGATGGCTCGCGCTGCCAGTGTGCGGCCAATCGGATGCCCATAGCATCCGGTCCGGCCGGGTGCGAATGAGTTGCTGAGCGAACGGGCCGATGTCCGCGAAGTCCGGGGTTTGCCGCGAGGCGCGATAGGGCGCCGAGAGTTTCACGTAGACGTTCCCCTCTTTCACGAGCTGAAGCACCGTCTCGAATGCGTCCTGTTGCTCGGGTTGCCTGGCGACGCGCACGCCGGCGAAGTGGTCGAGGATCACCGGAACCGGAAGCTTCGCGATTGTCGGCGCCATGGCGGCGGCGACGTCAACGTCCGCGTAGATCTGAATTGACCAACCGAGCGGCGCTACGGTTTGTGCTGCGCGCTGGAGCTGTGCAAGGGCGACCGCATGGTCACGCTGCCCCTTGACTTCGAGATTCAGACGCACTCCGCGGACACCGTGGTCATGCAAGGTACGCAGTTCGGCCTCCGTAGTGACACCTGGGTCAATGACCGCGACGCCGCGTGCGCGGTACGTCCCGAGTTCTTTCAGGGCGGCAACGAGCGCCGCGTTGTCGATCCCATAAACGCTTGGCTGCACGACGACGACACGCTCGATTCCCAGACGCCCTTCAAAACCGAGGAGATCGGACACGACCGCACGGCCGGGCGTGTAGGAGCGTTCGACAGCGAACGGATACCTCTCGGCGTCGAAGATATGGACGTGACAGTCGCAGCTCCCCGTCGGCAACGCTGAGTTGGGCAGGCTGGGTGTGTCAAGTGGCAACGCGTCGACCGTGGGGGCGCTGCCGTTGGGCAGAGCGGCTCCGGAGCACGCACCGGACAACGCAAAGCCGCCGACTGCAGCCAGGCTCGCGCCGAGAAGGTTCCTGCGATACATGTGTCTCCCGTCAGATAGAGGCTTTGTTGGTTGGTATTTTATGCGTGTGAGAAACCAAGTAAAGGGTTTTTTGTGTTTGCGAAAGTCCATCACGGGTAAACGATCATGGCTAGAGTCCACCCGATAGGGTCAATTTGAGGCCTGAAAACCGCAACGCAGTCGAGAATCCCAGCTCGATGACCGCCATGTTGATCGCATCCAAGGTGGTTCTAGACGACGTTAAAATACCTTTTAGGATTTGTGATACCATCGAGCAAAGTTCGATCAATTCGATGCCATGGCCCGCGCTCTAGCCGACGTACTCGCGACAAACATTCACCAGCACATCACCAGGACCGGTATTGCTCCCGGTACACGGTTGCCTGAACGCTCGCTGGCCGAGCAGTTCAATGTGTCGCGCTCTCCCGTGCGAGAGGCGTTGAAACGCCTTGCCGCTCAAGCGGTCGTTGCTGCACACCCGGACGGCGGCTACGCCGTGGCCGACGAAGCCCCTCCCGGCGCTGAGCCGGAAGTCTTTGAGGTTGAAAGTGTCGATGCCGGGGAGGAGACCTATCTCGCTATTGCTGAAGACAGGCTCGCGGGAAAGCTGGAAGACCGCGTTACGGAAAACGAGCTGATGCGGCGATACGCCGTGACGCGGGCCCAGCTCAATGCAGTGTTACGACGGATGGTTCAGGAGGGATGGATCGAGCGTCGACCGGGGCATGGCTGGCAGTTTCAATCGGTTCTTACGTCCTCTGAAACGTATCGCCAGGGATATCGCTACCGGTTGCTGATCGAAGCGGCAGGAATCCTCGAGCCAACCTTTCAGCTCGACCGGGAAGGACTCCTGCGCTGCCGTGCTGAGCAGGAAGTTCTTGCAAACGGAGGCGTAAGAACGGCGTCGCCAGCCGCCCTGTTCGATGCAAACAGTCGCTTGCACGAGACTATCGCGGCGTGCTCGGGGAACGTCTTTATTCTTGATGGATTGCGCAGGCTGGATCGGCTGCGCAGGCTCATGGAGTACCGGAAAGCCGTAGATCGTGATCAGGCTGAGCGGCGTTGTCGTGAACACCTTACGCTTATCGATCTGCTCCTCGCCGGACAGCGTGACGCCGCTGCAGACTTCATGAAGCTTCACTTGCGCAGTGCGGTGCGTGAAAAAGCGTCCGACTGATCCAGAGTCGGCGCGTTGGGCGATACTCCCCCCATTTTTGTCGCGGGTCAGCGGATATTGTGTTTTTTGAAGCGAAAACGCATAATCCGTTAGCGCGCATCGCTTTTCTGTCGCCGTTTCTGAGGTGCTGAGCGTCGCTGCGCGCGGTATATTCTCAACGTCCGCGATTGACTAGCCCGCACCTGCGACATGACATCTGATATGACCAGCGGCCAGCAAAAGGCCCTGCGAGAAATCGTTGCGTATATTCGGCGAGAGCGCATGCCGCCGGGAACGCGTCTGCCTGAATGGACGTTGGCCAAACTTATTGGTACATCGCGCTCGCCGGTCCGTGTCGCACTTGACCGCCTGGTCGAGACCGGCTTTATCCGATACGACAAAAACCGCGGCTATTCAGTGAGCGCGTGTTTCGATGAGTTTCCGGGCGAAGTGCTTGATGAGATGAACGCTGCGGACGACTCGCTGTACCTGCGACTTGCTGAATCGCGCTTCCGGAGCGAAATGCCCGAGTCCGTCACAGAAGCGGACGTGACGCGCATGCTTGGCGCCTCCCGAAGTGACGTACGCAAAGCACTGGTGCGCGCCCAAAGTGAAGGATGGGTTGAGAAGGAGGCCGGGTACGGATGGCGCTTCCTGCCGATGATCGACTCACTCGAGGCGTACGACGACATGTATTTGTTGCGAGTCGCCATCGAACCGGCCTGCATCCTCAGCCCGAAATTTCGTCCAGACCTTGAGGAGTTGCGCGAACTGCGACGCGAGCAGCAGGCGATCCTTGACGGTGGCTACAAGGCGATGACGGCGACGGAGCGCTTTGAGTCTAACGCGCGGCTGCACGAGGCTATTGTTTCCTGGTCCGGGAACCGGCTCGCGCATCAAACCCTGCGCAGGCTGGATCAGTTACGCCGTCTTGCAGAATATCGGCAGGCCCAACGGCGCCTGCCACGCCAGGCGTTGGCTCAGGAGCATATCGACATACTCGATGCGATTGAGCGAGGTGACGTTCTCTCTGCCGCGAGCATGATGCGGCAGCATATCGACGCAGCACGGCGCAAGAAGGCCGTTGTCGAGCTGTTCGAGGATATCGATAAGCCCCTGACGACAGAATCGGCCACATAGCGGGTAAACGATCATTCGAGGCTTAAATGCCTGTCCAGCCGCCTTCGGGTGGCTTTTTTTTGCGCGAAGATGAATTGTCTTTGCGTTTTCGCATTGACAAACGCACTCCAAAAAAATAACCTGACTGCGTTTTCGGTTGCAAAGAGACAACGAGGACGTGCCGAAGTGCCAGAGCTTTGTTGAGGACGCGGCGCGGGCGCAAATGAACCTCACCAGGGCTTCATCCAGGCGCGTTGGCCACGGACCCTCATAAGAGATCAATAGGGGCGCCGCGGACGTGATCAGGACAACTGAAAATCAGAAAGGGGCACATCGCGCGCAATCCGGATTAGGGGCTGACTACGAGTGGCGCCCCAACCCGAACGCTTGCATTCAACCCAATAGGTCTTTGGCACCGCTCGCGACCCCAAAGGGGAGACTGCCATAAGAGAAATCGCAGGAGACACGTAATGATGTCCGAGCCGCACATGAGGGCCATTCCGGCGCCGCTGTTCCACGAAGGAATACTGCAACAATGGGTGGTGTCGAAGGCCGTGTGGCATTTCAATTGCGTCGACCGTACGGATGTGCGCTGTGCAGCGCTAACGACGAATGCGGTCCCCCGTATTGACCGCGACCGATTTGATTCGCGCGCCGGAGATCCCCTCTGCCGGTTACTGCTTGCCGGAGATTTCGAGCAATTCTTGCCGGATCACACGGGTTGTTTTGCGCAGGATGACTGAACGTTCGGCGAAGGACGCGCTCAGCGGCGTCGGTGCAGGATGCCCCTGTCGTCTGACGCCATCACGATCGACGTTCAATCTGCAGGCTGCTTTCTGTCAGATGCAGCGTTCATATTTCACCAGCTAGCCGAATCACTACGCCCACAGACATGCAGAAAAACACGAACGACCGCTCTTCTTCAGTTGCGTTGCCCTCCGTTCAACGCCGCAATCTTTTCAAGGCCGCGGCCATGACGGCGCTTGCGGCAGCGCTTCCCATTCAACACGCCAATGCCGCGGAGCAAACGATCGGACCTGCGGCCGGCGCGGACCGCATGACGCATCGTCGTGACCGTGCCCGTCAATTGCGCGTCGAACTTGCGGATGGTCACGCGCAATCGTTCGTATTGGAGCACCCCAACAACGGCGACGAGGCGCTCTACGCCGACCGAAACTACTTTGCTTCGTTTAGTCGCGGGTTGCCCCACAACGCGTTAGGGGAGGTCGACCCGGCGGCCTACCGCTCGCTTCTTGCAGCGATCGAAGCCGGAACGTTTGAAGCGTTCGAGGCCGTCCCTCTCGGCGGTACGATCAAGCTTGGTAACCCGCTCCAGGCATATTCGTTTCTCCTTGAAGGCCAGGATCCGTGGGGGCTCGCGTTGCCACCGGCCCCGACCTTCGCAAGTGAACAGTTCGCGGCGGAACTGGTCGAGACGTACTGGATGGCGCTCACGCGCGATGTACCGTTCTCCCAGTACGGCAACGATCCACTCGTCGCGGCTGCTTGCGCAGATCTGTCACGCCTGAGTGGCTATAAGGGGCCAAAGGAGGGCGGACGTGTGACGCCGCGCACGTTCGGTCGGGCGGGACTGCCCAACGAGTTTGACGGGCCACGGTTGTCCCAATTCTCGCTGCTGGACGTTCCGAACGGGTCCCTCGCCCCCGTTATTCAACTCACCCGGGCGCCGAAAGCCAATCTCGACTTCATGACGAACTATGATGAATGGCTCAGCATCCAGAATGGCAAGAAGTCACCGAAGGAACGCGTCTTTGAACCGCAGCGCCGATATGCTCTGACCGCCAGGGCGTGGTTCGAGGCGTTCCGCAACTATACGACGTTCCAGACGCTCATCAACGCGGCAGAGATCCTTCTGGCGATGGGCCCGAACGCGCTTGATCCCGCCAACCCGTACCGGACATCGACGAAGCAGACTAGCGGAGTTTCGTTTGGACGGGAGGACATTCGCGGCCTCATCGGACGCGTGTGGACACCAGTTGACACGCTCGCCGGGTTTCAGAAATGGGTCGTGCATCGGCGCCCAAAGCCGGAGCAAATCGGCGGCCGCGTGCACAACCAGCTTTTGGGTCGAGCACAGTACCCGTTCCATCCCGAGTTCCTTAACTCGCGTGTTCTCCCAGAAATATTTTCAAAGCAGGGTAGCTATCTGGTGTCACAGGTCCTGCCCACCGGCGGCGGCCAGCAGCCGTCGTACACGCAGTCGTGCGCCACCTTTCTAGGCGCCGGGGTTACTGTCCTTAAGTGGTTCTTCAATGAGGACTTCGTTTTCCCTAAGCCGGTACAACCGAGCGCAGATGGACTGAGTCTGACCGCCTCAACCGATGAACTGACGGTTGGCAAGGAATTGAACAAACTGGCGGGCGGCGCGTTTGCCGCTAACTTCAATGGCTCGCATTTCCGTTCCGACACGACGGAAGGTCTGAAACTCGGTGAAACATTCGCCCTAACTGTCCTTTCCGATCACGTGCGACTTTATCCAGAGAGGTTCAGTGGCTTTTCCCTTACCAAATTTGATGGGACACGCGTGACGGTGTGACGACTATGTAGCCAGGGAGGGGCAGCGGTCCCTCCGGGCCCACATCCGAGCAACACTCGAGAACGTCTAGCCGTCCAGGGAGTCACCAGCCGCATCGCATTTCGATCTGCTCTTGCGCAGATATCTATTGCGTGTGTTTTTCAGGAATCTTCGGGAGAGTGCTTCTAAGGAACAAACAGTTAGTAATCCTATTCATAATTCAAATCAAACAACAGACGGACATGGAGATATATCAATGAAGAAGACTTTTCTCGCACTCGCAGTCCTGGGCGCATTCACCGGCGCTGCGCACGCCCAAAGCAGCGTTACGCTGTACGGGATCATCGACGAAGGTTTCAACTTCAACACCAACTCGGGCGGTCACAGACTGTACAATCTTTCGAGCGGCGTTGTGCAAGGAAGTCGCTTTGGGCTCCGAGGTACGGAAGATCTGGGCGGCGGAATGAAAACGGTCTTTGTTCTTGAGAACGCATTCGACGTGAATAGCGGTAAGCTCGGCACGGGTGGGCTGATGTTTGGCCGCCAGGCTTACGTCGGTCTGGGCAGCTCGCGCTTTGGTACCGTGACGCTGGGTCGCCAGTACGACTCCGTCGTTGACTATGTCGGGAAGTTTGGAGCGGGCGATCAGTGGGGCGGGTATATCGTCGCGCACCCAGGGGACCTCGACAATTTCAACAATCTCTACCGGACAAACAACACCGTCAAGTTCGCCAGCTCAGACTATGCAGGCTTGCGGTTTGGAGGAACCTACAGCTTTGGCGGTACCGCTGGCAACTTTACGCAAAACCAGATCTGGTCGTTGGGCGTCGGTTACGACAACGGCCCTCTTTCCCTTGGCGTAGGCTATTTGAATGCACGTACGCCGTCGAACGCGGGGGGGATGTTCGGCAATAACACAACGAGTTCTACGCCCGCGACTGTCACGACGCCTGTCTATTCAGGTTTCGTGAGTGCAAACACGTACCAGGTCATCGGAGCGGGAGGCAACTACACATTCGGCGCAGCGACTTTCGGGGCAACCTATTCGAACGTTAGTTTCCGTAATCTCGGCGCGAACGGCACAACGATCTACCAGCATGGGGCCGATGCGACCTTCAACACGTTCGACGTAAACTTTAAATATCAGTTTACCCCTGCCTTTCTTGGCGGCGCGGCATTCGACTATACCGACGGCAGCAGTGTCGCGCTGGCTAAGGGACCCAGTACGGAAGGAGCGAAGTACTTCCAGTATTCGTTGGGGTTGGATTATTTTCTCTCGAAACGTACAGATATCTACCTGATCGGTGTATTCCAGCACGCATCGGGTGAAGACTCAACCGGAAAGGCCGCGGTCGCTGCGATCAACAACATTACAGCATCGACGAGTAACAATCAGTTCACCACCCGGATCGGCATCCGTCACAAATTCTGATGTCGATTTAAACTACTCGAGGAAAGACTATTGGACGACGTCCACATCGCGTGGACGCCGTCTTTTTTATTTAATCTGTCGATTTGCCTTCACTTGTCCGACAGTCCTAATAGAATCGGCCACCTCCCTCGGATGCGGCGCCTAGCTTACATACATCACAGCCCTAAGTGAACGCTAAGCCTGCCCCTCTATCCTATCCATCACACACGCTGAACACGTCTATGTCTAGCTCCATCTTGAAAAAATAGGATCAGAAGATACTATGCAATTGAAGATTACTCCCATCGTTCACGCGCGATATTGGGCAGCCATTTGTGTTGCAAGCATGTGCGGTACCAACCTTGGCGACATCATCCCTCACTATCTTGGCTTACAGACTGCCGCGGGGCTGCTGCTCACCACAGTGTTATTTGCGCTCGTAATGCTGGCTGAACGGTTTTCGACTACCGGCAGCGAAATGTTTTATTGGGCGGCCATTCTGATCGTTCGTGCAGCAGCAACCGATATTGCCGATGGTTTAGTTGAGCACGCGCACCTTGGTTACCTGGCAGCCGGAGTCATATTGTTAGGTATCTTCATTTTCGCTGTGTGGCAAGCGAGGAACGGCATGCGTTCCACTGTCCCATCCATCAATGGCGTCTTCTGGTTCGCCATGCTCTCAGCTGGTGCGCTCGGAACGGTCGTCGGTGATGCAGGCGCACACATGTTCGGCCCCGTGATCGCGAGCGCGCCGATTTCTGTTGCGCTCGCAAGTATTGCCCTGGTGCTCGTCCTCGCTGCTCGAGCACGTAACATCTGGGCCAGCGCGACAAGTTACTGGATAGCGGTTGTGGTAGTGCGCTGGTGGGGTACGAACATGGGCGATATGAGTACTCACGTGCTGTCTCTGGCCGTGAGCGGTGGCGCAACACTGCTTGTACTACTGGCGACCCTGTTGCTATGGCGCAATCCGCGGGTGGATTTGCCCCTGCACGACCGGACACGCGGTAACGTCTAGTTAGATTGGAGAATATTCGCAGTTGGCGAAGCCAGGCAGCATTACGCCAAGTGACGATCGAGGATGGATATGGGATCGCTCACGGAGCTCCTTTCGATTGTTTTTCGGCCCCGGCGGACGCCCCAAGTTGCAAGCACAGATTTTTGGGCGCGTATAGGCGTTATGTCTGACCGCGTCTCGGGAGATCATTCTCCGTCCAAATTTCATCCCTAGAACGGTAGAAAATCGATCGAAATTTTTCGAGTGCATTTCCAAGATACATAGTCTGTTCACGGTAGTCACCGCTATATCGACCAGACTTCGAGTTGATGAGCCAGCCACTTTGGGTCCGCTTCAGCTCACCTGCGATACGTGCCGGCTTAAAGCCTGTGAGGCAGGGATGTCCCATCTGATCGATCTCTCGCCCGATCAGCAAACCGCCTTCGTGGGAAACGGCCCAAATCACATACTCGGTCTCCGCGCCTGCCCTGAGTCCGTCAAACACCTCTTGAAGGGTCTCGCTTGTAGACTCGTAGAACGTTCGCGCGGACGTATTTTTCTTGATCGTGCCATTCTCAAAAAATTCCGACTCCTTCAAGTACTTTGGAGCACGAAGCTCGCCGTACGTACTATCGAGGTGGTCGTTCAAGTGACGGTCTTTAGGGTTCAAGCACTTCAGAAATGAATACAGAAAGTCTTCGTTTTTTGGCTTGATTCGATCACGCCTCTTCGATGAAGCTGCATAGACCCGCATGGGGGCCAGCACGGGCTCGGAAGCGACCTGATTCTCGATCAGTACAGCAGACACCGCATTACCCTGAGGAATATCGGTTGCATCAATCAGGACCTGAAATGCCGGCTGATTTTGGAAATAGAAGCGCCCCACCCATTGGAAACGTGCATAGCTCCCAGTCAGAAAGGCAAGTTTTCTGCGTTCCCACTCCGCGATATCGGTGTCCGCAATCGGAATCGTTTCGCCATTGTTTCCGGTAAACGAGGTTGCGTGACCCATTCCGCGGACGTTTCGCTTGATCGTTGTAATTTCTTGGAGCGAGACACTAAATGTCAACGCACCGGCAAAATCGGTTTGAGCACTCTGGTCTACGCCAGTGCTGATCTCATTCAGTCGGACACTGAACTCTCGTGCAATCGAATCGCAGGTATTAAGTGCGAAGCGCAAGGGGAGGCGAACTTTATTATGTGTTGGAACGATAAGACTGCTCGGGAGAAAGACTTCGTGCTCTGCCAGCCACTGTCCATTGTCGTCCTTTTGACACAATGCGAGGCCCCATCTGCAGGACAATTCGGGCACTCCCGCTTCGCCGAAATCAGTGAACGTTGCGCGGACGAACGGGCCCAACCGGTCGTCGTGAAGGTAAATGGCCGCATTTCCGGCTGAGGAATAGCCCAGGATTGTGACCGCGTGACCCGCGAGCTTTTTCGGTCCAGTCTCTTCTACGGCGTAAACGTCAACGCCGAGGATCAGCGGTATCCCACTGTCGATATACGCGATTACGGCACGCAGGAAGTCGTCCTGCTTTGTAAACTCCAGTGTTTCACCGTGGTGCCGTAAACCTTGCACATCAAGTGCTCGCATGATCTGCTTATTCGACAACTCCTTGTTGGGAAAGCTGTTACTTGAGCCCTCTATGAAATTGATCGCATTCGTCGTGATTTCGCTGCACGATGGAATGTCTCGAATCTGTATCTGGTCAATCGCGTGGAGGGCGGACCATATCGATGTTGTCGCGCAAGCTGAAACGACTTTGTCCTGCTCCTGGAAAGCTATCGAGTCGACTTGAAGATCAATGCCAAAAAGATTGACCTCGTATTTCCTGACGAGCGAATGCTTCGTGGTCGTCTCGTTGATTCCGGGATAGTGCTTGAGGCAGGTCTTGCCAATAAAGGTCTGCGGCAGGGGCTTGATCACCATGAAGCCCAGGTAGGCATCCTGGAGGGGGCTCTTGTGGCCACTTTTCAATACTTCGTGTATCAACTCGTGATCAACTTCACACGAGAAGAAGTGCATCCGGGCACATTTGTGACCGGCGCTACTGAAGCGCTTGACATAAAAGCGGCTGTGATCTTCGAGGTAGTCTCTATCGACATACTCGAACTCCAGCAAGACCGATTTAGCCCCAAGGTCCTTCAAATAGCGATAGATATAGTCTATCTGGAGTTTTCGAAAGATATCCGGAAAATCCGATCCGAAGCATTCCTTTACCAGATTACTGATGGTCGACTTGCCAAAGCCACAAACCAGGAAAGGGATCATTCTTATCGAGGGCAAAAAAAATAGCAGCCCGAAGGGCTGCTATTTGACAATTAAAATGTTCTTACAGACTGTAAGTGCGCGCGAGGAATTCACTATTGACGGACTGCGAATTCGCACGATCTTCGTAGCATTTTTCTGCGTCCGACATGCGTTGCTCCATAGCATCGAGCTTCGCCTCGTCGACTTCGGTCGCCCTAGCAGCGGCGATAAGCTCAGTGATCGTCATCAGCCACCTCCTCGCGTATTTACTTTCCGTGAACCTGCGATTATGTCCTACCTTTTAGGTATCCGCAACCGCAATCTTCGTAAACTGCAGAGTTTGATAGAGCCTACCATTGGCAGGCGTAGTCGGTCACTATGCGTGGACTCGAATTTCATATCGTGGTAACGGCACATCGGGCAAAATCTTTAGAGTGCACCAGGAGAGCGCATTTTAACTCGCGGATGTCCCCGGCGCTCCAGCCAGTGTGGATCGGACTTCGCATGTTCTTCCCCGACTTTCGCTCGTTGTCTGTCAACGAGAGGTAGGCCAATATCACGCCCCGGAGCAGTGCGGTTCGCATTCGGCGGCGGCACAGAGTGGCGCGCTTTGGCGACCGACCTGTCCCTCGGAAGCTGAGGCTCGGCGGCGCTTCCCGCAGGGCCGTTCAGTGCCAGAATCGTGCACCCCGGACCTTCGCATGGCTCATCGCCTGAAACTGGTTGTTATTCGCGCCGCCCGCCGGCTGCGAGCCCGTGTCTGCCGTCCGTCGTGCTATTCGCCTACTGGCCCGATATGAGCCAGCTCAAGTTTGGGCCGGGCATGCCGCCTGGCCTCGCGTTCCTCGCCGCGAGGGCCCGTCTCAGCCTATCCCGGCGGTGTGTGGCCTTATGCGCTGCCGGTTAGACGCAGCTACGCGTGGTGGGGCTGCCTTTTGGCAAAGTGCGCACGCTGACATCGACCCAGAAACCCCTTGGCTCCGTTGTCTTTGCCCGCGTTGGTAGCTTGAAGGGCTCCGCGATCAGGTGCGAAATTTCACGAGGAGCGTCCAGGCTCCACGGGCGACTACGTCCAAAGTACCCAACTTTGAGGCGAGCGTAAAAGTGTGCGCTCGACTACTTGTTCTAAAACTTTTGTGTTTTTCCGCTTGTACGTGCTGGGGGAATTCGAGTAGGGTTATTGCAAGGCCCAGATGTTTCTTAACGGTACTTGGATGCAATTGGCTGGCTGTTTAGACAACTTAGAGGCAAGATGCCCAAAGTTGCCAACGAAGGGTCGACCATTAGGTGCTCGGCTGGCAGGATATATTTTTGCACCAGCTTGCTTTTAAGGCACAACACCACATACGTTCCAACGCGGCAAGGCCGCACTGGGAGCAGGTGATGAGCAGATCGAAAGGCAGAGGCCGTAAGGCCGGTGGCATCGAACGACGGCTAAAGCGAAAGATAAACGAGCGCTGGAAGGCGAAGAAGGCGGCCGAACAGGTCAAAAAGGTGGTGCGTTACGTGGCTGACAAGGCGGCTGGGACGGTCATCACTAGGGTCGCCGGTGTGACAATTGCGGCCATTCTTGCCCACGGCCATATGGCTCCTGCGCCGTGGAATGTACATCCACCGGCGCATACCTCTCCAACACCAAAGAAGTCCGTCGAGCGCCTTTCCCCTCTGATTGATGATGCGCGAAGGAAGAGAGAGGCCTCCCCAGAATGAGCGCGAAGGGTCTACGAGGTTTCCCGGGCGACGTACAGCCATGTGCGTCGCCACACACAGCCTTTAACCACCGCCTGAAGTCGCCATCTCATAGAACGTCATTTAACATGAAGATAATTTGCAATTTAGTACGATCGTTCTTTTGTGCTCGCGCTACTTTGCTCAGCGAATCGCACTCACTGTGGTCGAGGAGTTCGTGTCCCGCGCCGTCCGTACGCTAGCGCCCATCGATTCGCCAAGTTCAGTAGCGCAGAGGGATCAGCCAACCTATGCTCGAACTCTTGACTCCACCCAGGTGACATCACGAGGACGAAAGCTCGTCGCGTCATGATTGGACTTCTCTGGATCTTTGCAATCCGGACAACCGTCGCGTATCAGCGCGGGATACTGAAACACCCGGTGCCTGGAGTGATATCAAGCTGAAGACCTGATTGTTGAATCTTCCTGCGGAGATTGTGATGACAGCGCCCGAAGGGATTTTTACAAGCAATGGTGGCTCGGTAGATCTCAATAATTTTCAACTTACGCTTGCGGCCAAATTTACCTTACCCCCTCTGCCAACTGACGTGCCGCTTCCGTGGGTGATCATTGGAAAGGCCGTAATCGAGAACTTCGACGGCGATCCGCAGAATGCAACGGCGCAGCTTTTGCTAGACGATGTTGTGATCGACTCGGATGAGATCCGACTTGCGGGCTGCGGCGACGGCCCCGCTGTCGGTCAGTGCGTGTCTCTTCAAGCGGCATTCAGGCAGACCTTGAAACAGGCAGCGCTCGTCGAAATGAAATGCTCGACGTACATAGGAAGGGTGATTGATACGAAATTGGCGGCTATTAGCCTCAGCACCCTACACACAGTGTAAGTTGGGCAAGCCCACCATCGAGCGGGCTTTTTGCATTTTGCGGTACGACAATGAAGAGAATGTGTGGCTAGGCGGTGCGAAAAGCCCCGGCAGCGGACCTACCGGTGAATTCCGCCGAACTGCCTAGGCAGTTCGGTAACGGCCCGATGACGGCCGAAACCATCAATGCCGCGACGTTGGCCATCAAGAAGCCCTTGGTCGAGCGAGTGCTGGGTGCCGAGATGAACCACCACCTGGGCTATCCACCCGGCGCTGCCAAGCCTGCCACAGTCACCAACCAGCGCAACGGGACGGGCGCCAAAACGGTTCCGACCGAGGGCGGCCCGAACCGCATTGAGGTACCTCGCGACCGCAACGGCAGCTTCGAACCGCCACCGATTCCTAAGCACGAACGACGCTTCACAGGCTTCGACGACAAGATCGTGGCCATGTATGCGTCGGCCATGACCGTACGCGAGACAAAGGCGTTTTTGCAGGAGCAGTACGACACCGTGGTGTCGCCCGAGTTCATCAGCTCAGTGACCGACGAGGTGATGAGTGAAGTCACCGCTTGGCAGGCCCAGCGGTGTGGGCCGAACCCTTCGCCCACGGGTGGGGCCGCTTCACTCGCGGCGTGAGGGGTTTCACGGCAGCCGCCGCGGGATGTGTGGGAGCCGCCGCGGCCAGCTATCGATCACGTCGTTACCGAGCGGGCCATCAGCATTGAGATCGGCAATTCAAGGAGCTACAACGAGAAGGGCGGCTTGAGCAGCAGCAGGAGCGTACCGCATGATCGGTCATACACACGTCGGTACTGCTGCCCTGCCGCTGAAGCTTCTCGTTCTCGCATCACGTGGACGGAGCGTCGTGCATGCAGTCTCTGTTGTATGCAGCCTGAAGCTTTGCTTCAGCCTTATTGAGCAGATGCGGGTAGTTATTGTCGGACAGGCCGGGCTGGTAGCCAACCGATTCGAGCTCCTTGAGTTCGGTATTGATTTGGCTGCGGGTCAGGCTATGCGTGGTCTTGACAAAGGGGTAGGACGTGCATTCCTGGGCGGAGAGCGTTGTGCCTGCGAACGCTGGGGCAGTGACCGCCACGCCGCATAGAAGGATTGCCAATTTCGTGATCTTGTTCATATTCGTACTCCGAAATATATTGCTTGGATTCTGATTTCAAGGCTGATATGAAACACCTGCCGCTTTCGATGCCGCGTGTGTGGGCCTTATGAAACCGTGAGTTTTACCGCTATGCAAGAGTTCCGCCGCCTGTCGCAGAGAGTGAAGGCGCGGCGATGCAACAGTTGCATGCGCGTTGCGAGCCTTTACGAATGAGCGTACACGGTCGAGTTCAGATAGGCGAGTTGGCCGTCCTGCTCGGCGTGCACGAGGTCGTGATACACCTGAGAGCGGGTGGCCTGCGGCACCGCGGTGCCGTAAGGGGGGATCCAGTGGCCGGCCTGCGCAGCATTTCCGCCGAGCTTCACCTGGGTGATGACAGGAGGATGTGCGGCATAGTTCGGGGACGAAGCGGGGGGCTGCGCAAAGGCAGAGGTGGCGGTTGCTAGGCCAGCAAGAGCAGCAGCTGCGATCATCATTGCTTTCATGATACGTGTCCTTGGGAGTTGGGTTTCTAGGAAGCGGTTCGTCATGTATTGGCTAACCGTTGTGAACAGGATATTCCCAATGCACTATCAGAAAAGAAGCAGCACTATGAAGAAATTTTAATTTCGTTTAGAACTGACGCTCGGACGGCAGTGCTCAATTCCGGCGTTGTGGATACCATATTTGAGTCCCTTATTGTGCGTTACGCGTCAGCAGGCTGCTGAGCGTTCGATGGAATTGCGGACTGCTATCGAATTGTGCGTGCGGAACGGCCACCTAGCATCCGACGCAGTGTAGATCGAGCAGGAATTTGATAAATCTCATGTTCACAAGATTGTGCACATAGGCATCGAGTAAAGCAGCGGTCGCATGACGGCCGCGAGGTGCGTCCCGGAGCAGGCCGGCACCGCATAGGCGCCTGCAAGCAGAAGATAGGCGCACGTCAATGTTATGTGCGGAGCCCACGCGTTTTCTCTCGCGAGTCCATTCGTCTTTCCGAACGCGCAGATCGTTGGTCAGTTCAGTGCAACCCGCAATGTACCCGCTCCGGTGAGCTCTGTGATCGCCGTGCGTGTCAGGGCAGCATTCACCGCGGCGGTGGTGGTGTGTCTGATCAAGGCAATGCGGTCTGGCACCGTAGCAGACTCACGAGAGTCGATTGATGGATCGCGGTCAGCAATATCACCGGGGTGAGGGTGTTGTCCAGCGGGTGCGCTGGTCGTCTCAAAGTGATTTTTTACAGTGTGTTTGTGTCTGCGTTGATTTCGGTCAGCCGAAGGTAGATCCAGACGAATGAGTTCCTGAAACCAGCAACCATTGGGGACATCGTTCGCAGTTTAAATGTAGTCCTACGCAAATTTCTGGGAGTCGGGAATGCCGGAAACTTCAGCGGCGCATAGACGTAGCACAGCATGAGCAGACGAATCGCTGGATGAGGAGTCCAGTAAGCAACAACCAGTGCCCGATCCGTCTTCGGAAAATAATGCACGACATGATCATAAAATACAATAAATTTTAGCTGTTGCGGCCCTTTTGGATCGCAGGCTGGCAGGCGCAGGAGAAAAAGGCGGCTCTGGCGGGGCTCCGGTCGCCAGAGCCGCAAACGAGGCAGTGAGCCTCGGCGGGGAACAAAAGAGCGGTCTGGATCAGGTGGACGACCGCCTGACAGAATCCATCCGTGATATGGAGACAGGGCGTCTTCAGGGGAGGGAATAGCGCTGCTGGAATCTTTGCAAAATTATTCGCGTGCGGCACCGCGTAGACAGCAAACAGAGTGGGTTTGCCGAGCCCCTTCGCCCTCACCCCGGCGATGCTTTCCCACCGGGTTTATTGCTGCTTCGCTTCCCCAGACAACTTGCCTATGCCAATAGGTGAAAAGGGAACCGCTTGGCCAGCGGTGGGCATGTCAGCGGCTGTCCATCCTCCACCTAATGCACCGACAAGCCTCACCGCAGTCTGCAGCCGTCGCGTCTCCACCTGCACTGCGGACAGTTCGGCGTCCAGTGCACTCTTTTGTGCAACGGTGACATTCAGGTAATTGTCGAGCCCACTCGTATAGAGTTGCATCGCGGTCGTCTGAACTTTGAGCGCGGCGGTGACAGCATCTTTGCGCTGGATCGACTCCGTACCGAGCTTACTGGTGGACGAAAGTTGATCCTCGACCTCCCGAAATGCCTGCAGTACCGTCGCACGGTAAGTGTCTGTGGCTTGTCTTAGGGCGGACCAGCTTTGCTGTTCTTCCGATCGTCTAAGGCCACCCTCGAAGAGCGGTAGAACGGCAGAGGAGCCGACTGACCACGCACTTTCGGGGAGCGCTGCAAGTGCGAGACCGTCATCCACAAAACCGAAAGCAGCGCCTAATCGAATATTCGGGTAAAAGGCGGCGCGAGCTACGCCGACTGCTGCGTTTGCTGCCGCGACCTCACGTTCGGCCGCGGCGATGTCAGGACGCCTCTGAAGCAGTGTTGAAGGTACGCCTGCCGGGACGGTCGGTACCGACAGATTTGACAACTGTTCAGCAGGTATCTCGAAAGAGGACGGGTTGTTCCCAGTCAATACGGCGATCGCATTCACGAGTACCGCGCGCTTTGCCTGCGCGTCGGTATCCGCCGCCTGGGCGCTTGCAAGCTGGTCCTTCGCGCGTTCGAGGTCGAGACCCGCCGCGATCTTGCTTTCATAGCGCAGTTTGGTGACCTTTACTGCGTCTCCGTAGTAGTCGAGCGTACGTTGATAGAGCGCGTGCTGCGTATCGAGCCCGCGCAACTCGATGTAGTCTTCGGCAAGCTCGAGCTCAAGCCCCAGTCTGGCAGATGCCACCAAGGCAGCACTCGCCTGCGCATTGGCCTTCGCGTATTGGGTTCTGTTCCGGATTTCTCCCCAGAGGTCGGGCTCCCAGGATGCGGCGGCGCCATAGCCAAGCGACGACTCTTCAGCAGACAGTGATGACGGATTATGGAAGAGCGCGTGTTTCGATTCGCCGTTTAATGAGCCAAAAGCCTGTGCACTCAGTTGCGGGAACAGCTGGGACCGTGCCTCGCCGACGACAGCGCGGGCCTGCGTGTATGTTTCCTGCTCAGCGAGAAGGCTAGGATTCATGGCGTCCAGCTGCTTTTCCAGTCCGCTTAGCTCGGCGTCGTTAAAAATGGTCCACCACGGCCCCTGCGAAAGCTGAGCCGTTGGGTTCGCCCGCTCAAACGGAGCCTGCACGGTTTTATAGGCTGCCGGAATGACAACATGAGGCGGCTTGTATGTTGGCGCGAGGCTGCACGCTGCCAGCGGTATGGCCGCTCCAATCAGCAACCCAGCGCGGAGCAAAAGTTTTTTGAGAAGACTCATGATTTCTGGTCGCTTTGGGTGTTCTCGAAATTTCCTGCCGCGGGGAGCACCGCACGCGAGATGCTTGCCACGCTGGTTTTTGGAGCGGTACCGGGGGCGCCGGCGACGACCTCTACTTTCTGGCCCTCCAGAATGCCCGCGGACGGGCTGACGATCACGCGGTCGGTCGCATTCAACCCTGACTTGACTTGAACCGTCTGTCCAAGATTCAGCCCAAGTTTGACGTTCTGAAGATGTACGCGACCATCGGCGCGGACAACAGCCACCTGCATGCCCTCTTCGCGGAATAGCAGGGCCTGCTCGGGGATCACGACGACGTTCCTATCCGTTGGAACATTGAAGTGGACCGTCGCGTACGTACCTGGCCAAAGCTCATGGTCGGCATTGTCGGCTACGAGCTCCGTAACCACTGTGCGCGTGCGAGGGTCGAATGCATTGGCTGACGTCAGCAACTTTGCTGAGAACTGCCGCCCCGGATATTGGGGCACTGTGAAGGTCGCTGTCAGGCCCGGTTTCAGCATATCCGAATAGTCCTGCGGTACGGAAACGAAGATACGCATGGCATGAACGTCTGCGACGGAAAACAGTTCGTCCGCAGCACCATGCGAACTCACATCGCCGCCAGTCGCGTTGACGTAATTGCCAACATCGGTGTCACGAGCGGTGACGATGCCATCAAACGGCGCGACGATGCTCTTGAACTGCTCGAACGCTTTGTATCGTGCGACCTCGTCTTTGGCAGCTTCGACGCGTGCCTTCTTTTCCTCTGCGCTCGCGACCTTGATGTCGACGTCCTCCTGAGCCACTGCCTCTGTCCCCTCGAGAGATTTCCATCTCTTGGCGGTGACCTCGGCCAGCTTGCTGCTCGTCTCTGCAACCGCGAGATTTGCAGTTGCCGTCTGGTATTGTTGGTCGACTGCGGGGGCGTCGATCGTCGCCAGAAGCGTCCCAGCTTTGACGAACGTGCCGTAGTCGACATACCACTTCTTCACATAGCCGGAGACCTGCGCGTAAATCGGCGCGGTGTACCACGCCTTGATGTCTCCCGGTAGCGACACAGCATGTGTCGACGGGCCTTGTGACGGCGTGACAATCTGCACCTTCGGGACGGCCTCATCTTCCGCGACAGTCTGAAGGCTGGACACGTTTTCATGGCGTTCGACAACGCCATATACGACCAGACCGGCCAACACGATAGCCGCAACAAGCGCCAGCAACTTGGGCCGCGAACTCGTCTGCGTGGTTATTTCTTCACGAACATTCATCAGATGGACTCCAAGGTATCTTCTTTTTTGCGATGCATGATCGCGAAAACGCAGGGGACAAACAGCAGCGTGGCGAACGTAGCCACAAGGAGGCCGCCGATCACGGCGCGGCCAAGCGGTGCGTTTTGCGAGTTACTGAGAGACATGGGCAGCATGCCGATAATCATTGCGAGCGCCGTCATCAGCACCGGACGGATGCGGGCATAACCAGCTTCGATGGCAGCGCGTACCGCGTCTCCATGTTCAGCGAGCTTTTCACGTGCAAACGAGACGACAAGAATCGAGTTCGCGGTGGCCGTCCCCATGCACATGATGGCGCCGGTAAGCGCGGGGACCGATAGGTCCGTATGTGTGAGAAACAGGCTCCAGACAATGCCAGCCAGCGCGCCGGGAAGCGCCGTAATGATGATGAACGGGTCGAGCCATGACTGGAAATTCACAACGATCACGAGGTACACGAGGGCCACCGACACCACCAGCCCCCCGATCAGTTGTGCGTAGGCGGAGTGCATCGTCGTAGCTTGCCCGCGAATATGGATGCTCGCTCCATGGGGCGCTTGACTTTGCATTTCGGCTACGACTTTGGCAACTGCATTCGAAACGGCCCCGAGATCTCGACGCTGGTTAGACACGTAGATGTCGACGACTGGCAGGATGTTGTAGTGCGACACCAGCAAAGGAGAGCCGGTCTGAGAAATAGTGCCGAGGGCGCCGAGAATCTGAGTCTTCTGACCGGCAAGCGCGCCGCCTCCCGCGTCAATCGGGACGGTCTCAAGATCGTTTAGCGAACTGAGCTGGTTCTGGGGTGTTTGCATGTTGACAATGTGCGACACACCATTTGCCGTGTCGAGCCAGTAGGTCGGTGAGGTCTGTCCGCTACCCGAAAGCGTCGTGAGTGCATTATTCGCGATGTTTTCTTCGGTCAGGTTCATTCCGGATGCAAAAGATCGATCCGCCTTGAATTCAAGGGTGGGTTCATTGAATGCCTGCTGGATGTGGACATCGGCGGCACCGGGTATCTGTCGGATGCGCGCGGCGACCTGCTGCGCGAAAGCGAGATTTTTTGCTTGGCCGCGCCCGGAGATCTGGATGTCGATCGGGGCAGGCAAGCCGAAATTCAGAACCTTGGACGTGATGTCTCCGGGGAGGAACGAAAATTCCGTGCCGGGGAACAGCTTCGGCAACTCCTCGCGTAGCTTGAACCGATAGTCATCTACCGGCGACGCGTCGTTCTTCAGCCCAATGGTAATGTCGCAATCCTGAGGTCCGATCGTGCCATCTGCGTTGTATGCCTGATTGATGCCACTAACAGGCAGGCCGCAGTTATCAACGAGGTTGGTCACCTGACCAGGAATGAGCTTCCGGATCTGCTGGTTCACCAGCACTGCAGTCTTGCTCGCTTCCTCCAGACGCGTGCCGATCGGCGCCCGCATGTGCATGTCGATTTCGCCCGACTTGATGCTCGGAAAGAAGTCTTGCCCCAGAAAGGCGATGAGGCCCATCGAGGCGACGGTGCACACCATGAAGACGGTGACGAATTGCTTTCGATTGTCTACTGCACGGGACAGGACGTCGCTGTAGCTTTGGCGAAATGCAGCAAACCGCTTTTCGAATCCGCGTTGAAAGCGCTTGAAGAATCCCGGGTTTTCGTCAGGAGCTCCATGGTGCCCATGAACATGACCACGCAACAGCCACGCTGCCATCGTCGGTACGAGAGTCCGAGAAAGAATGAATGACGCGATCATCGCGTATACAATTGCTTCCGCGAGCGGTCGGAACAGATATCCGGAAATGCCGTCGAGCTGGAAGAGTGGCAGCCAGACGATACAAATGCAAAGGGTCGCTACGAGAGTCGGGATAACAATCTGATTGGCTGCTGCGATGATGCCGGGTTCGAGCTCTGCCCCAGATTCCAGGTGGGCATCGATGTTCTCGATCATCACTGTGGCATCGTCCACAAGGATGCCGACCGCCAATGCTAGACCACCTAGTGTCATCACATTGATCGATTGCCCCGTCAGGTGCAGCATGATGGTGGAGCACAAGATCGCCAGCGGGATGCTTGTCGCGACGATGATGGTCGATCGCCAGTTGCCCAGGAACAGAAGGACGGTAAGGCCTGTGAGGATAGCTGCCGTCGCCATTTCCTGAATCACGTCTCGAACTGAATCTTTAACGAAGCCGGAAGCATCGCTGAGCGGTGTAATCGAGACGCCAGCAGGAAGAGTGCGGATGATGCCAGGCAGCGCCTTTTTGATGCCAGAAACGACGCTTAGCGTCGAGGCATCACCGCTCTTAAGCACTTCGATCAGCACTGATTGCTTACCCTTCACAAGCACTGCGTTGATCTGCGGCTGCGGCCCTCGATAGACATGTGCGACGTCGCGAAGATACACAGTGGCACTATTCACCGTCTTGATCGGCATATTGTTAAACGTCGACACTTCCGCCGGCGTCGAATTAGTCTGCACCATGAAATCGAGAGCACCGATTTTCTGGTCGCCCGCAGGCAAAACGACGTTCTGTCGCTTTAGCGCTGCGGCGACGTCGGCCGCTGATATTCCATGAGAAAGCAGCTTGGTCTGGTCCAGATCAATTTCTACGTTGAGCGTCGTTCCGCCGAAAGGCGTAGGGATAGACGCGCCGGGGATTGAGACGAGGGCTGGCCGAATCAAGTTTGACGCCATGTCATACACCTGAGCCGACGTCATGTTCTTCGACGAGACTTGGAGCATCAGAACGGGGACGGACGACGCATCGTAGGAGAGGATCAACGGAGGGGTGATGCCAGCAGGCATCTGCTTCAGAACCGTCTGGGAGACAGACGCAACTTGTGCCTGAGCAGCTGCAATGTTGGTGCCCGGCTGGAAAAAGATCTTGACGACGCCACGACCGTATTCCGATTGGCTCTCGATATGCTCGATGTTCGAAACAGTAGTGGTGAGCGTGCGCTCATAGTAGTAAACGACACGACCGGACATATCCTTCGGCGAAAGACCGGTGTATGTCCAGACTACGGCAACAACGGGGATCTTGATTGACGGGAAGATATCCGTTGGCGTCTTTAGAATCGAAACCACACCTGTCAGAACGATGAGTATGCTCATCACGACGAAGGTTAGTGGCCGACGAAGGGCAACCTCAACTATGGCATTCATTGGTCTGTTCTGGCGATATGAGTTCGCATGTCGGTAAGAGATGAAGCACTTCAGCGACCTGTCACGTTGAAATGCCTCTCGGTTCAGGCGGGCGACCTGTTGTAAGGTGACGATACTGCAAGTCCTCGCCAGGTCGCGCAGAGGGCGCCTGCGAAGATGCAGTGCACTGCGACTTCAAGAGAAATCACAAAGATGCAATGCGATTGACGGAGCGTTCGGCTACTCCTGCAGGATGTAGCCAACGCCTCGCACAGTTCTGATTTGCGGCAGTTCACCCGGAATTTCGATGGCATTTCTCAGGCGTCCAATGTGTACGTCCACAAGGTTGGTTCCGGGGTCGAATGCGCTACCCCAGACGCCTTCCAATATCGCTGTGCGGGTCACTACCCGGCCTGCGTTGCGCATCATGAATTCGAGCAGACGCCGTTCGGTTGGTCGTAGGCGCACGACCTTTTTGTCGCAGGAAAGCCGTTGATTGAGAAGGTCAAACGAAAGAGGGCCGACTTTCAGAACATGAGACGCCTGCGCGGCGATATGTCTGCGTCGCATGACCACCTCAAGCCTCGCAACCATTTCGTCATTCGAGAATGGTCGAGCCAGATAGTCATCACATCCGGAGCGCAGACCTTCGATTCTTTCTTCGACCGTCGTGGTTGCACTGATCATCACGACGGGCGTTTCAATGCCAATGCCGCGCAGTGTCGTGAGAACTTTTACACCGTCTAAATCAGGGAGCCAGCGATCGACAGCAATAGCGTCGTACTCGGCCGCCATGACTTTGGCGATACCTTCACGCCCGGAGGTCGCGACGTCTACGGTGAGACCTTTCGAGGTTAGTGCCGCGGTGAAGCTGCGTTCCTCCAATGTATCGGCCTCAATGGCAAGAATTCTTGGCATGGGTTCTTGGGAACAGTGTTGGAGCATACTGACGTCCTTCAGGCGGCCCCAGCGATCAGCGGGCTGGATTGCAAATGGCAGCTATTTCTGTAGCGCTCGACGACGAAGTCGATGAAGCTCCTGACTTTCACGGACAAATATTTTCGACCAGAATAGACAAGGCGGAGCTCAGCGCCGGGGTAGTTAAACGAGCAGCCTTCCAGGACTCGAACCAACTTTCCGCACGCAATGTCTGCGGCAACCGTAGGTTCCGGTAGCAGCGCGATACCCATGCCTTGGATCGCCGCCGCCCGGACGACGGAATAGTGCGAGGCTGACAACGGTCCTCGAAAGTTGACGCGATACGAGGTCCCAGCCATCTCAATCTCAAGCGTTTTCGGATGATCAGCAGTGGCAAGGAGCTGCAGTTCGGGCAAGTCATCCGGCGATGCGGGGTCGCGATTGCGACGGAGCCAGCTTGGCGCCGCTACCAGGCTTTGCTGCACGGACATGAGAGGCCTGCTGATCAGGTTTGCGCTAATTTGATGGCGGTCTGTTGTAAAACTGACGTCAAAGCCGCCCTCGATCAAGTCAATTGTCGTGTCATAGGTGACGATTTCGAATTCGACGCGCGGATTTTCCAGGCGATACTCGCCAAGCGCAGAAGTCAGCTCCGTGTTGGCGAAAGCTGCAGGAGCCGCGATGCGCAGGTGCCCGCCCGGATCCCGGGTTGCACGGAATAGTTCCGAGTCGAGTTCGTCAAGCTTTTCAATGACCGTCCTGCAGCCATCGAGATAAATCTTCCCTGCTTCCGTGAGCGAGTTGCTACGCGTTGAACGGTTCAGGAGGCGCATATTCAGATGTGCTTCCAGCATATTGATGCTGCGTGTTACGGCTGATGCCGATATGCCTAGCCGCTTTCCCGCAAGGGAGAAGCTGCCGACGTCTACGACGCGTGTGAAAACTCGCATTGCCTGGAGCTGGTCCATCGTCACTACCTCTCGATTCGCCTGGGCTCAATTGAGCGCGAGGTGGGGCTGCATCGTGTTGTGTTCGCGGATGTGCGTGTAGAGCGCATCCGCGAGCTTTTGCAGGCTATCAACTGGCAACGCGAAGCATGCCCACCCAAGGCCGCTGTGACGCAAAAACAGGGCAGCGCCGTCAAAGAGCGGAGTGCGCTCGGTGTACCACGATGGGTTCATTTCCATCACGTACTGATGTGCTCGCGAGGGCGCGTTCGGTACACCAGGACGCATACCTGACCGCAACCGACTGAGTTCTTCGATGAGCTCGTCGAGCTCTTCAGCATCAAAGAGAGCGGCGTTTCCGTCCATCTCAAAGCACACTGATGGTGCGCCGTATTCGTTGATCATGCGAACGGCCATTGCCTTTTTCATGCATCACCTCATCACTCGTAACAGGCATGAATTCTCGATCAGAGTGGCACGTATATGGCTGAAATTATTGAATTTTTTGAGTTAAATTTAATTTAATAGGACTGCGAACTATTATGATGATAATGAGGAAATTTGAACCAATTTTATAACTGGCCTCAAATAACCAATGGCTGGAAGTTTATGAGCGTTCGGAGAACCTCGTCATCCGCACATTGTTCATCAACCGGCTGCGAAGACTTCAATCAGATGCTCAGGATGGCCGCAGCCAGAGCGCATTGCCGAGATAGGGGGCAATCGACGAATGCATTCTACGCATATAAAATGCAATTTGCAACCAGCCGATGCTCTCGAATAGCGATGAAACGGGGTGCGATAGCAAATATGAATCATATCGACGTAAGATTTATGAAGGGGAAATGTAGGCGCCGCTTTGTTTCGGGGCGGCAGGCAGGCGTCTTCGATCGCGGCATCGACTGCCTATCTCAGGAGCAGTCGTAAAATTCAGCGGAGCTCGGCTACGACTCCAGCGTGGTATGCGCCTGGTTTCGGAATGGAAAAAGTCACAGATGAATGTTTATATCAAGGACGAAGGCGCTTCATCAGCGGCAGCGAGCGAAGGCGGAGGCGGTCCTGTTTTGCCTGCGCGCCGTCAGTGGCAGTCTTCAAGCTCCCGATTTATCGCAGCTTATGCAACCCTGTTTTCAGTTGCGGTGATGCTCCTGCTCGCATTTATAGGTGTGTCAACGACCCAGACGATGGAGCGCAGTACGGATCTCATCATCGAATGGCAACTAAACTATTTCGATGCTTTCCCGCCAGGTGAGATTGAAGGGGTGATAAGTGACCGGCTCGCTCATGAGCATCAACACACAGCGTTTTATGGCCTGTTCGATAGGAATGGCAAAGCTGTCGCTGGCGACGTCGGTGGGTTACCGAAAATTTTGCCGAGTGATCGCACGGGCGCAACCTTCGAGCACACGCTTTCGATCGACGCTCGACAGACCTCGCCCGTAGTCCGGGCCATGGTCCTCCGGCGTCCCGACGGTCAGATTCTGCTAGTTGCCCATGATTTGACTCATATCCTGAGCATTCAGCGACGTACGAATAACGCCTTGATTGTTGTTGGTGGCATTTGTCTTCTGGCCGGCGCTCTTTTTGCCTGGCTTCTGCATCGTCGTCAGCGTGTAAGGATTCGCGAAATTCAGATGGTCACACGAAAGATCGCAGAAGGCGATCTCTCGGAACGCCTTCCGGTCAAGGGAAGGGACGAGCTCGATATGCTTGCGGATCTGGTGAACCATATGTTGGGTGAAGTCGAGCGGCTGATGGGAGAGGTAAAAGGTGCCTGCGATGGTATCGCGCATGATCTTCGCACTCCACTTGGGCACGTCCGCGCGAAGCTCTCACACATTGCCGATAGGGCTGCACGTTACGGTGACGTGGATCTCGACCAACGAATTCTTGATGTTCGGCGCGAGACTGATCACCTGTTGGATCGGTTCCGGGCGATGATGCGGATCTCGGAGATCGGCACGTTAAGTCGCCGTGGTGGCTTTGAAGATGTCGCTCTCGGGGAACTGCTTGATGACATAGAGGAATTGTTTGAGCCTCTGGCTGAGAGCTGCTCTCTAACCTTGTCTATTCGTTCCGGCGCGCATGATGTCGTGCACGGAGATAGGGCTTTGTTGTTTGAGGCACTAAGCAATCTTGTCGATAACGCGATCAAGTTTACGCCCGCGGGTGGGAAGGTCGAGATTTCCTTGGCAAGCGGCGCGGATGGCCCCCGGTTAGAGGTCTCAGATACGGGTGTTGGTATTCCACGTGGCGAGCGCAGCGCTGTTCTTCAACGGTTTTTCCGGTCCGAGCACACGCAACATGTTCCTGGGTCGGGCTTGGGGCTCAGCATTGTCGCTGCGGTCGTGAATCTTCATGGGTATTCCCTGCGTATTGAGGATGCACAACCGGGTACGCGAATTTCGATCGAGTGCTGGTCCCACTGAATACAAGGCCGTTGTGAGGCGTGGGGCTGGCGTGGTTCAGTGAAGGCGTGTTTGAACAAGCAGAGTAACCGTGTATGCGAAATTATAGATCGGACTGCTACATAATATAACGTAAGTTTACGTATCCAATTTATGGCGCCATATCGCGGTACGTGCCGGGGCATACTAAAGAAATTAACAAGATTCCTGCTGCTCAGGCAGGCAGACGTGCGGTTTTGCGCCGAGACATGGATCAATCCAGCTGAATGCTCGCACTGACAGTGCGTGTGCTAAGGCGCACGGAAGCTGGCTGCCAATGCGCTAATTGCGAGTTGCAGTTAGCAGGCGAGGAAGCTGTTGTACGCGAAATCGAGGCTGATGTAGGCCCACTTAGAGGCTGAGCGGCGCGCGCGCCACGGCAACCGGCGAGCCCCTTTTTGATGCACGGCGCGTCCCGCGCAGGTTGATCCCTGTATCGGCGGCAAGCCCAACTGGGCTATTCCAGCGTTGCTCAATCGCTGCAAGCACAACTTTGTTCAAGCGAGCTCCGCTGCGCGTGGGCTTCTGTTCGCGCCAATATTTTACATAATTTTAATGATCGAACTTTAAATAAGGATTGCGAATATTTTTCGTGTTTAGCTTCCTGGACCGTGCCAATGAACATGGCATCCACGCGGCGCACATTTTCGTCACATCAGGACGTCTGTGATCCGCCGCGGAGGGAGAGGCGTTGCTCGCGCGACGCCTTCAGGTTGACTACCAGCCGAAGCAGGAACTCGGCGGAAAAGCGTGTGTGGCTTTGCGCGAACGAAACCGGTAGAGGCACGATCTGAAGGCCGCCGTCAACACTGGCCGTGACGTCGATATCAGCTAACGGGGAGCCAGCGACCAGATTCCGGGCAGACGGCGGCGGGTGAACCGTTGAACCAGACCTGCTCTTTCTCGAGATGCTGCGACGTCGAGGGGGCGATATCGAAGATGACCTTTAGCGCGCTTCCAATATCGGCGTCTTCGATGGGAAGTTCCCACGTCAGGAAAATCTGGTCGAAGTCCTGGTCCGGGGCGAATTCGGCCGCAGAAAAACTGTCGCTGCCGCGCTGAATGACGCCGTGGGGCTGAGCCGGATCGAAAATCACGGCTGTTCCCCGCTCAAGTGGAATGCGTTGGCCCGTAAAGGGAAAGTGCAAGTCCAGACCCTTGTCTTCACTCAGGAAGAGATTGCAGAAAGCGGTACCGCCGTATTGTTCGCCATCGTGGTGATACCTCGCGCCACGACAGGCCATCAGCGCCATGTCGCTGTCGGCAAGCACCGCGGGCAGTCCCAGGGCGCCCGTCCAGGCGGACACGGCCTGGACGCAGCGCCTGTAGTCCGGCCAGCGCATTTGCGTGCGTGCCAGATGCATCGCCTCGACATCCCCTGGCTCCAGCGCGAGCCGCACGGTCGTGTCTCGTTGCCAATCCGCAAGCACGGCCGCAGAAGGCGCCGGCAGATCGAGCGTTCCGGATAAAACGATGTCACTTACGCGTCGACTGCGGATGGCGTCGCCGCTCCAGAAAAAGGAGGTCAGGATATTTCGCATTCGATGCTGTCGAAGGGAACTCGTCGAGGCATTGTAACGATTGATCCTGGTCATCCGGGCAGAGAGCGGGCCGACATCGGACCGCGGGCCGGCGCGTCAGCCCATCGCCAGGCGTAGTCCGGTGAAATCGTGCTCCGCTACCTTCGCAGTCAGCGCCCGAGGATCGCTCTCAAGGCGCGTGTGGTGGCATCGAGGCGAATATCAACGTGTGAGCGCGCCAGCCAACCAAAAGATTTCGCGCAAGCCTGACATCAGTTAGCAGCCGCTTTCCAGCGAGCGCATCCGGTGTTCGAGCTCGGCAATGTCCCGAGCGCCTGCAAGGTACTCGTCATTGCGGCTTTGTTCAGCGCGCTCGAACCAGCGGCTAACCCGTGTAAGGAGGAAGGCAAACATAATAATCTCCAGAAAGTTGTTCACCAGTGACGCTGGTCGAACTCGACACTACGCATGTGCGTTGCGGCCGTTCTATTGCGCTGTTCGACGATTCAATCTTAGGCGGCCAGTATGCTTACGTATACTTATCGTTTTTGACGTAATACATTAGCAATTCTGTTGAATCAATCTGTTCTTTCAGGAGGTACCTGCCTTGGAGCTCGGTCGAATGCGGGCACTCCTGGAGCTGGCGCGGTGTGGCACGATTGCCGCTGCCGCCGAGGCCCTGTTCCTTACGCCCTCAGCGGTTTCACAGCAGATCGCACAACTTGAAGATGAGGCGGGCGTCACGCTCACGGAGCGCATCGGCCGCAGGGTCAGGCTTACGCCCGCGGGCCACGCACTGGTGGGCTACGCCGAGCGGCTGATGGTTGTGCTGGACGAAGCTCGCTCGGAAATGGCCGAGCTTCGGCGTGAGATCGCCGGCGAGCTGCGCGTTGCCGCGTTTCAGTCGATCGCCTCGGTTGTCCTACCTGACACGGTCAAGACGCTGCAGCACGCGTATCCGCGTCTGGCGATCGCAATCGAAGAACTGGAGGCAATTGATGGGGTCGCGGCACTGCGGTCCTGGAGAACGGACATCGCCTTGATTGACGATCTCTCAATCGTGGCGGGCGAGAATCGGGAAAACATCGCGATTGTGCCGCTGGCCGAGGATGTCTGGTACGTGACACTGTCGACTGACCATCCGCTGAGCAAAAAGCCGTCGCTCAGCCTGGCCGACCTCAAGGACGAAACCTGGGCGATCGAATCGACCGGTGGACCCTTGGGCAGCTTCGTAGCCGACTTGTGCCGCCGCGCCGGGTACGAGCCTCGGACCAACGCCATATGCCGTGGATCGGAGATGATCGAAGCGATGGTGGCCTCCGGCTGCTCTGTGTCAGTCGTCCCTGGACTCAGGAGGCTACGCTTACCTCCGGGCGTCGCATGGGTAAAGCTGAGGCCGGAGCTTCGCCGAAAAATCTACGTCGCTTATCGCCGCGGCGAACGCAACCATCCAATGGTCAAAGTGTTCGTCGCGGAAATCGTGCAAACGGCCGCTAAACTCCTCAGTTAGCAAGCGCGCGGTCGGAGTTCAGCCAATTTATCGCATTATATTGATGTTTCCGAACATTAATTTGATGCTTCGGCCAGCAAGTCATCGAGCGAAGAGAGCTTGGACTCGGGCCGCCCTCATCAGGAACCTACGGGACAAAGACGCATGAAGACGCTGCTGATCGTCTATCACACGATGACGGGGGGCACACGGCAAATGGCCGAGGCAGCGGCCGCCGCTGCGCGCGGGCAATCGGGAGTCACGGTCAGACTCCAGCTTGCGGACGAAACGCAGCCGGACGATGTGCTCGCCGCCGATGGCTATCTCTTCGCGACGCCGGAGAATCTCGCGGCCATGTCCGGGCTGATGAAGGACTTCTTCGACCGCAGCTACTACGCGGCGCTCGACCGTGTAAACGGTCGACCTTATGCGGTCATGATCTGTGCGGGCAGTGACGGGCAGAACGCGCTGCGCCAGATCGATCGCATTGCAACGGGCTGGCGGTTGAAGGCGGTGGCAGAGGGCGTCATTGTATGCACGCATGCGCAGACGCCCGAGCGCATCCTCGCGCCCAAGACCATTGGCGCTGACGATCTTGCACGTTGCGCCGAGCTTGGCGCGGGGCTTGCGGCGGGGATTGCCATGGGGATTTTTTAAATCACGCGTGCGCTGTCCGCGTATTTCTCGTGCCGCTCGATTCGCCGGATTGCAAGTCCTAACTTGAATTTCACTCTCCAGAGCGTGTACAGCGTAACGCCTATGGCGAAGTCTGCGAGCGCGCTGTAGCGGTTGTTTTGCCCCGCGGGGTAATCTCATTGTAGTTGATAAAGCAACTACAGTATCGAGACCTCTCCGAATCGCGTGCAAGTCATCTGAGAACGACTAGGCCACCGTCGTCGCGGTGTTCGATCAGCACTGAATAGACCGCGAGCGCGTGGCGAACCGTTGCGGGCATGCTCCCTCTGCGCGAGTCAAAAGTCGAGTCGGCCGCCGTTTGAGATCACGAGGCGGCGCGGGATTGGCAGGAGGGCGCTTGTGCGGATACCTGCAAGCAAGCGCCGATCGGCGGTGCCAACCACCCCAAAGCGCTCTGCCGCCGCAATCCTACTGTCCGTGCAGGAGCGTTCCGAAGGTGCCCTGGTAGTACGACGACGCGGCCAACGAGGTCAAGACCGGCCAACACGGCGAGATATACATCTGTGGTCCGCAACATCCTTCTGGTCCCCAATGCTCACGTCGCCTATGCTAACTCAGTAACCCTCTGTGAAAAATTTGATGCGGGCCGGCGGCACGTGCCACTCTCCTCGGTCCCATTCAACTAAGGAAATCGCATGGGACGCATGACATATGATGCATGGGAGGTATTTCATATCCGCAGGAACGACCAGTCGGAGGATGCGATGTCCGCGGCCGTAGCGGTCGCGCTTCCAGGCGGACACATGCAGTTCTTTCACGTTGAAACATTCAATCTGAAGAGCGGAATTCACGTTGAACAAGCGCTCATGACCGCGCTGAACACGCAATACGGAACGCTGCAGGCACTCCCTACGCGATGCACGATCATCTTTGTGGCACGATGGAGTCCTTGCCGAGAGTGCATCCAAGGGACCATCCCCAAGTTCCTAAGCCTTACGAACATCGTTGACAAAAGCATCCGGGTAAAGTTTCGTTTCGAGAAATACTATGCCCATGGCATCTTTCCTAGAGCGGAGAGGGTGAGATCTGAGCATCTTTGGCGCACTGAGGGCGAGGCGATCGCAGCATACGACGCTCTGGCCAACCAATACGACTATCACAACTTCAAAGTAACAGACGCTGTGCCAGGCGGTTTCGCGGTCAATCTCAAGCGGCGGCTCGTATTTGCACCAGCCCAAGTCACCAAAACAAGCCAGATGGATACCTGGATTCTTACGTAGCTGAAACACACCACCGAAAGTCGCCGCTGGCCGAGTGGCGAGTCTCAGCAGTCGGGCGATCGGCAAGACAGCTAGTGGGCTACGATCGTCGCTTGATCCAAACGGGCCGAGCCGCCGGAGGCGAGGAGTGGGCGTGGAGGTACACCAATGGACACGCGGCGGTCGGAGACGACGCCGGACCCAAAGCAAGGTCGCCGCCGAAAGACGACTGGCCCTGGCTTACCGCGCGACGGCTTCGGGGCCTAATTTGGCTGTCCTGTCTCCTGACGTTGGCTGTTGCCGGTAGGGTTCCCGTTCGAGAATTCCTTGACCATGAGGTGGGGAAAAGCCATGGATGCCGCCCGTCGGCGCCGTCAGCAATGTGATTCGACACAGCGAGATTTTGCCGTTCCCGTCGTTTCGGAAGTCTCTCCTGCCACTTCGCACGTTCGGGCCGTTCATTCGCATCTACCAGTGCTCGTTGGGCGGGGCGACATTTAAGAGGCCAGTACCACGGTTTGCCCAAAGAGTCCCTTGCCTTGATGTCGACGGCAACAAGTTCGCCGCGAGGGATCTTGGCGACGTTAGCCCGGGCCCATTTTCGTTGAACGCACAACCCACTTTACATAAGGTTATTTATCGCATTCGTACTAATGTTTGTGAACATTATAGGATCTCCGCACACCAGCTCTCGGCGCCGCCAATGCACCACTGAGTCAATCTGCTAATGACGGTCTCCGCGCGATCAATCGATCAATCCATCCTCGCCCGCTCGGGAGTTATGCACCCGCACGTCCTGAGGTGCCATACGATAGGCGCGTCTAAAGGCACGTGTGAAGTCGGACGCGCTCGTAAAGCCGTGGGCATACGCGACGTCCTTGACGGGCACTCCCGGCCACGCGACCAGTTCGCGGGCGGCAGCGCGCAAGCGGACGTGTCTGATGTACGCGGCGAGGCCGCCGTCATGCTGAAAAAGTCGATACACCGTTGGTCTGGAAAGACCAAGCGATTCCACGACGCTGTCGGGCGAGAGGCTGTCATCATGCAGGTTCTCGCGTACGTAGCGCCGCGCCTGATCGAATGCGATCGCACGTCCAAGCGACGACTTGCTGCCTTTCAACCCCGCCTGGTCAGCGAACGCATCCGCGATCAATAGCACCAGTTCCCGCAGTACGCGGTGCGCATCACCTGCAGCCATGCGGTGGATCTGCGCAGCCAGTGACATGACGCTGTCCGTGAGAAAGCGCACGACCGGCAGGAGGGGCGAGAGCATGCGCCCATGAAGCGCCGATGGGTCCGGAAACACGTCGCACAGCAACTGGCCTGGAAGGAAAATCGTCACGTGCCGGCAGGCGGCTCGGCTGAACTGCATTGGCTGATCGAGGTCGATCGCGAAGATGCCGCCCTCGAGCGCCGGGTCAGTGCGCTTTTTGCCGGCGTAGATAAGCTCGTTGTCGGGCGCGCGGTCGAAGAATATGTGGAACACGATGCTGCGAGCGTCGTCCCTGGAAATTCTCGCGATCGTGCGGTCCTGCGTGATGCGATCAGTGTAGCAGTCCGCGAGAAGGAATTCGCCCACGGCATAGCGGTCGATCCGGCCGCGAAACGGCTGTCCACGTCTATCGCGCGTTGTTAGCAGGTCGACGACACCGATCATTCGATCGCACCATGCGCCGAGCTGCTGATGAGCGGGCAGCGCGCATACATCGAACCGCTGATGTGTAATGTCGAGTTGGTGAGCTGGCTCCAGTACAACAGGCAGGTCCAGATAATGTGTCTTCACGATGGACATGAATAAGTCTCAGTACGTCAGCGGCGGCGTCTCGCACTCGCTGTCGCGCGCGGTCAAGCAGAGTATCACGCGGCATCCGACCGAGCGCTCATCGTGTGAAGACGGCTTTTCCCCGCGTGCGGCCGTCGATCATCTCGGCGATCGCCGCACGAGCCTCCGTCATCGGCACGACAGCGCCTTCCTCCGGTTAGATGTCTTTACAGATGATTAACTGCGTCATGGCTTTCATCTCTTCAAGCGTGCTCATGATGGCGCCGCACATGCCGATCAGCTCGACGAAAATGCGAAGCAGATCGGTTTCCGCTGCACGGCCGGTCGTCACCCCGTTGACCACCACGACGCCGCCGCGTGTGACCGCCCTCAGGCTGTCCGTCCAGGTCACGGTCCCGATGTTGTCGACGATTGCCCAGCGCGGCGCGGCAACTGATCGCCGTGGTGGGATATACGGTTGGCGCCGAGGCGCTCGCCGATCGCGGCACCCCCGTCATTGCGCGTCGTGGCCCACACCTCGAAGCAAGCAGCACGGCCCACCTGAATGAGCGCAGTCGATATGCCGCCCGAAGCGCCCTGCGCCAGCAAGGACGGTGGACGCTGCGCTCGTACTCTGCCGTTGACCGGGGCGCTCTCGCGAACTTTCATCACGTATCACATATGAGGCGAAGTGCCACGAGGGCTGGCTCTCGCGGAAACGGTGTACGTCAGCCAGAAGCGAGGCGTCGATGCGAGCCAGCCCACGGATAGCTCGAAGCCGATCTAGTTCTGTCACAAATCGGGAAACAGGGCACCCACCACCGGGTGCCAAGCCAAAATTAGGATGCTGGAACGCGTCGTGCTTGCCAAACCTGGTCCCTCTTCTTCCATCACACTCGGGAGATCTGCCATGCAAACCGGACTTACCACGGGTTTTTCGCACGTCAAGCCGCAGGACACGTCATTCACGCGCACTGGGCTGCGCTATTTCTTTGTCTATCGTGATCTGGAAATCGTGAGGGTCACAGGTGGTCACGCAACTTTTTAGGGCAAATCTTGCGCCGAAATTGGGCGCGGGCTGGCACCGGCATGAGGCAGATTTTCATATCGTCAGCATGCTCAAAGACTGGGCGCGCTTCGTGTACGGCGACAAGGAAGCGCTCGTCGAAGCGGGCGATTGCGTGCATCAGGCGCCGTCCTCTTCGAACACGAGCCAGACATCGAGTACATCAAAATCGTGAGCCCTGCCGAATTCAAATCGGTAGACGAGGAACCGCCGCGGCGCCCTAGTAAGTATAAAGCGGCAACAAGCGACACCCTGACGCATGTACAAGCTTGCCGCTGCACGTACAGTCGATATGTCCGCCGACTGCTGCAGCGGATCACGAAGCCACGAACGCGACCGGAGAAATTCATGCGAATCACGCTCCATCTCGGCACTTTCGACCGTCTTGACCCGAATGCCTATGCGATCCTTTGGCTCGACAACGACACCCACAAGTGGTCGCGCGAAGGTCATGCCGGCCTCCAATTTCCCGACTGGGGAAAGCTGCGGGTCGATGAGCGCGGCACGGTGGTGTGCGATCAGCATGATGCGCGCCCCCTGTTCATCCTCGACGGCCTCGCCATGGAAGCCCAAACTGGCCCGTTCGAGGGGGAATCAGGCGAGGCACTCTGGTGCTGCACTGAACGCGAAAGCGGATCAAGCGTTGTTGGGCACTGGCACGTGCAGTGCGTCGACAAGGACTCCGTGCTTGCCGAGCACAGCGTGTTCGCTGAGGACGAGATCTGACCTCGGGGCGCTCAGCCGTCTGACGTCGCAATCGTTCCGCATTCGGTATCGTTGGTGGAGGTGCTATGGGCTTGATGTGCAAGAAGATAAGTAGCTCGAATATATTCGAACCACCCGTAATAATACGAAATTTGTCAAAGCTATTTTCAGATGTCCGAAGCGGACATCTGAAAATAGCCTGAACAAGATGAAATTTCGGCAATTGTTTTTATGTCAAATCACACGGTGTTTCACCGAAGCACTGCACATCGACATGCATTCAGGACAAACATTCGAAGCGGCCGCAGGGACAAGCCTGGTCCCGTCACTGGTTCATTGAAGAGGAAGCTGGTCAGCAAGACATATCGTGCGACGCGCTCTCGTTCACAGCTAGGCTCTCCCCTGATCTCTGACCGCGTCGCTATGCTGCGCCTCGTGAGATTGTTACGGTGAAGACGGTATGGTTCTCGTCAGATTCAACTTCAATCGTTCCGTTGTGAGCTTGCGCAATGCAACGGCAGATATAAAGACCCAAGCCCATGCCTGGGGAGGCACGCCTTAATTCCAGCAACGGGTACCGCGCACGTGAGCGGATCGAAGAGCGTGGGTAGTGCGCGCGACGGGTTCTAGCGGCAATATCGTTGGTTCCTTATCTCGCCGCCTTCGATCCCCTACGGACTCTCTCGGTGATTTCGCAAAATGGCCGACGTGTACAGTCATCCAGTATTTCGACCTCTTAAATGACATCGACTGGGACACCGCGCCAATTGCCTACCATATCGTCGCTTCGAATCGCGTCATTCGCGATGGGATGCTCAGCAACGCCCGGCGTACAGGATCCCGAATTTGATCCAGGAGACGGAAACACCACCTCCAGTTTTTCAAATTACAGAAGCCCGTCGCTCATTTGAACCATGCAACGATCATCATAGCTACAGCTAGTGAATTCAATGCGGCCTGCAGCAGGTTTCCGGCATTCAATCTTCGGCGTTGCTCTCCTAGGTGAACTTCATCGTCACGTTCGGCTGCCTTTATGCTTTTGTAAATCGGGAGCTTGACGAGTTTTGATATGAGTCCACCGGCCAGCCATAGCGCGAGTCCTGCGCTGATCCAGCGATTTCCAAATCCATAAAAGTAGTAATAGGGAATAGCGCCGATCAGCGGGACGTTTAGGGCAATGATCATGAACGGCGATTTGGTTGAGTGTCGTACCAGGGATCCTACGAAGTCTTTGAAGGTCGCTGCGTCCATGTCGTTCATGACGTGCCGAAGCACGCCAGCAATGAAAATCAAGAGCGTCGCGTTCACGACCATGGAAGCTAGTAGCAGAACCTCAGCCAGCGCTTGGGTCATTTTTGATCCTCTAAGCGGATAGTTCGAACGGGGCGCTCGCCGAGCAGGCCACGTATCGGGTTGATCAGCGCGGTTCGGTGGCGCGGTAGGATAGCGTGCATGCGGTATACCGCCTCGATGGCCTGTTGCTCGACCGATTTGATCGACATGCTGCGCATCGTGGGTCGGCTGGCAGCTTCGACTACCGCCTCCGCATCGTTGCGATCGTTCTTACTTGTCTTGACGAACGGTACAGTATATTGCGGACTGATTCGCCGAACTTCGGTCCGATCGACTGCAAACACCTCGCCCAGTGATGGACAGTCCTGTATGCCTCCATGACAACCATTTTTGGGTTCAATGTGCGCGCGGTTTCAGAGAAGAAGCTCCTCAAGACCTTCGATCAATGCACGACACGGTCTCGACAATCCGCGCCGTGGAGCTGGAAGAAATGCTTCGCAAGATCGACGCCGAGAATGTCGATTTCCATGACGATCCTCCGCACGTCCGAGTGAGTGCGTAGCGTCTCCCGCAGGGAGGCACCGGGTCCAACAAGCACGAAGAGAAATACCCGCATACCATCTCGAATGAGTGGCGACTACCAGTCGCCGAGCCTGAACTACGAGTCCTGAACAGTGGAACCCTCGGGCTGCTATGGGCATCACACACAAATGTGAGTCGTTCAAGGGGGAGTTAGCAGTTGCTTGATTGGAAAGACAATTTATACAGGGCCACAAGGTGGGACCGCGCTAGGCTTATGTCCCCCTAGCCGGAAAATGCACAAAAATCCACGTCACCCCGAAGGCAGCGACGCGGCCGGCCGAGGGATCCGCCAATGCCCGCGACGCACATGGGATAAAAGACAAACCGGCTAGACGGTTTACATGACGACTGACCTGCGTTAGTATGACCCGCGAGCCACCTCGGTCTATCGTCCGTCCGCGTACAGGTCGCTACGACAGCCAGGACGCTTCCCAGATTTAGCGTCGTTATGAAGCGCCTTATTTGCAAACCGGCCAGACGGTTCGTATGAGTATACGGAAACTAACAACCCCCGCGTTCGAATGGCTGTTGACGATGGCCCCCAAAGCCCTGATTTGCGCAGCGCTCGGTCTTGCACTGTTCGCTTGCCTCGCACTCTCGGCGTGCTCGGCAGTCAAGCCCGTCAAGTATTCCAGCCTCGCTTCATGGCCGTACCTGCGCGTCAATCCCGACGACCGGGATGGAACCCATATGCCCTATCGGTATGCGTTACCGCAGGACTGGTCACGGTACAGAAAACTCATCCTCGAACCGGTCCAGCTTTACGGCGGGCCGGATGCAGAGTTTCGCCACGTCAGCAACGCGGAGCGCTCGAAGCTCGCTGATTTCATGCAGGCTACGTTCGCAGAAACGCTGGCCACCCGCTTCGATCTGGTGAATGAATCCGGAGCCGACACGCTTCGTGTTCGGCTCACGCTTACCGGTGCAGGCACGGCGCTGCCAGGATATGTCATCTATGCGGTAGAAATTTCGGATTCCTCTTCAAACAAGCTGATTGAAGCTTATATCGAAAGATATCCAGATGGCGGGCTGTCTGCCAGGTTGAGCTCGCCAGACGCCCCCAAAACCGGCATTGAACGGGGCGCAGCCGAACTGCTCGCCCAATTCAGGTAATTCACTTTTGCAGCAGCTTTCAATGTCCATCAGACGATTTCTCCCGCTCACCATCTGGCTCGTACCGATCGGTGCAGCGTTGATCGGCATCGCGTTGCTTGT
>NZ_CAJMZA010000021.1:0-127349 GCF_905220195.1 Paraburkholderia sp. J8-2
ACCCTGCAAGGCGGGCATCGGCCGCGATTCGACCGCAAATTTGCCCGGACCGTTGTAGACCAGTGCTTTCATGGCGCCTCCATCGACAAATGGAAATACGCCGGCTCGCCAAGCGCCCTCCTTTCGGTGCGCTGGCGTCCGGCGAGCCCGTCTTCCGCTGCAAGGTTTGCATATTTCGATGCACGGCGACTGCCGTGAGCGGAATCGAAAAAGCGACAACATCGCCCTTGCAATCACGATCGTAGTACTTACGACCGAGGGACCGCTATCCAATGTCCGATGGCCACGAAGTGATGGCGTGTACGTCTACGCGCTACGCATGGTCTCGTTGCGCACGCGAACGCTAGAACAGATGCCGGATGCCGACCTGCACGCCGAATTCGCTCTGACCGGGTCCAGGCGTGAGGAACGAACCCGTCGTAATGCTGGCGCCCGCCATCTTGAACTGCGCGGTACCGTAGTTCTTCAATTCGGATACCGTGCCGTAGAGCCGCGTCCCCTTCGAAAGATCGTAGTTGACGATTGCCCCATATTGCAGGGCGTCGTTGCCAAGGTGCGTGCTGTCCTTGGTGTAGGCAGCACCCGCGCCCACGCTGAAGAACGGCGAGAACCGGTAGTCGGCCGAAAGCGAATACGTGCTGTGCCAGTCCCCGGCCGTGTTGCCAACCGGACCCACCGTCGGGTCATATTTGCCCGCGGGGTTGCTGAGCGCGTTGCCGGTGGTCGCGGAAATCACGTCGTTGGCGCGGAAGTAACCGACGTAGATACGCCCCCACCCGTAGTCGAGATTGCCGCCCGCCATGAATTCCTGCACACGGTTGGAGGCCGTGGCATTCGCCGCATTCAAATACGCGAGCGCGAGATAAACCGGACCCTGGGTGGTCTGCACGCCGGCCTGATACACCGCATTGCCCGCGAGCGTGCCGGGCTGTCCGCCCACTGAATAGTGCAGCTCGACCTGCGTGCCCACGAACTTCGGCGAGATCCACGCAATATCGTTGTCCACGCGCGCCAGCCAGTTCGCGAAGTTGTTGTAGCCCGAGGCGTAAGTGGCCGCGCTGAAGGCGTCCATATTGCCGCTCCAGGCGAACATCGGCGTGTTCTGCCGGCCGAAGCGCACCTCGCCGAACCCACCGCCCACACCGACCCACGCCTGTCGATCGAAGAAGCGATAGCTGTTCTGCAACTTGCCCGTGCCCGGATCGAAGCCGCTCTCCAGCGCGAAATTCACGCGGTAGCCCCCGCCTAAGTCCTCCGTGCCGCGCAAGCCCCACCGGCTCGTCATCAAGCCGTTATTGCCGAGCACGGCGAGCGACGTGGTCTTGCCGGCGACTTTCGTGTTCTGGTAGCCGGCGAACACGTCCAGCACGCCATAAAGCGTCACCGACGATTGCGCCATTGCCGGCGTACTGGCGATGATCGCCGCACTAATCACCGACAAACTAAGGATTCCTCTATTTAACGGCATCGTCATATTCCCCTGTTGTTGACTTTTTGATAGATCGGTGACGGTATTAAGGCGTCAGCGTGCGGGCCCGGTCGCGAGCATGCGCTTGACCACGAGTGCGAGCGGCACGGTGAAGCAAAAGTGCGACATGAAACCGCCGATGATGACGACCGGGTCGTAGTAGTTAGGATGGTTGTCGGATGCGATGCTGATCGCCACGTGCATGACGATCCAGGCAAAGATCGCGTAAAAGAGCGCGACGAACGTGGCCTCGTAGCCGCGGCGGCGGAAATACGGCCAGATCGCGGCGAACAGCACGCCCCAGCCAATGGCGAAGAAGAAATGGATGGCAGTCCCGAGGAAATACGCCCAGATGCCGAGCGCCTCCTGTACGCCCTTGCCGAACACGAGGCCGGTGGCGTTGCGGGGAATGCCCGCAAGCGGCATGAGATGCTGGGCGCCAACCCAGATCAGCGCCTCGTAAATCCAGATGATCACCGCGCCCGTCAAGCCGCCGGCAATGCCGGCGCGCACAATTGCACCGAGAGTCGGCTTGCCGTCGATTGCCGTTCTCGTTCCTTGATATCCACCCTCACCTACGCTTGCATTGCCGCTCATCGCCATCTCCTCTTGTATTCCTGCACGAAATGATTTTTCGTCAAGATAGAAACGGTGAAAGCGGAAAACTACATCGGGTTAACGGCAAGCGAGGGGCGCTCCGCAAGCAAAAACGCGTGCGCAAGGCGTGCCCGTGGCTCACGACGAGCCGCGCAGCGCCAAGCTGGGCAAGGCTTCGCGCGGACTATCCCTCGAAGGCGGGAGTCGGGCAGACCGGGTTAGCGACCCGGCCGCCGATAAGAGAAATCGATACGGTGGAAACGACTTCGCAACGCCACGTCTGCAAACGCACTGCCGCCGCTCACCTGCCCTCCTTCAGCCGCAGCAGGAGGCGTAGCAGCACCGGAAGCACCAGCAGCACGAGCGGCATCTGCACGATCAGGCCCGAGATGATCGCAACGGCGAGCGGTTGCTGCATCGCGGAACCCTGGCCGATTGCGAAGGCAAGCGGCAGCAGCGCAAGAATGGCTGCGATGGTCGTCATCGCGATGGGCCGCAGGCGGTTGCGGCCCGAGGCCTGCAACGCCTCCTCGAGCGGCATGCCTTCGTCGCGCACGAGCCCCTGAAACTCGGAGACATAGAAGATCGCCACCTCCGTCACGATGCCGACGATCATCGTCATGCCCATCATCGCGGAGATGTTCAGCTCGATGCCCGTCACCCACAGGCCGATGAAAACGGCCCCGGTGGCGAGCAGCGGCATCGCCATGACCGCGAGCGCCACACGAAAGCGTTCGTAGAGGAACAGCAGCAAGCCGAACACCAGCGCCACGGCTGCGCCGAATACCGCGAGCAGGCCTCTGAACGCGATCTGCTGTTGCTGGTACAACCCGCCAAGCTCGTAATAGACGCCCTTTGGCAGCAACGCGGAATCGGCGAGCGCGCGCTGCACGTCGGCGATGGTCGAGCCGAGGTCTCGACCATCAATGCGCGCCGTCACCGCCACCATGCGCTTGAGGTTGTCACGGCTGATCTCGGGCTGGCCGCTCACATGCAGCGGGTCGGCAACGCGCGACAGCGCGAACACATGCCCGTCCGGCGCGCGCAACGGCAGGCGTGCGAGTTCGGTGTCCGTCATTTGCAGCGCGCCTTGCGCACGCACGCGCACGCCGACCGTCTTCGGGCCGTTCTGGAACTGCGTGGCGACGTTGCCGTCCAGCAGATCCGAGACCTGCTGCGCGATGGCCTGCGGGTCCATGCCCTCGGCGGCCGCCGCATCGGGACGGATGCGCAGGTCGATGGCGTCGCCGGCAGGGTTAATGCCGTCGTTCACGTCGACGATGCCGCCAATCTTGCCGATGCGTGCAGCCACACGCTGCGCCGTCTTGTCGAGCACGTTTTGGTCGTCCGAGTAGATCTTGATCTGCACGGGCTGGGGAACCGCCGTGAGGTCGCCGATCAGGTCCTCCATCAACTGCGCAAGCTCGACGCTCACACCAGGCACGTTTGTTTCGATCTGCGAACGGATCTCCTCCATCACAGTGTCGATCGACTCGCGGCTGCCCGACTTCAGGCGTACGAAGAAGTCACCCTTGTTCGGCTCGTTCAAGTCGCCGCCCAGTCCCGCGCCGGTGCGCCGCGAATAGGTGGCCACATTCGGATTCGCGCGAATGATCGCCTCGATTTGCTGCATCAGACGATCGGTTTCCGTGATCGACGTTCCCGGCTGCGTGTGATAGTCGAGCACGAAACCGCCCTCGTCCATCGACGGCATGAAGCCGCTCCCCACGCGCGTGAACGCAAGCGCCGACAGCAGCGCGAGCGGCACGACAAGCGCGAGCACCCACATGGGCCGCGCGCTCACGCGCGAGACGAGCCGCGCATAGGTCCGGTTCAGCCATGCCGCGAAACGCGTTTCGCGATGCTCCTCGGCGTCTTGCGCCGTGAGCCAGCGGTCGCAAAGAATCGGAATGGCAAGCCAGGTCACCAGAAACGAAATAAAGAGCGCGCTCGCCATTGTCACGGAAAGCGCCTTGAAGAACGCCCCCGTGACGCCCGAGAGAAACGCCAGCGGCACGAAGATGATCAGCGTTGCCGCTGAAGAGCCGGCGAGCGGCCGCGTGAATTCGAGCGCCGCGCTCATCACGCGGCCATGGAACGCTTGCGCGCCGGCTTCGCGCATGCGCCGCGCGATGTGCTCGATCATCACGATCGCATCGTCGATCACGAGGCCCACTGCCGCCGCCATCCCGCCTAGCGTCATGATGTTGAAGCCCATGCCGAACACGTCTAGCAGCAGAATCGTCGCGGCCATCACCACCGGCACGAGCGCCACGGCAATGAGCGTGATCTTCGTGTTGCGCAGGAACACGAAGAGCGTGAGCGCCGCGAGCACGATGCCAATCATGATGGCATCGCGCACGCTCGTGGCCGAGGCGATCACGAGTTCGCTCTGGTCGTACCAGTTCGCGAGCTTCACGCCTTGCGGCATCTGCGCGCCAAAGTCCTTGATGCGCGCGCGAATCGCTTGCGCCATCGCCACGCTGTTCGCGCCAGGCTGCTGAAAGACGTTGATCAGCACGGCGTCGTGACCATCGGCAGTCACGCGAATCCATTGCGGCACGGTCCCCCGAGCGACGGTGGCGACATCGCCGAGACGGATCTGCGTCGCGCCCGCGGAGGAAACGACTACGTTTTTCAGCGTATCGAGCCCGCTGAATGCCGAATTCGCTACGACGAGATAGAGCTTGTGGTGGTCCTCGATGCGGCCGGTGGCCATCAGCACGTTGCCCGCACCGATCGCGCGCGAGACATCGGCGACCGAAAGCTTGTACGCCGCGAGGCGCGCGGGATCGACGGCAACCTCGAGTTCGTCTCGCGCCCCGCCCGTCACGTCCACGCGTGCCACGCCCGCAACCGAGGAAAGCAGCGGACGCAACTGGAACTGCGCGAGATCGTAGAGTTGCGAGAGCGACAATCGCGACGACGTCAGGCTGTACGCGAGGACCGGAAACACCGTCGGGTCCATCCGGCGGACCTGCATCGTGGTGCCGGGCGGCAGTGTGGCAAGGATCTCGGCGATGGCCGACTGTGCCTGCAACGTGGCTTGCGCCATGTCCGTGCCCCAGTCGAAATTCAGCGAGATCTCAGCCGCGCCGCGGCTCGTGCGGGATTCCACGTCGCGCACGTTCGGCACGCGCCGCAACGCCTCTTCCACCGGCATCGTGACGAGCGTCGCCATCTGTTCAGCGGGACGATCGCCCGCGTCGAGCGAGATCACGGCGCGCGGGAAAGACACGTTCGGAAAGAGCGAGATCGGCAGACGCAGCGCGGTGAGCGCACCGGCAAGCGCGGCAAGCGCGATCACGAACAGAAGCGAGCGCCGATGGCGCTGCATCCACTGGCTGAACGTCATCGCTTGCCGCCTTGCGCCACGCGCACGGCCATGCCGTCTTCGAGTTCGTAGTTGCCGACGACCACGAGCGGCCGCGAGGCGTCGAGCGCACCATCCACGCCGTACGTATTGCCATGCTCGACTTTCACGATCACATCGACGCGGTGCGCCTTGTTGTTCGGCGCAACCTGATACAGATAGCTGCCCTTCGCGTCCTGAAGCACCGAGGCGCGCGGCACGTTCCACCACGTGCCGGTCTGCGTGTCGATGTCGGCCCGCACGCGCGTGCCTGGCAGGAACGCGGTGCCCGTGAGCGGTACGTTCGCACCGACATTCACGAGCTGACTTTGCGCATCGATCACTGCGCCAACGAGCACGACGCGCCCTTGTGCACGCTGCGAACCGAGCGCGGCGGACAGTGGGCGCAACACGACGCGGTCGCCGGCGCGCAGCGTGAGCGCGTCGGCCGGTTCAACGCCTAGCGTTACGTTCGCGGCATGGTTCGCGGGACCATCGGTTGCAACAAGCTGGGCGAGCGCCGTGCCCGCCTGGATCTGGTCGCCCGGCACGGCGGCAAGCTGCGCGACCACGCCGGCCACTGGCGCGGTGACGGTTTTCGAACCCGCGGCAATGCCCGTCGCGCGTTGTGCGGCGAGCGCCTGCTGCGCATCGTCGAGCGCCTTTTGCGCGGCGGCCAACTGCGATTGCGTGGCAAGACCGTCGTGCAAAAGCGCGCCGGTGCGCGCGACTTCGCCACGGGCGAGCGTCGCGGCGCTCTGTGCCTGGGTATAGGCGATCACGGCGTTCGGATCGGCTTGCACGACGAAGAGCGGCGCGCCGCGCGCGACGGTTTGTCCGGACTGTACGAGCACGCGCGTGACGCGTGCGAGATACGGAAGGCTGACGGTCGTGGCGTTCGAGGCGGCCGATGCAACCGAGCCGAAAGCGACAACGGTTTGAGAAACCGGCTCGCGCGTCACGTGCACGACCTGCACGGCAGCAGAAGGCGCAGGCGCGCTGCCCGTCGTGCCGGTGTCGTCTGCGCGCGCGGCATGCGGTGCGAACAGCACTGCGCTGGCAGCGAGCGCGGCCGCCCCGCCGAGTACGCAGACGGCGACACGCGTACGCGTGCCGCAAAGGAAGCGTTGGTCAGTCATAGGGATCAACGTGCGACGAAGGTGTTGGAGGACGCGCTCTCAGCAGTGGCGCCTCGCGCGGGTGGAGTCCGATACGGATCGGGAATCGCACTGCCGAGCAGCGCCTGGAGACCAATGCGTTGTTCCGCTAGCGCTTCGCGCGCGGTGGCGGCGTCGATACGACGCGCGAGCGCCGCGCTTTGCGCATCGACGTACTGCCCTAGCACGATGTTGCGCGCCGCATAGGCGTTGGCCGCCTGCGCGGCGGCGCGCTCGAGCCCCGGCAGCGCAGCGTCGTCCTGATCGAGCTGATGCGTGGCGATCGCGCTGTCCGCACGCAGGTGCGCGATATCCGCGTAAGCCGCGTTCAGGCGGGTCTGGTATTCGTCCGCCAGGCGCTGTCGCGTTGCTTGCTCGATGGCGATATTGCCGCGATTGCGATTGAATACCGGCAACGTGAGATTGATTGCGAAGCCGCTCGTGTAGATTTCCGAAGTGTCGCGCTGCCGTGTAAAGCCCACCGAGAGGCTCGGAAACTGGCTCAGGATTGCGGCGCGGTACTTCTGCTCCTGCGCTTCGTAGCCGGCCTGAAGCGCAATCAGATCGGGACGGCGCTGCGCCAGCATCGCAATGGCGGAATCGAGTGTGCCATCGGCTAGCGGCGTGACTGTCGCGTCGCCTGCAAGCGCCAGCGTCGTGTCGGGCCCGAGTCCGAGCAGCGCGTTGAGGTCGTGGTGCGTCTGCTCGCGCGCGCGTTGCATATCGGTGTATTGCTTGCGCGCGTCTTCGTATGCGGTGAGCGACGCAGTGACAAGGTCAGCCGTTACGTTGTGCTCGCTTGCCGCGCGCGCGGTGCGTTCGTAACGCGTGCGGGCCAGCTCCGCCTGCTGCCCGAGCAGCGGCAACACTTCGTCCTGAAAGCGCGCTCTTACGTACAGTTGCTTGGCCTGCGCCACGACCTGCCACTCCTGCCAGAGCAGACCGAGGTCGGTCTTGCGAACCGTGGCGTTGGCGGATTTCGTGTTCGCGCCACGCGTGAGAATCGCCATCACGTCCATGCTCAGGCCATAGCTGAACGCGCGCGAGAGCCCCACAGCGCCTGGATAGTCGCTGGAAATGCTCACCTGTGGGTCTGGCAGGAGTCCTGCCGAAAACGCCTGCGCTTGCGCAATGCCAAGATCGTCGCGCGCAAGTTTCAGGTCGGGATTATTGGCGACGGCCAGCATCGCGACGTCTTCGATGTCAAAGCCGTCCGTCGGATCGAAGCGATGTGCTGCAAGCTCGGGCAACGGCATTTTCGCGGGATCGATCTGAACCCGTGCAAGCGCGTCCTGCTTGATCAACGAAGGCCCGGTAGCCAATGGCTGCGCCATGTAGCTTGCGCATCCGGCAAGCAGCGCGGCGCCCGATGTCAAAGCGACAAGCGTGGCACGCGAGCAAACAGGAATGGAGAGACGAAAGACGCGCGGCAACGTCGCGCGAGACTGCGGACTGGGCAAAATGCACTCCTTGAGCCAATCCCGCGCTGCATGAATGCGCGAGCCTGAACCTGAACGCAGACACCACACGTTCGTGGCGTAGCGTCAGGCATGCGGCGCATTCTGCAGGGTATACGCTTATGCAATCCTTAAGCAGGCGTTCGGGTGCGATACCTACGGCTTTTTCGCCGTCAGATACGCAATGCGCTCCGCACCGAGCTGCGCCCCGCTTTCGAAAATCGCACGCATGCGAGCTTCCAGGTACATGCGCTCATCGCCGGTAAACTCCTTCTCGAAGACCTCTTCCAGACTGGGCGCCAGCGGGTGAGGCGAGGTACGGCGAAACGTTTCCCAGGGAAGACTGTCTTCCGTTCGCACTTCGATGTGCAATTCCAGATGAATGTCTGTGAATCCCGCGTCGATTGCGAAGCGCACAAGGTCGCGCTCACCGTAGTTCGTAATCGGCAGCGCGCGCGCTTTCTCCTCCGTGTCGGGGAACTGTGCCGCCCGGCATCGAAGCAGCAAGGGAAAGAACGGATCCTCGGTGTTGAATGCACGGGCATCGACCAGTTGCTTGAGCATGCAGACCTCAAGCGCTTCGTCGCGCAAAATCGGTTCCGCGATGGCAAAGCGAGCGCCTGGCTTGAGTATTCGATAGAGCTCTCGCATCGCAGCGGGCTTGTCTTCCACATACGCGAGAGCCGCGCGCATCGTGGCGGCATCGACCGCGTCATTGGCAATGCCTTCCAGCTTCTCGGCGCTGCCGTGCGTGAATGCGCACTGCCCTCTCACACCCAGACTTCTGGCGGTCTCTTCCGTGTGCCGCAGCAACGCAGGCGAAACATCGGTCATGAGCACCCTCAGCGAGGCGCCGGCCCGTTCGATCGCGCGAAACCCCACGAGACCATCACCCGTGCCGATGTCGGCCAGTGTCATGCCCGGACGAAGGCGAACGTAATCCAGGACGCGGTCTGCGTATTTCGTGATCTCAGCACGGACCTCGTGCTCATGGGCGCGATCGTCGCCATGACGCTGCCGGAGCACCCATGTGGACCAGTTATCGTGAGTCACGTTGTTCGTAAGCGGCAGCAAGATAGATTTCCAGAGAAAACTTGAAAGATCTGCGGGATGGTAGCTTTGGATTCTGATGAACTCCTTATCGAAGCGATATTCCCAACGTGGAGTCCCTATTTTTTCGATGGCAAAGTTTTACCCGCCTTTTACCTGAATAAAAGTCGCTTTCATTCCAGAAATTGCGGGCGAAGGCTTCGACAGGCAGGCGTACCAAGGCTTGAGGGCGAGGCATTATGAATGGCGTCGACGCGAATTGAACCGTAGCTTATGCGAGCCTTAATTTGACTCCTTTTCACGAAATAAATACTGCTTAAGTATTTGGAAGGTGCTCCGATAAACCGTGCGCTGTTCGCGGTTTTTCTCTCTTTCTTTGGAGACCTTCTAATGACAATCCAGGCAGTTTCTAGCCAACCCGCCACTGCAACTGTGGCGAATACCGGCGCGCAGAACCAGCAGGCGACTGCCGCTGCGCAACCGGCCAGCACGACGCAGACGCAGTCCACTACGACGACACCGAGTTCGACGTCGTCGGCTTCCTATGCCGTCACGATCAGCAACGCCGCACGCGCTGCATTGGCCGAAGCCACCGAATCATCGGTGCAGACCGCGCAAGAAGCCAACCGCGGAGATCATCAGGCTCAACGCCTGCTTGCGAAGGAGCAGGCCAACAAGATTGGATGACGAGCGAAGCATGTGACAGAGGCTGTCTGACGACCGCTATGCACGCGCGTTTGTGATCCGCTTGCACGTCGCGCGAAAGCCGCGACGTGCAAGCCTGCCGCTTTTCAGCACAATCGCTACACACGCTCCATACGAGGTAGCAAAAACATGCTGTTGCGATAACTATTCTTATCACAATGCATCGATAACTTAGGAAAACTCGCCGCTCCAGAAACGTGCCAGAGTCGGCCGCCGCGTAGCCTGCAAGCGGCGTCCTGAACGCGAATCAAGGGATTGCCTGCGCCGCGGCCAGCCATGGCAGCCGCAGGACGAGCGAAGAAGACGGGGAATGATGTGAGCGGCGCCATGCGCCCGGCGGCGCCACGCAGAACTTCATCTGCTGCATGTGCCGCAAAGAGATTGCGCGAACGCGCTTATCGCATGCGCGATTTCAGGACGCGAACGCGAGCGCCGCGTCTACCGGAAGATTTTCGAGCGCACGGCTGCCGTCGCGCAGCGCTTCGCTCTCGCCGTTGAAGGCCGTTTCGCTGTACGCGATGAGCTTGAAGCCACTACCCGCGCTGCGAGGGATGGTGATGCCCCAATGCCACCCTCCTTCCTGTTCGAAGACGTGCAGCTTTGGCGATGCATGCGATAGGTTTGATCGAGTCGTCATGTCACGCCCTCCTTTGCGAAAGCGTCGAGGTAGCCGGCAGACCAAGTCAGTGTAGGCATCATTTTGTTGCGGCGCAATAAATATCGACGTTGAGGGGCGATGCTACGCCATCCGGCGTCGTCATCTGGCAACAAAGCGAAACAGGCGGCAACGAGACGCAACAAGCGGAAACAAAAGTAAACAGGTGTGGGCAGTACGAAATCGTGCCTCAGGCTCGCGCGTTATGCACTCTGCCCCCCAAACGAAGGTGGGCGGCCACGCCGCGTTCGCGCTATCCTGCGCGATGCGCGCAAGTTTGCGCGCCCCATTTCCTTATGTGCCACGAAGCATGACCGAACGCACCGAAGACCTCTCCCACAGCCCGCAAACGGCGCTGCGCTTCCCTTACGCAGAACCGCCTGCGCCCGGTTCGACCCTCGAGATCGCGCCGGGCGTGCGCTGGCTGCGCATGCCGCTGCCCTGGGCGCTCGACCACATCAACGTGTGGCTCATCGACGAGGCCGACGGTTGCGCGGTCATCGATACGGGCGCACGCACGGACGCTGCCACGGACGTGTGGCGCGCGATCCTCGCGCAAGGCGGCGAGGCGCGAGCGGCCTCCCGCGTGACGCGCGTGCTGGCCACGCATATGCACCCCGATCATGTGGGCATGGCCGGCTGGCTCACGCGCGCATTCGACTGCCGGCTCTGGATGACGCGCACCGAGTACTTCAACTGCCGCGTGGCCGCCGCCGACACGGGCCGCGAAGCGCCCGCCGACGCGCTCGACTTCTATCGCCGTGCGGGCTGGAGCGAGTCGGCAATCGATGTCTACCGTGCTCGTTTTGGCCGCTTTGGCCAGTATATCCACGCACTGCCAGAAAGCTTCCGGCGCCTGCAGGACGGCGAGGTCGTGCGCATCGGCGCGTACGACTGGCGCGTGATCGTCGGCATGGGGCATTCGCCGGAACACGCCTGCTTCTACTGCCCGGCGCTCAAGCTATTCGTTTCCGGCGACCAGGTGCTCCCACGCATCTCCTCGAACGTCTCGGTTTATCCGATCGAGCCCGACGCGGACCCCATGGCCCAGTGGTACGCCTCGTTCGACAAACTGCAACGCGAAGTGCCCGACGATGTGCTCGTGCTTCCCTCCCATAACGACTGCTTTTACGGGCTCCACGCGCGCATCGAGCGTTTGCGCCAGGGGCAGGACAAGAGCCTCGCACGTCTGCGCGCAACGCTCGCCGAACCACGCCGCGCCGTGGATGTGTTCGGTGCGCTGTTCGCGCGGCGCATTGGCGAGGACGATCTCGCGCAGATGAGCCTCGCGACCGGCGAGAGCCTTGCGTGCCTGAACTACCTGACCTACCGCGGCGAAGTGAAACGCGAACTGCGCGACGACGGCATGTACTGGTATTCACTCACGTAAAAAAACGCGGGCATAAAAAATGGCAGGCAAGGCGCATCGCACCCTGCCTGCCACAAGCCGCATCGACGGCACGCACCGGAAAACCCGGAAAATTTTCGGCGCGGCCAGTGACGCTTGCACTGGCCGCAACGCTTCGCCTAGAGCGTCGCCACCAGTTCAGGCACTGCCTCGAACAGGTCCGCTTCGAGGCCGAAATCGGCCACACTGAAGATCGGCGCTTCGGCATCCTTATTGATCGCCACGATCACCTTCGAGTCCTTCATGCCCGCGAGATGCTGGATCGCGCCGGAAATGCCGCACGCGATGTACACCTGAGGCGCGACGATCTTGCCGGTCTGCCCCACTTGCCAGTCGTTCGGAGCGAAGCCGGCATCCACGGCTGCGCGGCTCGCGCCAAGCGCGGCGCCGAGCTTGTCGGCGAGCGGCGTGAGCACGGCGTTGAACTTCTCGCTGCTGCCAAGCGCCCGACCGCCGCTCACGACGATGCGCGCATCCGCAAGCTCGGGCCGCTCGCTCTTCACCACAACGCGTTCGACGAACGCGCTCAGGCCGCTGTCCGCAACCGCTGCGACACTTTCGACCTGTGCGGCGCCGCCCTGCGCCGCTGCATCGAAGCCCGTCATGCGCACCGTGACGATCTTCACTGCTTCGGCGCTTTGCACGGTCTGAATCGCGTTACCCGCGTAGATTGGCCGCTCGAACGTGTCCGCGCTCACCACGCGCGTGATCTCGGAGATCTGCGCGACGTCCAGCAGCGCGGCCACGCGAGGCGCGACGTTCTTGCCCGCACTCGTGGCGGCAAAAAGGATGTGGCCATAATTGGCGGCCACGGCCAGCACTTGCGCGGCGACGTTTTCGGCGAGCGAATCGGCGAGTGCCGCGCCATCCGCGTGGAGCACCTTCGCAACCCCCGCAATGCGCGACGCTGCCTCTGCTGCGCCTGCCGCGTTGTGACCCGCCACCATCACGTGCACGTCATCGCCGCATTGGAGGGCGGCCGTCACCGTGTTGAGGGTGGCCGACTTGATCGAGACGTGGTCGTGCTCGGCGACGACCAGAACCGGTTTACCAGCAGTCATTTGCTTTCCTTCAGATCACTTTCGCTTCGTTCTTCAGCTTCGCGACGAGCGTCGCGACGTCGGGCACCTTGACGCCGGCCGCGCGGCCCGCCGGCTCCGCGGTCTTGAGCGTGGTGAGGCGCGGCGCGACGTCCACGCCGAGTTGCGCGGGCGTGGTCGTGTCGAGCGGCTTTTTCTTGGCCTTCATGATGTTGGGGAGCGTCGCGTAGCGCGGCTCGTTCAGGCGCAAGTCGGTCGTCACGATGGCCGGCAGCGCAAGCTGCACGGTCTCGAGGCCGCCGTCGATTTCGCGCGTCACGCGTGCTTTGCCCTCTGCGATCTCGACCTTGCTCGCGAACGTCGCCTGCGGGCGCGCGGTGAGCGCGGCCAGCATCTGGCCCGTCTGGTTGCAGTCATCGTCGATGGCCTGCTTGCCGAGGATCACGAGTTGCGGCGCTTCCTTCTCGATCAGCGCCTTGAGGAGCTTGGCGACGGCGAGCGGTTCGAGCGCGGCGTCCGTTTCGATCAGCACGCCACGGTCGGCGCCGATCGCCATGGCCGTGCGCAGCGTCTCCTGGCAGGCGGCGGGACCGCACGACACGGCGACCACCTCGCTCGCCACGCCCTGCTCCTTCAGCCGCACGGCCTCCTCAACGGCGATTTCGTCGAACGGATTGATGCTCATCTTGACGTTCGCGAGATCGACGCCCGAGCCGTCCGCCTTGACGCGAACCTTCACGTTGGCGTCCACCACGCGTTTGATTGCTACCAACACCTTCATGTCTTCCTCCAGATCGATACATTCGATGCCGCTGCTCGATACGCACAATCGCGCCGTGCAGCGTCACTTACTCCTGATAACCGAGCCCATGCTCCCGCATGCGCGCAATCGTCCCTTCGTCGAAGCCCCAGTCGAGCAGCGCGGCAAGGCCCTGTTCGCCTCGCGCCGGTGCCTGGCGGCCGATGGCCGAAGGCGTAGCCGAGAAGCGCGGCGCGGGCGCCGGCTGCACGACGCCGTGCGCCTCGACGAAGCTTGCGCGCGCAACGTTGTGCGGATGCCTCGGTGCTTCGGAAAAGCCCAGCACGGGCGCGACGCAGGCGTCGCTTCCCTCGAACACGGCGCACCATTCGTCGCGTGTACGCGTGAGGAACGCCGCCTCGAAATGCTGCCGCAGCACGGGCCAACCGTTACGGTCGTGCTGCTTCGGCAGGTCGGCATGGGCAAGCCCGAGTTTGTCGAGCAACTGCGCATAGAAGCGCGATTCCACCGCGCCCACCGCCATGTAGTGGCCATCTTTCGTGAGATAGCTGTCGTACCAGGGCGTGCCGCCGTCGAGCAGATTGCTCTCGCGTGCTTCGCGCCAGTTGCCGGACGCGATCAGCCCCCACACGATCGAGCCGAGTTGCGCCGCGCCCTCGACCATGGCCGCGTCCACCACCTGGCCCGCGCCGCCGCGCTGCACGTTGCATAGCGCCGCCACCACACCGAGCGCGAGCAGCATGCCGCCGCCGCCATAGTCGCCCACGAGGTTCAGCGGCGGCACCGGCGCCTCTCCTGCGCGCCCGATGCCGGAAAGCACGCCCGATAGCGCGATGTAGTTGAGGTCGTGGCCGGCGCGCTGTGCGAGCGGCCCGCTCTGCCCCCAGCCGGTCATGCGGCCATAGACGAGTTTCGGATTGCGCGCGAGCGCCGCTTCGGGGCCGAGACCCAACCGCTCCATTGCGCCGGGGCGAAAGCCCTCGATGAGGACATCGGCCTCGGCAATCAGGTCCAGTGCGACCTGTGCCGCTTCGGGACGCTTGAGGTCGAGCGTGATCGAGCGGCGGCCGCGCCCCGTCACATCCACATGCACGCCATCGCGCTTCGGCCCGAGATCGTCGGGGGCAACGGGCCGGTTCACGCGGATGATGTCCGCCCCCATGTCGGCCAGCAGCATCGTGCCGAAGGGAGCCGGGCCGATTGCCTCGAACTCCAGCACGCGAAAACCGCTCAATACGCCCATTCCCTGTCTCCGTTGCGTTGTTGCCGTCACGATGAACATACGGCAAACCGTCGCAGTTGAACCCACCCGGTAGCGGTGGGTGGAGCCGGCGCAAGGGAATGGTTCTACAAGGGGCGCGAACGCGCGGCCCCGCGCTTACATGTTCGGATAGTTCGGACCGCCGCCGCCTTCCGGCGTGACCCACACGATGTTCTGCGTCGGGTCCTTGATGTCGCAGGTCTTGCAGTGCACGCAGTTCTGCGCGTTGATCTGCAGACGATGGTCGTCCTGCTCGTCCTTCACGAACTCATAGACGCCTGCGGGGCAAAAGCGCGCCTCGGGGCCGGCGTAAGTCGCGAGGTTGATACCGACGGGCACGCTCGCATCCTTGAGCGTCAAGTGTGCGGGCTGATTCTCTTCGTGGTTCGTGTTCGAGATGAACACCGAGGAGAGCCGGTCGAACGTGAGCTTGCCATCAGGTTTCGGATACTCGATCGGTTTGCATTGCGAAGCCGGTTTCAGCATCTCGTGATCGCGGTGCTGGTGATGCAGCGTCCACGGCACGTTGCCGCCCAGCAACTTCTGCTCGATGCCCACCATCAGTGTGCCCAGGTACAGGCCCTTGCTCATCCACTGCTTGAAGTTGCGCGCCTTGTACAGCTCCGTGTAGAGCCACGACTGCTTGAACGCTTCGGGGTAGGCCGCGAGTTCATCGCTCTGGCGGCCGGCCTGCACGGCTTCGAACGCCGCATCTGCGGCCAGCATGCCGGTCTTGATCGCCGCGTGGCTGCCCTTGATGCGCGAGGCGTTCAGGAAGCCCGCGTCGTCGCCCACGAGCGCGCCGCCCGGGAACACGAGCTTGGGCAGCGACATCAGGCCGCCTGCGGTGATCGCGCGTGCGCCATACGACACGCGCTTGCCGCCTTCGAGGTACTTGCGGATTTCCGGGTGCGTCTTGTAACGCTGGAACTCTTCAAACGGCGAAAGGTACGGGTTCTGGTACGCGAGACCGACGACAAAACCCACCATCACCTGGTTGTTGTCGATGTGGTAGAGGAACGAGCCGCCATACGTATCGGATTCGAGCGGCCAGCCCGCCGTGTGGATCACGAGACCCGGCTGGTGCTTCGCCGGATCGATTTCCCACAGTTCCTTGATGCCGATACCGTAGACCTGCGGGTCCGAATCCTTGCCCAGCTTGAACTTCTCGTTCAGCTGGCGGCCCAGGTGTCCGCGGCAGCCTTCGCAGAACAGCGTGTACTTGGCGTGCAGCTCCATGCCGAGCTGGAAGTTCTCGGTGGGCTCGCCGTCCTTGCCGACACCCATGTTGCCGGTGGCGACGCCCTTCACCGAGCCATCGTCGTTGTAGAGCACTTCCGCAGCCGGAAAACCGGGGAAGATTTCCACGCCCAGCGCCTCGGCCTGCTGGCCCAGCCAGCGCGTGACATTGGCGAGGCTGATGACGTAATTGCCGTGGTTCTTGAAGTTGTCGGGCAGCGCCCAGTTCGGCACGCCCTTCGCGCCGGTCTCCGTGAGAAACAGGAACTTGTCCTCAGTCACGGGCACGTTCAGCGGTGCGCCCTGTTCCTTCCAGTCCGGCATCAGCTCGTTCAGGGCACGCGGATCCATGACCGCGCCCGAGAGGATATGCGCCCCGATTTCCGAGCCCTTTTCCAGCACGCAAACGCCGATTTCAGCGCCTTTTTCCGCGGCCAGCTGCTTCAGGCGGATCGCAGCGGACAGCCCGGCGGGGCCACCGCCGACGATCACGACGTCGTATTCCATCGACTCACGTGGGCCGTACTGCGCAATCAGATCACTCGACGACATATCCTCTTCCTTGCTTGCTAACTGAGCGCCCTAAACCGCTCTATCAAAACTGCACTTCGCTCAGCGCGAGCACGCCAGCGTCGCCCTTTGCGGCCAGGATCGACGTTTCGAGGGCGCCTGCCTGCGGGAGAATGTGCTCTGCGTAGAACTGCGCGATCGCGATCTTCGCGCCGTGGAACTCGGCGTCGTTCGCGAGTTCGCGTTGCGACACGAGCAGCGCGCGCGCCATTTGCCAGCCGCACAGCACGATGCCCGCAAGCTTCAGATACGGCACGCTGCCAGCGAACACCGCGTTCGGGTCGCTCTTGACGTTCGCAACCACGTAGTCGACGACGTTCGCCAGCGAACGCGCGCCCTTTTCCAGCTGCTCGCGCATCGATGCCGCTGCCGCGCCGCCGGCCTGCCCGAGTTCTTCGGCAGTGCGTGCGATCTCGCCAAGCAACGCCTTCGCCACCGCGCCGCCGTCGCGCACCGTCTTGCGGCCGACCAGGTCGTTCGCCTGAATCGCCGTGGTGCCTTCGTAGATCGCGAGAATGCGCGCGTCGCGGTAGTACTGCGCGGCGCCCGTTTCCTCGATGAAGCCCATGCCGCCATGCACCTGGACGCCGAGGCTCGTCACCTCGTTGACCATTTCCGTGCTCCAGCCCTTCACGATCGGCACGAGGTATTCGTAGATCGCGAGATTGCGGGCGCGCACTTCAGGGTCGGCGTGGTAGTGCGCGTTGTCGCTATAGGCCGCGGCGACATAAGCGAGCGCACGGGCGCCTTCGGTCATCGCGCGCATCGAGCCGAGCATGCGGCGCACGTCCGGATGATGAATGATGGTCGCCGACTGCTTGAGCGAGCCGTCGACGGGGCGGCTCTGCACACGCTCCTTCGCGTACGCCACGGCCTTCTGGTACGCGCTTTCCGCGACGCCCACGCCCTGCATGCCCACGCCAAAGCGCGCCGCGTTCATCATGATGAACATGTATTCGAGGCCGCGATTCTCCTCGCCCACGAGATAGCCGATCGCGCCGCCATGGTCGCCGTATTGCAGCACGGCCGTCGGGCTTGCCTTGATACCGAGCTTGTGTTCGATCGACACGCAATGCACGTCGTTGCGCGCGCCGAGCGAGCCGTCGTCGTTCACGAGGAACTTCGGCACGACGAAGAGCGAGATGCCTTTCACGCCTTCGGGCGCGTTGGGCGTGCGCGCCAGCACGAGGTGAACGATGTTCTCCGCCATGTCGTGCTCGCCCCACGTGATGAAGATCTTCGTGCCGAAGACCTTGTACGTGCCGTCGCCCTGCGGTTCGGCGCGCGAGCGCACGAGTGCGAGGTCGGAGCCGGCCTGCGGCTCGGTGAGGTTCATCGTGCCGGTCCAGTCACCCGAGATGAGCTTCGGCACGTAGCGCGCCTTCAGTTCCTCGCTGCCCGCGGTGAGCAGCGCCTCGATGGCGCCGTCGGTCAACAGCGGGCACAGCGCGAACGAGAGGTTCGCCGCGTTGAGCATTTCGATGCAAGGCGTGGCGATCAGCTTGGGCAGCGCCTGGCCACCGAACTCGGACGGATGCTGCAGACCCTGCCAGCCGCCCTCGACATACTGGCGGAACGCGAGCGCGAAGCCCGGCGTTGCCGTGACCTCGCCGTCGCGCCAGCTGCTCGGCGTGCGGTCGCCTTCCACGTTCAGCGGCGCGATGACTTCGCCGGAGAGCTTCGCGCACTCGTCCAGCACGGCCTGTGCGGTGTCGAAACCAGCGTCCTCGAAACCCGGCAGGGTTGCGACGGCGTCGATGCCGGCCAGCTCTTTCAGCACGAACAGCATGTCCTTGACGGGGGCGTTATAGCTCATGATCGGTCCTTCCAGTCACTCAGGGGTCAAAATGGATGCGCCGCCGGGCCAGGGATGTCTGGGTGGCCACGTTGCGGCAGTACAGGACGGATCGTAGCGGCAATCGGTCGCCATACCACTGTCCAAACCGGACCACATGGTGACAATTCTGGCCACGCTATTGGCCGCTGTGCCCACCCATCATGGGTGGGCGTGCGCGCTTTGTGGCGGGCGGCGCTCAGCCGCGGCGGCGATACGTGCCGGGCGTGCTGCCGGTCCAGTGGCGAAAGGCGCGATGGAAGGCGCTGGGGTCGTCGAAACCGAGATCGCCGCCGATGGCCGCGATCGTGTCCTGGGTGTCGGTGAGGCGCTGGATCGCCACGTCGCGGCGCAGTTCGTCCTTGAGCGCCTGGAACGTGGTCTCCTCCGCGGCGAGGCGGCGGCAGAGCGTACGGACCGAGCAGTGCAGGCTGTCGGCCGCCGCTTCGATGGTCGGCAGGTCGGGCAGCTGCGCGGCAAGGTACTGGCGCACGTTGTGGCTCACGAGCTGCTCGCTGAACGTTTCGAAGATCCAGTCGCCGGGCGAGCGCGCGAGAAACGCGCGCAGGTTGCGCTTGCTCTGCCGGATCGGCATGTCGAGATAGGCCGCGCTAAAGCGCATCAGCGTGGCCTCGCTGCCAAAGCGCACGGGCCCATGGAAGAAGTAGCGGTGATCGAGCGCGTGCGGCGGCTGCGCACAGGCGAAATCGACCTGCAGAAGCGGAATGCGCTGGCCGATCAGCCAGGAACACACGCCGTGTGCGAGCTTGAGCGTCAGTTCCTGCCCGAGCGGCCCGATCGCGCCATACGCGGCATTGGCGCGTAATGCCACCTGGGCCACGAGCCCCTGGCGGCGCGATTCGAGCCGGAAATCGTCGAGCACGATGTGGAAGAACTGGTCGAAGCGATGCAGCGCCGTTTCGAGGTTGCGCGCATCGAGCAGGCTCAGGCAGAGAAACTTGAGCGTGCCGCTGCGCAGCGGCCGGCTGAAGATGCCGGGCATCTCGTCGTCGAGTTCGATGGCGAGCGTCTGGTAGAGCGTGGAGAACTGCTCTTCCGTCACCCGGCCGCCCGGCTTGGCGAGCAGTTCCAGCGCGATGCCCGCCTCGTTCAGATAGCGGCGGATCACAGCGGGCTCGGCACCGGCGCCGGCGAGAAAGCCGTTGACGAGCGAGATGGGAACGGTGGCGCTAGGCGATGGCATGCGTTGACAATGGAAGGCCGTGGAAACGGACCGACTTAGGCGTCAGCCCGCGCGCGCCATTCTAAATCGGCGCGGCCGAAACGGCGCTGCCGCGCCCCGAAGTCTTGCGCTGTCGCGGGCCGCTTAGTGCGCTTCGCCCCTCGCCTGCGCAAATTCAGCAAACCACGCGAGACTCTCCGGGTTGGCCATGGTGTCCGGATTGGCCACCTTCTCGAGCGGCTGCCCGAGCAGAAGCCGCTTGATCGGCACCTCCATCTTCTTGCCCGAGAGCGTGCGCGGAACGGCCGCTACCTGATGGATCTCGTCGGGCACGTGGCGCGCCGAGAGCGCCTCGCGCACGCGCGCGCGAATGCGCTGCGCGAGCGCGTCGGTCAGCTCGACACCGGGGCGCAACACCACGAAGAGCGGCATTGACGAGGCGCGCCCCAGGTACTCCAGATCGACCACGAGGCTGTCCAGCACCTCGGGTACCGACTCCACCGCGCGATACAGCTCGCTCGTGCCCATGCGAATGCCGTGACGGTTGATGGTGGCGTCCGAGCGACCATAGATGACCGCGCCGCCCCGGGGGGTGATGCGCAGCCAGTCGCCGTGGCGCCAGATGCCAGGAAACATGTCGAAGTAGCTCTCGCGGTAGCGGCGGTTCGCTTCGTCGCGCCAGAAGTAGAGCGGCATCGAAGGCATGGGCGCGGTGCACACGAGTTCGCCGACTTCGTCGATGCGCGCGTGCCCGGCCTCATCGAACGCCTCGACTCGCGCGCCAAGGCATCGGCACTGCATTTCGCCGAGATAAACCGGCAAGGTCGGCACGCCTGCGAGGAAGCAGCCCGCGAAATCGGTGCCGCCCGAAATCGCGTCGATCCACACCGGGCCCACGTGTTCGAGTATCCACGCGTACGCTTCGGGGGGCAGCGGCGAGCCGGTTGAGCCGACCGCGCGCAGGCGCGAGAGATCCGCCGCCGCGCGCGGCTCGACACCGGACTTCAGGCATCCCTGGAAATACGCCGCCCCGGCGCCGAAGAACGTGACGCCCGTCTCGCCCACGAAGCGCCACAGCGCCTGCGCGTCAGGGTACGTGGGGTTGCCGTCGTAGAGACAGAGCGTCGCCCCCGCGAGCAGGCCGCCCACCTGGCAGTTCCACATGATCCAGTTCGTGCTGGCGTACCAGTGAAAACGGTCGCCGGGGCTCAAGTCGAGGTGCAGCGCAGTGAGCTTCACGTGCTCCACCACGATGCCGCCGTGCGAATGCACGATGGCCTTGGGCATGCCCGTCGTGCCCGATGAATAAACGATCCACAGTGGATGGTCGAACGGCACACTCTCGATTTGCAGCGGGACGTTTCCCGCGACTGCGTCGCGCCACGCCGTCGCTTGCGGGTACTCCTTCACGTTGGCGTCGGGATCGAGCTGCGGGACGAACACGAGGTGCGCCACGCTCGACAACTCGCGCAGCAAATGGTGGATCAGTTCGCGCCGGTCGTGCGGCTTGCCGCCGTAGCGATAGCCGTCCACGGCGAACAGCACCTTGGGCTCGATCTGCCGGAAGCGGTCGAGGACCGCGAGCGGGCCCATGTCGGGCGAGCACACCGACCAGATCGCCCCCACGCTCGCCGTGGCAAGAAATGCCACGACGGTCTCTGGCGTGTTCGGCATGAAAGCCGCCACGCGGTCGCCGCGGGTCACGCCCATACGCCGCAGCGTGGCCGCGCAAGCCGCCACCTGGCGGCGCAGCTCCGCCCAGCTCAATTCGCGCGTGCGCCCGGCCGTCGGGCCGCTCTCGCTGCGCGACACGATCGCGGGTCGTGCCTCGCTCGCAAGCTGGAAAGCCCGTTCGACGTAGTTCAACTCGACGCCGGGAAACCAGCGCGCGCCGGGCATCGCGGCGTCGGCTAGCGCCACGCCGCGCGGCTCGCGCGAGGGAATCTGCGCCCAGTCCCAGAGCGCGCACCAGAACGCGTCGACGTCCTCGACCGACCAGCGCCATAGCGCGTCGTAGTCGTCGAACGTCAGACCGCGCGTATCGCCGAGCCACTTCGTGAACTGGGTGATGCGGGCCGATTCGACCTGCTGCGGCGTCGGAGTCCAGGCCGGAGGGGATGCGGTGAGCGTTTCGTTCATCTCGTTGCGCGGGCGCTTGCGGGTTTGTCTGACCTAATGGTGCCGGAGCCAGTGCGCCTCGAACAATTCAGGGAAACCAGTGGAAGAGGCTCGCTTACATTCACTCACAGCGATGTCCGCTAACGTCACGCGTCATTGCATTGTCAATCCGTATTCATTTTTAATATTTCGAATAAAAGCCTGGATTGAATACGCTCGCGTGACCACCATTTTATTGCCGGACTCAATCAACGAATATTCCAATTCGTATGCTGTGTTGTACCGCACAAATCAACCAAATCTCGGATTCTCCTCACCGCGCACAACACCTGTTCTGCGGGGAGATCATGCTTATGACTTAACCCGTACGCAATTGGCATATGAGCTGTCATAAAAATGCAATGCGCTAATGCCTTTAATTTCGCTAATTCCCGCCAATTCTCCTCTCCCTATCGGACCAAGGTCTTATTGTCAGATCGCGCGCCCACTATCAGATTGAGCGCGTAGCGGCGCGGGTTGCGCTCTCGCGGCATGCGACGCGCGCTGCAGACGCAGGCACAAAGCAAGTTGACGGGTTGGCGCGCAGCGCGAGATCTGCGGCCCTGCCGGCTCGTACAGGAGACCGCGCATGTCCGAATCGACGTCTACGCCTCGCCCCGCCGCAAAACCCGATAGCGCCGCCGCGCCAGCCGCCGCCAACAGGCTGCGCCTCGGCGCGCTCACCGCCCTCGTCGTGGGCTCGATGGTGGGCGGCGGTATCTTTTCGCTGCCGCAAAACATGGCGGCCAGCGCCGACGCCGGAGCGGTGCTGATCGGCTGGGCGATCACCGCGGTCGGCATGCTCATGCTCGCGTTCGTGTTCCAGTCACTGGCCGTGCGCAAGCCCGAACTCGACGGCGGGGTGTACGCCTTCGCGAAAGCCGGCTTCGGCGACTACATGGGCTTTGGCTCGGCGTGGGGCTACTGGATCAGCGCGTGGCTCGGCAACGTCGGCTACTTCGTTCTCCTGTTCAGTACGCTCGGCTACTTCTTCCCGGTCTTCGGCGAGGGCAATACGCCGATCTCCATCATCTGCGCCTCGGTGCTGCTCTGGGCGCTGCACTTTCTCGTGCTGCGCGGCATCAAGGAAGCCGCGATCGTCAACCAGATCACCACGGTCGCGAAGCTGGTGCCGCTGTGCCTCTTCATTATTCTCTGTGCGTTTGCCTTCCGCTCCAGCATCTTCACGGCCGACTTCTGGGGACAAATGAATCCCAAGCTCGGCAGCGTGACGAACCAGGTCCGCAACATGATGCTCGTGACCGTGTGGGTGTTTATCGGCATTGAAGGCGCGAGCATCTTCTCCGCGCGTGCGGAGAAGCGCAGCGATGTCGGCAAGGCCACGGTCATCGGTTTTGTTGGCGTGCTGCTTCTGCTCGTGCTCGTGAACGTGCTGTCGCTCGGTGTGCTCACGCAGCCCAAACTCGCCGCCCTGCAGAATCCTTCGATGGCAGGCGTGCTCGAAAACGTGGTCGGCCACTGGGGCGCGATTCTGATCAGCGTGGGGCTGGTCGTGTCGCTCGCGGGCGCGCTGCTCTCGTGGGTGCTGCTGTGCGCCGAAATCATCTTCTCGGCCGCGCGCGACCACACGATGCCAAACTTCCTGCGCAAGGAAAATGCGAAGCACGTGCCGGCCAACGCGCTGTGGCTCACGAACGGCATGGTGCAGATCTTCCTCGTCATCACGCTGTTCTCGAAGGGCACGTATCTCTCGCTCATCTATCTCGCGACCTCGATGATCCTGCTGCCCTACTTCTGGTCGGCGGCCTACGCATTCCTGCTCGCGCTGCGCGGCGAAACGTACGAAACCGACAGCGGCGAGCGCAGCAAGGACCTCGTCATCGCGGGCGTTGCCGTGATCTACGCGATCTGGCTCATTTACGCCGGCGGTCTCAAATACGTGCTGCTCTCCGCGTTGCTCTACGCGCCAGGCATCGTGCTGTTCGCGCGCGCAAAACGCGAAGTCGGCCAGCCCGTGTTCACGAACATCGAGAGGTTCGTTTTCGCCGCTGTGCTGATTGGCGCATTGGTGGCGGCTTTCGGCCTGTACAAGGGCTTTCTCACCCTCTGATTCGAGGAGTCTCATGATGAGTACGGACACTGTCGCCTTTGGCGTCAATTCCGAGGCGGGCAAGCTGCGCAAGGTCATGGTGTGCTCACCCGGACTCGCGCATCAACGCCTCACGCCCAGCAACTGCGACGAACTGCTATTCGACGACGTCATCTGGGTCAGCCAGGCGAAGCGCGACCACTTCGACTTCGTGACGAAGATGCGCGAACGCGGCGTGGAAGTCCTCGAGATGCACAATCTGCTGACCGAAGCGATTCAGAACCCGGAAGCGCTCAAGTACATCCTCGATCGCAAGATTCGCCCGGAAACCGTGGGCGTTTCGCTGGCCGGCGAGGTGCGCAGCTGGCTCGAAGGGCTGGAGCCGCGCCGCACCGCGGAATTTCTGATTGGCGGCGTGGTGGCCGAGGATATTCCGGACAGCGACCAAAGCAAGATCCTGAAGGAGTTCCGCAGCTACCTCGGCTATTCGAGCTTCGTGCTGCCACCGCTGCCCAACACGCTTTTCACGCGCGACACGACATGCTGGATCTACGGCGGCGTATCGCTGAACCCGATGTACTGGCCGGCGCGGCGGCAGGAGACGCTGCTCACCACGGCGATCTACCGCTATCACCCGCAGTTCGCCGGCAAGGACTTCGAGGTCTGGTACGGCGACCCCGACGAGGACCATGGCGCGGCCACGCTGGAGGGCGGCGACGTGATGCCGATTGGCAACGGCGTCGTGCTGGTCGGCATGGGCGAGCGTACGAGCCGCCAGGCCATCGGGCGTCTGGCGCAGAACCTTTTCGCCAAAGGCGGCGCAAAGCGCGTCGTCGTGGCGGGCCTGCCCAAGTCGCGCGCAGCCATGCACCTCGATACGGTATTCAGCTTCTGCGACCGCGACCTCGTGACGATCTTCCCGGAAGTCGTCAACGAGATCGTGCCGTTCTCGGTTCGCCCCGACGACAAGAGCCCCTCGAAGCTCGACCTGCGCCGTGAGGAAAAGCCCTTCGTGGACGTGGTGGCCGAAGCGATGGGCCTGAAGGCCCTGCGCATCGTCGAGACGGGCGGCAACGCGTTCGCGGCCGAGCGCGAGCAATGGGACGACGGCAACAACGTGGTGTGCCTCGAACCCGGCGTCGTGATTGGCTACGACCGCAACACCTATACGAATACGCTGCTGCGCAAGGCCGGCGTGGAGGTCATCACGATCACGGCGAGCGAACTGGGCCGCGGGCGCGGCGGCGGCCACTGCATGACGTGCCCGATCGTGCGCGACGCCATCGATCTCTGAGCGCCGCACCAAACCGCAACCCACTGCATTCGCAACGGAGAAACGACATGGCTTTCAATCTGCGCAACCGCAGCCTGCTTAGTCTGATGCATCACAGCACCCGCGAGCTGCGTTATCTGCTCGACCTCTCGCGCGACCTCAAGCGCGCCAAGTACACGGGGACCGAGCAGCAACACCTCAAGGGCGTCAATATTGCGCTGATCTTCGAGAAGACTTCCACGCGCACGCGCTGCGCGTTCGAAGTCGCGGCCTACGATCAGGGCGCGAACGTCACCTACATCGATCCAACCTCCTCGCAGATCGGCCACAAGGAGAGCATGAAGGATACGGCACGTGTGCTGGGCCGCATGTACGATGCGATCGAGTATCGCGGCTTCAAACAGGACATCGTCGAGGAACTGGCGAAGTTCGCGGGCGTGCCCGTGTTCAACGGCCTGACCGACGAATACCACCCCACGCAAATGCTCGCCGACGTGCTCACCATGCGCGAGCATTCCGACAAGCCGCTCACGCAAATCAGCTACGCGTATCTCGGCGACGCGCGCAACAACATGGGCAACTCGCTGCTGCTCGTCGGCGCGAAGCTCGGCATGGACGTGCGCATTGCCGCGCCGAAGTCGCTCTGGCCGCATGACGATCTCGTGGCGGACTGTAAGAAGTTCGCCGAGGAAAGCGGCGCGCGCATCCTGCTCACCGAGGACCCCAAGGCCGCCGTCAAGGACGTCGATTTCATCCACACCGACGTGTGGGTCTCGATGGGCGAGCCCATGGAAGCCTGGGGCGAGCGCATCAAGGCGCTGCTGCCGTACCAGGTGAACATGGCGCTCATGAAAGCGAGCGGCACGCCGCATACGCGCTTCATGCACTGCCTGCCCGCCTTCCACAACAGCGAGACCGTGATCGGCAAGCAGATCGCCGACAAGTATCCCGAGCTCAAGGGCGGCGTCGAGGTCACGGAGGAAGTGTTCGAGTCGCCGCTGAATCTGGCCTTCGAGCAGGCGGAAAACCGCATGCACACGATCAAGGCGATTCTCGTGTCGACGCTCGCCGACATTTGAGCTACGCCGCTCGACGGGGCGCGTGTGCAGTGCGCGCGCCCCACTTCACCGATACGCCTAACCTTGGGAGTCAGACATGCGAATCGTGATTGCGCTCGGCGGCAACGCGCTGCTGCGTCGCGGCGAGCCGATGACGGCGGAGAACCAGCGCGAAAACGTGCGCCTCGCGGCCACCCAGATCTCGCAGATCGCACAGGGTAACGAACTGGTGATCGCGCACGGCAACGGGCCGCAGGTCGGCCTGCTCGCGTTGCAAGGCGAAGCCTACAAGGACGTGCCCAGCTACCCGCTCGACGTGCTCGGCGCGCAGACCGAAGGCATGATCGGCTACATGATCGAGCAGGAACTCGGCAATCTCCTGCCGTACGAGGTGCCCTTCGCGACCATTCTCACCCAGGTCGAAGTGGACGCGAACGATCCGGCGTTCCAGCATCCGAGCAAACCGATCGGCCCGGTCTACACGAAGGAACAGGCGGAGCAGCTTGCCGCCGAACGTGGCTGGGCCATCGCGCCGGACGGCGACAAGTTCCGCCGTGTCGTGGCGAGCCCGCGGCCGAAGCACATCTTCGAGATCCGCCCTGTGAAATGGCTGCTGGAGCGCGGCACGATCGTGATCTGCGCGGGCGGCGGCGGCATTCCGACGCTTTACGGCGAAGGCCACAAGCTGGGCGGCGTGGAGGCCGTGATCGACAAGGATCTGTGCTCCGCCCTGCTCGCGCAGGAGCTGGAAGCAGACATGCTCATCATCGCCACCGACGTGGACGCCGCTTACGTCGACTGGAGCAAGCCGTCGCAAAAGGCGATTGCAAGCGCGCATCCCGACGAACTGGAGAAGCTTGGCTTTGCGGCCGGGTCGATGGGACCGAAGGTCATGGCGGCAGCCGAGTTCGCGCGTAACACCGGCAAGGATGCAGTGATTGGCGCGCTGCCCGATATCGTGGCGATTACCCAAGGCAAGGCGGGCACGCGCGTGAGCACGGAGAAGCCGGGGTTGATCTTTTATTGACGCCGGCCTGAGATCAGGCCTGACTTCGGTCCGAGTTCGAGCGCCCTGAAACGGCGCCTGAAAACGCAGGGCGCGCACCGCAGCTGACAAAGCCGTGGTACGCGCCCTGTTGTGTGTTGGCGCCCGCCTACTCCTCGCGCGCCGGCGGCATGACCTGAGCGCTGATGGTGTGATCGCGCCAGAACAGGTTGTTAATGCGGCCCTGCAACCTGCGCAGCCCCTCTTCGCTCGCCGCGTGGAAGGTGAGCAAGGCGCCGGGACGCCCCGCCCCCTCGATGCGCTGAATTGCGTCGTACGGCGGAAAACCGTAGCGCTCCAGAAACTCGTTGATTTCGGCGTCCGTGACGTGTTCGTCGATATTTCCCAGCAGCAGTTCGGCCATGGTCTACCCCTCGTGAGCGTTCAATCGTGATGATAGTGTGGTTTGATCCGCCGCGACGAGAAGCCGCGCCGGATCGCGCGCGCCGCTCAGTACTTCTCCTGCACGTACCGGTAGGGGTAGTCCGGGTCGCGGTAACCATGTGGCTTCTGGCGATCGGGCAGCGTGACCTTCTCGCGCGGCAGCGCCTTGTACGCAATGGTGTTCAGAATATGATTGATGACGTTCAGGCGCGCGCGTTTCTTGTCATCGGATCGGACAACGAACCATGGGGACTCCGGCGTATCGGTCATGTCGAACATTTCGTCGCGCGCGCGTGAATAGTCGTACCAGCGGCTATACGACAGCAGGTCCATCGGCGAAAGCTTCCAGATCTTGCGTGGGTCGTTGATACGCCCTTCGAGGCGCCGCGTCTGTTCTTTCTGGCTCACTTCGAGCCAGAACTTGATGAGGATCGTGCCCGAGTCGATGATGGCGCGCTCGATGAGCGGCACGCCGCGCAGGAATTCCGTCGCCTGTTCCGGCGTGCAAAAGCCCATCACGCGCTCAACGCCCGCACGGTTGTACCAGCTGCGGTCGAACACCACGATTTCACCGGCAGCGGGCAACAGCGGCAGGTAGCGCTGAAAGTACATTTGCGACTTTTCGCGCTCCGTGGGCGCGGGCAGCGCGAATACGCGAAACACGCGCGGGCTCACCCGTTCGGTGAGCGCCTTGATCGTGCCGCCCTTGCCTGCGCCGTCGCGCCCTTCGAACAGGATGCATACCCGCAGGCGCTTCTGGACCACCCACTCCTGCAAGCGAACGAGTTCGCCATGCAAGTGCTCGAGCTCCTTTTGATAGGCTTTTTCGCTGAGTTTTTCCGCCGGCTGCGTTGCGCTCGCGGCCTTGACTTCCTCTTTCTTCGCCATTGAATTGCTCCCCGCTTCGGACGCCTCCCACGAGGCATCCTTCCACTATGGTGTGTGGACGTGGCGCGCGCAATAGGACTTTGGACTAAGGCGCTGGCCGGCTTGACCTCCAGCAAGCGCGCCCGCGCGCGCGTCAATCGTGCGCGTAGTTGAACTCGGGCATGGCCTTTAGCTGCGCCTTATCGGTCTGCAGTACGATCTGTTTCCTGTCGATGCGCAGATCGTTGAACGGTACGGCCACGAGATGCTTGCCCATGCCGAGGAAGCCGCCCACGGAGAGAATGGCGAAGGCGCCTTCGTCAGGCGATTCGAGCACGATGTCGTCGATTGCGCCGATCTTGCCGCCGCTATTGTCGTAGACATCGGAGCCTACGAGCTTCGACGCGCGAAAGCCGGTGCCCGACTGCACCGTGGCCATGCGCTGCACGGCGATCGATTGCGGTGCGCCCTGCGCGAGCGCGGCAGAAGGCGCGCCCAACGTGCACCCAAGCGCGCACGCAAGCGCGACGACGCATGCCGATGTGTGCCGGGATGCCCGGTCACGCGACTTCAGCGGGCGATTCGATTGTGTCGTCATGGTATCCCCCTCCCTTGTGCAAATGGACGATGAATACCGCGCCAATGCAAGCGCTGTACCCGGGGGCCCACGTTCGCCATGAGGAGTCGCTTACGGAATACGGTTGCGCCTACACGGCGCGCAATCGCGCCGGGACCAGCGCGGCGCGGCGGATGTCCCACTGCTGCCCGCGCGGATAGCCGCGCGCCACTCACAGATGACTGCAAAGGTCCGTGCGCGAATCGCAGCAACGTGCGTTCCAGGAGCGTGTTGTGCGGCACGGCGCTTGCGCTTCGCCGGGCAAATGGATTTGCGTGGATTCGCGCATTCGCGATGCCGCAGCGCATCACGCACACGCACACGCATCCTGTAACGCGGAGAGGTCTATGCGTTCGAACTTCCTTCTTGCCGCTCGCTTTTTGCGTGGTCCCGAGGCCCATCTGCCGACAGAGGAGCCCGATAATCCGCGTCGCCCACCGCCCCCTCCGGTTTCGGACCCCGAGCCGCCGCCGGTACCCGAAGGCGATCCGCCGACTGAAGCGCCACCCGAGCGGCTGCGCCGACGCGGCAAGGCTCAGCCGGCGGCTTGTAACCGCCGCAACAAGCCAGCCTTCACCTCGGGCCACTCGTCCTCGATGATGCTAAAGCGCACGGAATCGCGCTTGCGGCCATCCGGCATGATGCGTTCACGGCGCACCACGCCCTCTTCTTTCGCACCCAGGCGCAGGATTGCGGCACGCGACTTCGCGTTGAGCACGTCGGTCGTGAACTGCACACGCACGAAGCCGAGCGTTTCGAAGGCGTAGCTGAGCATCAGAAACTTCGCCTCGGTATTCACGACAGTGCGCTGCGCCGAGGCAGCGAGCCACGTCGAGCCGATTTCCAGCTTGCGGTTCTCACGGTCGACCTTCCAGAAACGCGTGCTCCCCACCACGCGATCACTGGCGCGCAGCCGGATCGTGAACGCAATGACGGTGCCGGCACGCACGCCATCGAGCGCCCGGGCAATCCAGGCATCGACGGTAGTGGCACCAGGCACCACCGTCACCTTGAGGTTCCAGAGTTCGCCGTCCGCCGCCGCGGCGACGAGGCGTGGCGCGTCTTGCGCGCAGAGCGGATGCAGCGCGACCGTGCGGCCGTTTAGTGTGGGCAACTCGTTCGGCGCGGGGGGCGTATCGGCGGCGGTGCGGGATGCGGGGCCAGCTATGTCGGTCATGGCGGGAATCGATGAATATGGCGAGCGCGCAAGGTAGTCTCGGGCGAAAGGCTCACGCATTCTAGCGCCGGGCTGGCGCCGGGGGCGACGCGTCAGCCGTTACAATCGCGCCTGCCAACGCGCCCCGGCGCCCATGCCCTACAAGCCCGCTGGCGTCGCCCGTCCCCAATTTTTCGCATCGCATCATGGCCCGCATCGAGCTCCACTTTCCCGAAGACCAGTTCTATTACTCGACGCACCTCACAGTGCGCGTTACCGACATCAATTCGGCCAATCACCTCGCGAACGATTCGATGATCTCGATGATTTCCGAGGCGCGCGCGCGTTTTCTGTTCGACGCGGGCATCGAGGGCATGAAGGACGCGCACACGAGCATCATCGTGACCGATCTGGCCACGACCTATCGCGCCGAAGCCTACGCGCGCGACGCGCTCTGCTTCGAAGTGGGCATCATGGATTTCAACAAGTACGGCGGCGACATCATCTTTCGCATTACGCGGCCCGCCGACGGCGCGCTCATCGCCATGGCGAAATCCGGCTTCGTATTCTTCGATTACGAAGCGAAAAAGGTCGTACCGATGCCGCAGGCCTTTCGCGACAAGTTTCCGCAGGTCAATACCGTCGGTTGAGGTTCGCGCCGTTCAACGCGGCTGGAACATGATGAGCGCCATGCCGGCCAGCGTGAAGCCGATGCCGGCCCAGTCCCAGGGGCTTGGCCGGATCGCCTCGACGGCCCAGAGCCAGAGAATCGCCACGCACACATAAACGCCGCCATAGGCCGCATAGGTGCGCCCGGCGGCCGTGGGATGCAGCGTGAGCAGCCAGGCGAAAAGCGCAAGCGAAACAGCGGCCGGCAACAGAAGCCACGCGCTCGCGCCTTCGCGCAGCCACCGGTAAGGCAGATAGCAGCCGACGATCTCGGCGAGCGCGGTCACGACAAAAAGTAGAAACGTCTTCATGGGCGGCGGCCAATGACAGGGGCGCCCATGTTAGCGCAGGCGACGGGGTCGCCTGCAAAAGCCGCGCGAGATACAGCTTACGGCCGCTCGCCGCGGGCAAGCCGCGATTCGATCTCGTTCACCACGGGCAGCAGGTCGGCGACGCTGTCGATCACATAGTGCGCGCCCGCCGCGCGCAGACGCTCTACGGCCGCGGCGCGCCGGCGTGCGAATTCATCGGGGGCGAGCGCGTGGACTTCTTCCTCGGTCAGGCCGAAGGCGTTGCCGCTCACGGCGACCCCGACCGCCCACGTGCCGCCGTTGATGCCCTCTTCGATGCCGACTTCGGTGTCGTCCACCTTGATCGCATCGCGAGCGAGCCACACGCCGAGTTGCGGCAGCGTGCGGTAGATCATGTAGGGCGATGGCCGGCCCTCGGGCGTGTCGCCGGTGCAGACGATGCTGTCCGGCTCGAAGCCCTGTGCCTTCGCGCCCGGCACGATCTGGTCGATGATCTCCCGCGTGTAGCCGGTGGTCGAGCCGATGCGCACGCCATCGGCGCGCAGCGCGGCGGTCACGGCCGCCACGCCTGGAATGACGTCGCTGTACTGCGCGGCCACGGCAACGTTCTTCGGCACGAAGACGTCGTACACGGCGTCGATATCGGCCTCGCCCGGCGCGTGGCCGTAGCGCGCTTCCCATGCCGCCGCGACGCGCGGCAGCGCCATCAGCGCCGCGATGTGCGGACGCTTGGCCATGCCCATCGGCCCGCGCGCCTCGTCGATCGTGACCGGCACGCCGAATTGCTCGAAGGTCTCGACGAAGGCGCCCATTGGCGCGCGCGAGCCGTAGTCGACCACGGTGCCCGCCCAGTCGAAGATCACTGCCTTGACGTGTTTCATTGCATGCGTCCTGCCAAATAATCGGTGGTCTGTACTCTTAACAATAGGCGCGCATCAAGCGGCGAGCGCTTCGCGTGCGCCGAGATCGACTGGCGCGGGCGCGGCACTCGCCACGCCGAGCGCGCGCAGCGCTTCGCCGCATGCGGCCACGACGCGGCGCATGACGGTTTCGTCGAGCGCACCGATGCAGCCGATGCGAAAACTCTCCACACTGGTCAGCTTGCCCGGATAGATGATGAAACCCTGTGCCTTCATGAGCTCGTAAAAGCGCGTGAAGTCGAATGCGGGATCGGCCGGCGAAAAGAACGTGACGATGATGGGCGAGCGCCAGGATTCGGTCAGCAGCGGCTCGAAACCGAGCTCGCGCATGCCCTCGACGAGCACGTCGCGGTTGTGCGCATAGCGTGCAAGTCGCCCAGGCTGACCGCCTTCGAGCGCGTGCAGCCGCAGCGCCTCGATGAACGCGGCCACGGCATGCGTGGGCGGCGTGAAGCGCCACTGGCCGGTGCGGTTCATGACATCCCACTGGTCGTAGATGTCCAGCGCGAGCGAGTGGCTCACGCCCTTTGCGCGGCTCAGGACTTCTTTTTTCGCGATCACGAAGCCGAAGCCCGGCACGCCCTCGATGCACTTGTTCGCCGACGAAACGAACGCGTCGCAAGGCAGCGCGCGCACGTCGAGCGGAACGGCACCGAACGCGCTCATCGAGTCGATCAGGAGGCGCCGCCCCTGGCGCGCCGTCACGGCCGCGATCTCCTCGATCGGGTTCAGAATGCCGGAGCTGGTCTCGCAGTGCACGACGACGACATGCGTGATGTCCGGGTTCGCGACCAGCAGGCGCTCGACGTCCGCGGCGCGAGGCGGCAGGTAGTCGCCGGTATCGTGCACGGTGTGCTGGCGGCCCAGGTAGCGCAGCGTCGTGGCAATGCGCTTGCCATACGCGCCGTTGGCGAGCACGAGCGCGTGGCCATCGCGCGGCACGAAGCTGCCGAGCATCGCCTCGACACAATAGCTGCCACTGCCCTGCAACGGCACGCAGTCATAGTCACCACGCTCGTCGCCCGCGATCTGGAGCAGCGCGGCGCGCAACTGCGCGGTCATGGCGCGGAAGTCGGCGTCCCACGAGCCCCAGTCGCGCTGCATCGCGGCCTTGGTCGAGGCCGCGGTGGTGAGCGGTCCGGGGGTCAGGAGATACGGCTCGGCGGGGGTGGTCATGCGGGCTCCGGTGGGCGTCAGGGCTGTCAATGGCGACACGTTAGCGCAGCGCCCTCCATCGGTAAAATCGATATAATCGATGTCGATATAAGCCTGACTTATCCCTTGCCGTTTCCCCTGTTACCGGAGCGCTTCGACATGCAATACGCGCAGTTGCGTGCTTTTCACGCGGTCGCCGAACACGGCGGGTTCTCACGCGCCGCGCAGGCGCTCTCGCTCACGCAGCCGGCCGTGTCGGACCACGTGAAGCGGCTCGAACAGGATTTCGGGGTCAAACTCTTCGAGCGCGGGCCGCGCGGCGTGGAACTCACGGAACTCGGGCGGCGGCTATTCGCGGTGACGCGTCAGATGGTGGGCTGCGAGCGCGACGCGCGGCGGCTGCTCGAAGCGGCGGGCGCGCTCGAATCGGGCGAACTCGCCCTCGCCGCCGACGCGCCGGACCTCGCGATCAAGTTGATCGGCGCGTTCAGGCGGCGCTATCCCGGCGTGGTGATCAAGCTCTCGATCGCGAACGCGACTGAATGCATGCGCCGCGTGCTCGCGAGCGAAGCCGACGCCGCGATCACGGCCGCGCGCCAGGTGCACAGCCGGTTGCAGGCGCGCGTGCTGCGCGAGGAACCGCTGGTCGCGGTGGTGCCCGCGGAGAGCCCCGCCGCGAAGAAGCGCCGCATGACCTATGAGGAACTCGTGCGCGAACCCATGGTGTTTCGCGAAACGCATTCGGTCACGCAGCAATTGCTCGAAGCCGAACTCGTGCGCAAAGGCTTGCAGGTCCAGCCCGTGCTCTATGTGGATGGGCGCGAGGCGCTGCAGACGGCCATCGCGCAAGGCGTGGGCGTGGGCGTGATCGCGCATGCGGAATTCGGCGAGTCACGGCGCATTCGCATGCTGCCGCTCGTGGACTGCCAGGTGCGCATGGTCGAATCGCTCACGCGCCTCGCCGACACGTCCTCGTCGAACCTGCTCGACGCGCTCTTTGCCACGCCGCTCGATTAAGGAGCGCGATGACCGGGCCTTCAGGAGACCACGATCGCCGTGCCGACCGCATGGAGCAGATCGCGCAGCGTCTCGGCCTGCTCCATGCGCGCGCCGTGCCGCAGGTGTATGCGCACGGCTCGGCCCGCGATGCCGTCGACCGGGCGCGCGAGCCATAGCTCGACGGCAAGCCCGAGGCCGTCAGGCGCATCGGGCACGACCGGTTCGACGACGCGCGGATTGAAGGAGGCGGATTCGGACATGGCGAGACCTCGTCGGTAGCGGGATCGACTTCATCGTAGCGAGGCAGCACGAGCGCGCCAAACGAGAAATCCGCGTATGCAAATGAATGCCGCCAGGCTTTGGATCGCGCTGGCAGTGGCATGCGCGAGCCGCTCGCACCACTCGCACGGTGTGCGGCGTGCTGGCTGCGTGCGCGGCGTTGCTTTACGAGCAGCGTGCGCCTGTGAGTGGCAAACTGAACGCATCGTTGTGCGGCGGTTTGCCCGCAACGGAATCGGAGGATCTCCTCATGGAACGCCCCTTTACCGACCGCCGCGAGGCGGGCCGCTTGCTCGCCGGTCCGCTCTTGGCCTACGCGGGCAGACGCGACGTGATCGTGCTCGCGCTCCCGCGCGGCGGCGTGCCGGTAGGCTATGAAATCGCGAAGGCGCTGCACGTGCCGCTCGACGTTCTGCCCGTGTGCAAGCTCGGCCTGCCCTGGCAGGCGGAACTCGCCATGGGCGCGCTGTCGTCGAACGGCGCACAGTACGTGGACAGCTCGCTCGTGCGCAGCGCCGGCGTGAGCGAAGCGCAGTTGCAAAGCGCCATGGCGCTCGCGCGTATCGAGCTTGGCCGGCGCGAGGCGCGCTATCGCGGCGAACGTGCGCCGCTTGCCGTGGCGGGCCGGGTCGCGATTGTCGTCGACGACGGGATGGCCACAGGTGCGTCGCTCAAGGCCGCGGCGCTCGCACTTGCCACGCTTGGCCCGGCGCGCATTGTCGCGGCGCTTCCGGTCGCGCCCGCCGGCTCGCAAGAGCGCCTGAGCGGCGCCGTGGACGAATTCGTTTGCGCACGCATGCCCGAGGCGTTCTACAGCGTCGGCCAGTTCTACCTCGACTTCGATCAGGTCAGCGACGAGACCGTACGCGACCTGCTGGCGCTAGCGGCCGCTGAGGACGCAAACGGCGAAGCGCCAGTCTGAACCTCGCCCGCTGTTTGTGCTCGCAGTCGATCGCACCCAGCCGCGCCCTATTGCACCCTGGCGCACCCTATCGCACCGGACTCGAAGCCGCTTCGCCCACCACCGTTTGCCAGGGCCGCACGCGCCACCGCTTCACTAGCCCTGAGCGCACATACGGGTCGGCGCGCGCGAACGCTTCTGCGGCGGCCGGGCTTTCGCCCTGGAAAAGCAGCAGCGCGTTGTCGACGGGATCGGCAATGGCTCCCCCGAGCAGTAGTTCGCCGCGTTCGGCGGCGGCCCAAGCGAGCGCCAGATGCGCGCTGCGGTGTTCGGGGCGGCGTTCGAGATAGTCGTCTGCAAGCTCGTACATCAAGAGGTAATGCATGCGTGTTCTCCGTGCTGTTGCGGCCGCGTCGGACGAGGTTGGCTGAGTCGACGGCCGATAGCGAACATTGTGCAGCAGCGCGCGCGTCAACCGAACACATCGCCGCATCGTTTTAATGGCGGCTTTGCCATAATGGCGGCGCACGCAAGACGCACCGTCCACAAGCGGCCAGGCCGCACGGTAACTCAGAACGACCAAACTCAAGGGAGTGAACGATGAAGATGCAATCCGTCATTGCTGCAATCGTGCTGGGCGGCGTGCTGGCCGCGCCGGCGTTCGCGCAAACCGCCGCGCCTGCTGCGCCCGCCGCGCCCGCTGCGAACAGCCAGCAAAACAAGATGAAGGCGTGCAACGCCCAGGCCGGCGACAAGAAAGGCGATGATCGCAAGGCTTTCATGAAGCAGTGTCTTTCGGCTGCCGGTGTTCCGGCTCCGACGATGACCCAGCAGGAGCGCATGAAGGCGTGCAACGCCCAGGCCGGCGACAAAAAGGGCGACGACCGCAAGGCTTTCATGAAGACGTGCCTTTCGACAAAGAGCTGAGCGAACCGAATTCAGGCACCCTTCTGAACGGCAGGTCCCACGCGCCGCAGCGTTTGCTGCGGCGCGTTTTTTTATGCGTCGGTTTTGTGCGCTGCAGCGTTCGCTCGATCTGCGCGCGCCCGGGTCTTCGGTTGTGCGAATCATCGTGGAAGGAGGCGAAGTCACCTGAAAACGCGCGGATTTGCGTAATCCAGCGCATTCAGCCTGGTCGTTTTTCTCCTATGATGGCTGGAGCGGCGGCCCCTGCCTGCGAAATCACCTATTAGCCATCGGGCAGCCGAGTTGACGTTGATGCCAAAGGCATCGAACGGAGGCGCAGATGGCATGGAGACACAAGAACCGCTGGTTTCGCCGCTGGCTGATGGTGATCACCTTCTGGCTTGTCCCGGTGATGATCGTCGCGGTGCGCGAGGTTCAGGACGAGATGGCGTACAACCGCGCGGACTTGCAGCGCGCGCTGACGACCTGGACCTTCACCGACGCCGAGCGTGACGCCGGCGCCGCGCTACGCTGCCACGGCACGCCAGACACCGCGCGTGCGGCCGGTTGTCCCGCCGCAGTGCTCGCGGCGAACGCGCAGCGCCAGCAGGAAGCGCGCGATGAATACGCGGTACGACGCACCACGCTCGCGGGCTATTTGTGGCACGCGTTCGTCGGTTACTGGGTCGTGCCCGCTGCGGTGCTGCTCGCGTTCGGCGTGCTGATCGGCGGCGTGAAGCGCGCCCTGCGGCGGCCCACGGCCAAACCGGTGCCGGAGCACTAGCTTCTTTCGTGCATGCGCCACCGCGCAGCGTTTGTGCTGCGCAGCCTCAAAGTGCGGAGCGGGACGTTCAGGTATAACAAACGGACGCCGTGACATCACGGCGCCCGGAAACCAGAACGGAGAATAAAATGGCCGTATCCCGCTTCATTTTGAAGGCTTCTGTCGCTATCGCCGTCGGCGCCGCGGCACTCTCGGGCTGCACCACCACCGGCAGCCAGGCACCGAACGCCGCGACCAACGCGTCGCGCGCCGACTCAATCAACTCCGACGTCGACGCTACGCTTTCGCGTCTCTATCAAACCGTGCCAGGCTCGCGCGAGCTGGTCAGCAAAGCTCGCGGCATCCTCGTGTTTCCGCGCGTGATCCAGGCGGGCATTGGCGTAGGCGGCGAGCACGGCGACGGCGCGCTGCGCGTGGGCGGCAGCACGGTTGGCTTCTACAGCACGTCGTCGGCTTCGGTCGGCGCAACGCTCGGCGTGCAGTCGAAGTCGGTCGTCTATCTCTTCATGACGGAAGACGCGCTCGCGAAATTCCGCAATTCGAGCGGCTGGTCGGCAGGCGGCGACGCATCGGTCGCGCTCGTGAAGGTCGGCGCGAACGGCTCGATCGACACCACCACGGCCACCAAGCCCGTGCAGGTCTTCGTGCTCACCAACAGCGGGCTGATCGGCGACCTCTCGCTCGGCGGCACGAAGATCACGAAGCTCGACTTTTAAACGCGCGCAAGCGCGCCCGTTACGTCCGCGGGCTCAACTCGCGGACGTATCGATCACCTTGAAGCGCGAGCGCTTGTTCGCGCGAATCACGGCCTCATACGCCTGCACGTACTCCTGCGCCATGCGGTGCGAGGTGAAACGCTCTTCGAAGCGGCGCCGCACACCGGCACGCGTCACGCGCGAGATGCGGTTCACCGCCGCCACGGCACCAATCTCGTCCTCGACGATAAAACCCGTCACACCCTCTTCCACCACCTCCGGCACCGCGCCGCGATTGAACGCGACCACGGGCGTGCCGCATGCCATCGCCTCGATCATCACGAGGCCGAACGGCTCCGGCCAGTCGATCGGGAACAGCAGCGCATGCGCGCCGGAGAGGAATTCGGCCTTCTGGCTGTCGTTGATCTCGCCCACGTACTCGACGTGCGGCAGCGCGAGCAGCGGCTTGATGTCGCGCTCGAAATACTCGCGGTCCGCTTCGTCGACCTTGGCGGCGATGCGGATGGGCAACCCACAACGCCCGGCAATGCGTATTGCCGTGTCGACGCGCTTTTCCGGCGAAATGCGGCCGAGAAATGCAAGATAGCGCTGCTCCACGGGCTGCGGCGTATAGAGCGTCTCGGGCAGGCCGTGGTAGACCGTGCGCAGCCAGCGCGCCTGCGGCATCGGCTGACGCTGTGAGTTCGAGATCGAAATGACGGGCGCGGTGTTGAACGTATCGAACACCGGCTGCTGTTCGGGCAGGTCGAGGCGGCCGTGCAGCGTCGTCACGAACGGCGTTTCCTGGCGCTTGAACACCGAAAACGAGTAGTAGTCCATATGGAAGTGCAACACATCGAACTGGTCGGCCTGACGGCGCACCATTTCCATGAGGAGCATGTGCGGCGCGATGCGGTCGCGAATGCCAGGGTCTAGCCGCAGCGCGCGCGGCCACACGGGCTCGAGCTTCGCGCTCGTGAGCGAATCGCCGCTCGCGAACAGCGTGACGTCGTGCCCGAGTTCGACCAGCGCTTCGGTGATGTATGAAACAGCGCGCTCGGTGCCGCCATAGAGCTTGGGCGGGACCGATTCGGTCAGCGGGGCGATCTGCGCAATTCTCATCGAGTGTCTCCAGGAAACGGGGCCGCGTTGCCCGTTCTTGCGGTGCTGGACATTCTAAGGCAGCCGGACCCGGCCTCCGCGGCCCGGGCTTACCCCGGGTAAGCACGGATTGTTGCGGGGTTGGGTCCGGTCAGGCCTGCGCGACGGGCAACTGTCCCATTCGGCTATCCCCATTATTCGGCAAGCGGGCGACGTGCGCCGTCAGTCTTTCAATTTCTATACGGTGTTACATGCCGAAACAATCCCTGCGTTTGCCCTGCCGGCCTACCTGGCGGGCCATTTCCATGCCGGCGCGTCGAGCGTGTCCGGATCGGCGAATCCGGTTGCGCCGAGGCGCCGCTCGAGCACGACCGACTGGCTGCCCGCCTCGCGCTCCAGTGCCGCCACGAGCCGCGCCGCGTGCGAGACCACGATGACCTGCGAGTGCCGCGACGCCCGCGCGATGAGCCGTGCAAGCGACGGCAGCAGGTCCGGGTGCAGGCTCGTCTCGGGCTCGTCGAGCACCAGCAGGCCGGGAGGCCGCGGGCTCAGCAGCGCCGCCGCGAGCAACAGGTAACGCAAGGTCCCGTCCGAGAGCTCCGCGCCGCGCAGCGGCCGTAGCAACCCCTCCTGGCGCAGCGCCACCTCGAAACGGCCCTCGTGATTCACGATCTCCACGCGCGCGCCCGGAAAGGCGTCGCCAATGGCGGTGTCGAGCGCCTGCCCGTCGCCGATCTCGCGGATCGTTTGCAGCGCGGCGGCGAGGTTGGCGCCGTCGTCGGCTAGCACTGGCGAATGCGTGCCGATCCGCACCTGGCGCGCGCTCGCGTGTTCGTCGGTGCGGAAGTGGTCGTAGAAGCGCCACGAGCGGATCTGCTCGCGCACGGCGATCATTTCAGGCGCGCTGCGCGGGTCGGCGTACTCGGTCATCATGCTGTCGAAGCTCGCCACGGGCTGCGCGAGCGTCGTCCATTCGCCCGATGCGTCGCGGATGCGGATCATCGGCCCCTGGCGGTCCACGAGCAGCGCCGAAGGCCGCAGGATCGGTCCGCTCCAAATGCACTCGCGCTTGATGACCGGGTCCAGCGAAAACTGCGAGGTGGACGAAGGCAACGGCAATCCCAGGTCGATCGCGTAGCCAAAGGCGTCGCCCGCGAAGCCAAGGCGCAGGCTCACCGCGTCTTTGCGCACCGTGCCCTGCACGGCGTACTCACCCGCTGCGACCGCGCGCGAGAAGCGCTCGGGGCCCGCCCATAGCGTCGATTGCAGGCCGCCTTCGCGCGCCAGCGACGGAATCACGCCGCCGCGCGCCGTGAGCGCGAGCAGGCGCAGCGCGCGATAGAGATTCGACTTGCCGCTGCCGTTCGGGCCGGTCACGACGTTGAGCGCGCCCAGCGGCACGATGAGTTCGCGCAGCGAGCGGTAATTGGCGATGGCGAGCGTAGTCAGCATGAACGTGCGTGGCGAGTGCCTTGGGTGATGCCTTGGTGGTGCCTCGATAAGCCACGCATCATACGCAATCGTTCAGCCACGCGAACCGCCTGTGCCCTGCATCCGTCAGCGCGGCTGGGGCACTGCCGCGAGATCGCGCAGGAAGCTGTCGCGCCACACGCCCAGATCGTTGCGTCTGAGCGCCTCCATGTTGGTCTGATAGCGCGCCTGGCGTTCTTCGAGCGGCATCGAGAGCGCGCGCTCCAGCGCTTCCGACATACCGGCCGCATCGTGAGGATTCACGAGCAACGCACCGGAAAGTTCAGCCGCGGCGCCCGCGAAGATCGAGAGCACGAGCACGCCCGGATCGGCGGGATTCTGCGCGGCCACATACTCCTTGGCGACGAGGTTCATGCCGTCGTGCAGCGGCGTCACATAGCCGATTTGCGACTCGCGAAAGAGCGACATCAGTTTCCAGCGGTCGTACTGCTGGCTCAGATAGCGGATTGGCGTGTAATCGAGGCTCGAATAGCGGCCGTTGATGCGCCCCGCCTCGCGCTCCAGTTCCTCGCGTATGACCTTGTAGCTCGCGACGTCCGAGCGTGTGGGCGGCGCGATCTGCACGAGCGTGACCTTGCCGCGCCATTCGGGCGATGTTTCCAGCAACTGCTCGAACGCGTGGAACCGCTCGACGAGCCCCTTGGAGTAGTCGAGCCGGTCCACGCTCATGATGAGCTTGCGCCCTTCCAGACTCTGCTTGAGATCGAGCACGTGCTGGCGGCTTTCATAGCGCGCAGCCTGCTCGGCGATTTCATCGGGAAACACGCCGATGCGGTAGACACCCGTGCGCAGTTTGCGGCCGTACGCCTCGACCTCCCCATGCTCCGGATTCTCCGCGCGCGCTCCCACCTTGCCGCGCGCCTCGCGCGCAATGTAGTCGTGAAACGCCTGCTGGTCGTTTTGCGTCTGGAAGCCCAGCAGGTCGTAGCAGCACAGCGATCTGACGAGTTCCTCGTGCGGTGGAATGGTCTGCAGCACTTGCGGCGAAGGAAACGGAATATGCAGGAAGAAGCCGATACGGTTGCGCACGCCTTCCGAGCGCAGCGCTTCGGCGAACGGAATCAGGTGATAGTCGTGAACCCAGATGTTGTCGTCCGGGTGAAGCAGCTTCATGAGCTTGTGCGCGAGCCACGCGTTCACGCGCCGGTAGCCCGCATATTCGTCGCGCTCGTAGCGCGCAAGGTCGTTGCGGTAGTGGAAGACCGGCCACAGCGTGGCGTTCGAGAAGCCGCGGTAGTACTGATCGTAGTCCTTGCGCGTGAGGCCGACCGTTGCGAAGGTGACGGGGCCGTCTTCGACGAGCGTCGGCCCCGCGTTCGCCACCGTCTCGCTCACCACGTCGCCGCTCCAGCCGAACCACACGCCGCCCGCGTCCTTCAGCGCGCCGAACACGCCAACCGCGAGCCCGCCCGCCGAGCCTTTGGTTTCGGTCGGCGTCGCCACGCGGTTCGAGACGACTATCAGTCTGCCCATCTTGCCGTTCCTCCTCCTGTCCTCGCACTGCTGCATCGACTGCGCAATGGATTGCCCGAGCAGCATGCCGCCGTTGTGCTCAGGTGACCTTCGCTGCGGTTCAGGCTCCCTCGCGGCGACTTTCAGTCGCCGGCTCACGGGCGCTGGCGGCTTCGGTCGCGTTGGCGTCCGCCGCCGCCGCCTGGCGACGCACCTCCAGTTCCTCGCTATCCCCCGGCACGCGTGTGCCCGTCACGGGATCGGCCTCAGTATGAGCCGCCGTGCTCGCCGCAGCCTGCCGCGCCGGGCGCCGCACGAACGACGACACGTCGCCGCTGCTGCTTTCGAGTTCCGCGGAAACCTCGGCGCGCGCTCGCGGCAGGAACTGCGGATAGTGCTCGTTGACGAAATCGAGCAGCCCTTCGCGCACGCGGCAGCGCAAATCGAAGTTCAGGCCCGAGTCGCGCGAACTCACGAGCACGCGTACCTGCATGGCGCGCTCGTTGGCGTCGGTGACCTGTAGAACCTGCACGCGGCGGTCCCATTCGGGCGCGCCGTCGACAATGCGCGCGAGCGCCTCGCGCAGCGGCGCGAGCGGCATGCGGTAGTCGAGCCACAGAAACACCGTGCCGATGATCTGCGAGCTGCTGCGCGTCCAGTTCGCGAACGGATTCTCGATAAACCACTGCAGCGGCACGATGAGCCGCCGCTGGTCCCAGATCCGCACCGAAACGTAGGTGCCCGTGATTTCCTCGATGCGCCCCCACTCGCCCTGGATCACGACCACGTCGTCGAGCCGGATCGGCTGCGAGAGCGCGATCTGCAAACCGGCGATCAGATTCCCTAGCACGGGGCGTGCCGCGATACCGGCAACGAGACCGGCAACGCCCGCCGAAGCGAGCAGGCTCGCACCGATCTGCCTCACGTTCGGGAAGGTCATGAGCGCCGCGCCCACCCCCACGATGATGATGAGCACCATCACCGTGCGCGCGAGCACGCGGGCCTGGGTGTGAATGCGGCGGGCCTGGAGGTTGTCGGCGATGTCGAGCGGATGCGCGGCGATGATGGCTTCGCCAATCGCGGCCGCGCAGCGCACCGAAAGCCAGGTGATCGCGGCGATCAGCGCGAACGCGCACAACTCGCGCAGGCCGTCGATGTGCCTGAGCGTGTCGGGCGCCTGCCACCAGACGAACTCGATCGCGAGGATGGCGAGGACGGCCAAAGCCGGCTTGCGGATATAGCGCAAGAACCCGCTGACGCGCGGATACGGGCGTGCGATGCGCAGCAGGACGCGGCCGCCGACCCAGTGCATGGCGAACGCGAGAACGAGCGCGAGCGCGCTCACGAGCAACGTGCCGAGCCAGTCGTGCAACGGCGCGTCGGTAAAACGGGAGAGATCGTCGAGTGTCGGCATCTGCGGCCAGTTCCTCCTGAGCATCCTGAGCAAAAAGGTGACTCTTGGAAACGGCACGGGCGCCAAGCCCGCGGACGGCCACGGCGACGGTTCAACTGGCCTCGCAGCGGCCTCGATGATGAGTGGCGCGGCGAGAGAAGGCGCCGCGCCGTGCTACCTGTTACATCTACAACAACCGACCGGCCTCAGCTGCCGTTGCCGGTCTTGCAGGGAAACGCCTTGCCAAGCCCGAGCGAAATGGCGGTGCTGGCGTTATAGCCTGCCACGTTCGGGTTGTCGGCGATGTACTTGCGCACCGCGTCGGTCAGTTGCGCGGAGCGCGCGTCGGGCGGCAGGCAGAAGTATTGACCCACGCGCGGCCCGGTAGTGCCGCCAATGGCGTCGATCGTGTTGAAAATGCCGTCGGCGGCACCTTCGATATAGGCAGCGCACGCACTGCGCGAAGCCACGTCGGTCTTCGTGCAGAGCCGGTTGAGGTCGCTTGCCGTGAATGCGAAAGCGGAGAGCGGCAACGCCATCGCGCCCGCACAGATCAGAACCCGCAGCATGGTTCTCCTTGAATTGTCGTGGGGAGCGGCGCTGCGAGCATGTCGAGCGCCGCCGGTCGGCCGCGTTGGTCCAGTGCGGCCGCCTTCATCCCCATTATTTTGCACTGTTTTGCGGCGCTGCCGGGGCCGCCGTGGAGAGGCCAGCCTGCGTCATGCGCGCCGTCAGGTCCTTGATCGCGTCCGGCGCCTTGTACTGGCGCGCGAAATCGAGCGCCGTCATGCCGATCTGGTTCTTGGCGCCGAGCGTCGCGCCGTGCTCGAGCAGCATCTGGAGCGTCGTGAGATGGTCGCCGCGCGCGGCCATCATCAGCGGCGTCGTGCCGTTGGGCGAGAGCGCGTTGACGTCGGCCGAATAGCCGATCAGGAGCTTCGCAACGTCGTCGTTGCCGTTCGCGGCGGCGTAGTGCAGCGGCGTCCAGCCCTTCTTGTTGACCTCGGCGCCCTTGGCGATGAGCAGCTTCACGAAGTCCACGTCGCCGTTCAGCGAGGCCAGCATCAGCGCGTTTTCGCCTGCACGGTCTTCGGCGGCGATGTTCGTCTTCGGGTTGTCGAGCAGCACCGCCCCAACCTTGTCGGACTTCTCGCGCGCCGCGATCACGAGGAGCGGCATGCCCTGGTCGTCCGTGGCGTTCGGGTCCATGCCGTTTGCGAGCGCTTTTTGCACGCCCTTGTCGTCGTCGAACTTGACGCTCTTGATGAGCGAGTCGATCGGAGCGGCGTGGGCCGCGGCGCCAAACAGCGTGGCGGCGACGCCGAGCACGAGCGCGGCGGCGGTACGGCGGACAGGGTTTGCGGCGTGCGGAAGCGGTTTCGAGTTCATGTCAAGCCTTAACGTTATCTGCTATGTCGTTGATATTTAACACCATTGACAGCATGCGGTTTGCGATTCAAGCCTGAGGCTGGATCTTGAAGAGCCGGAAAAAGTTCTGTGTGGTGACAGCGCCGAGTTCGGCGTCCGGCAACCCGCGTTGCTGGGCAATGAATCTTCCGACATGGCTCACGTACGCAGGTTCATTGGGTTTGCCACGAAATGGCACTGGCGCAAGGTATGGCGAATCGGTTTCGATCAAAAGACGCTCGATCGGCACGCGGCGCGCGACCTCCTGCACATCCGTCGCGCTCTTGAACGTCACGATGCCCGAAAGCGAGATGTAAAAATTCTGCGCAAGTGCGCGCTCGGCAATCGCCCACGGTTCCGTGAAGCAATGCATCACGCCGCCGGGCTCGCCCGCGCGCTCTTCTTCCATGATGCGCAGGGTGTCGTCGGAAGCCGCGCGCGTATGGACGATGAGCGGTTTGCCCGTGGCGTGCGCCGCGCGAATGTGGGTGCGAAAACGCTCGCGCTGCCACTCCATGTCGGCGATCGTGCGCTCGCCCAGGCGATAGTAATCGAGCCCCGTTTCGCCGATCGCGATCACCTTCGGATGCACGGCCAGCTCGACCAGTTCGGCCACGCTGGGCTCGCGCATGTGCTCGTGGTCGGGATGCACGCCCACCGACGCGTAGACGTTCTCGTAGCGGCTCGCGATGTCGAGCACCGAAGGCAGCGTTTCGAGGTCCACCGACACGCACAGCGCGTGCGTGACGGCGTTCTCGCGCATGTTCTCGAGCACCTGCGGGAGGCGGTCGCCGAGGCCCTCGAAGTTGATGTGGCAATGTGAATCGACAAACATGGGTGGTCCTGCGATGAAAGATTCAGGCCGGAGCGCGAGCGTCAGGCGAACAGTTCACGATAGCCGAGAAAGAGTTCCTCGAACACGAGGCGCGCATTCAGCGGATGGTTTTCCACCGCGCGCTGGCGCGTGACCGTTTTCAGGTAGCGCGCCAGCGCCGCCGCGTCGAGCTTCGCGGCGCAGCGCGCGAGGCCGTTCGTGGCCTGCGGGAAATAGCGCGGACGGCCTGCGGTGTGCTGGGCGAGCAGATCGTAGACCCAGCGCTGCAGCCAGCCGAGCACGAGCGGCACCGGCAGCTTTTGCAGCGTCTCGCCACAGGCAAAAGCGTCGCAAGCCGGGCCCGCCGCGAGCTGGGCCAGCGTCCAGTCGCGCAGCGTGCGGTTTTCGTCGTTCGCGAGCGCGAGCGCCGCGAGCGGCGCGCCGCCGGCTTCGGCGAGCAGCGCCGGCGCGTCGTCCACGCCCTGCTGCGCGAGCCAGGCCGTGGCGGCTTCGGGCGCGGGCGTGCCCATGGGCCACTGCCGGCAACGGCTGATGATGGTCGGCAGCAGGCGGTCGATGCGCGCCGATACGACGAGGAACACCACACCCGCAGGCGGCTCTTCGAGCGTCTTCAGCAGCGCGTTCGCGGCGGCGACGTTCAGCGCCTCGGCCGGGTACAGCACGACCACACGCAGGCCGCCGCGGTGCGAGCCCACGCCTGTGAAGTCGAGCAGCGCGCGCACCTGCTCGATGCGGATTTCCTTGCTCGGCGCGCGGCCCTTCTTGCCTTCTTCGCCGTCACCCTTGTCTGCTTTCTCAGCCTTGGCGTCGTCGTCGCCGGCCTGGCCGATTTCACCCGCCAGAGCCTCCGGCACGACGATCCGGTAATCCGGATGATTGCCCTGAACAAACCAGTTGCACGCCGCACAGGCGCCGCACGGCTCGCCGTTGGCCTGCGGCGCTTCGCAGAGCAGTCCCTTCGCCAGATGCTGGGCGAACTGGAGCTTGCCGATACCCGCCTGGCCGTGCAGCAGCAGCGCATGCGGCCAGTGGCTGCGCAGTTGCTGCAGGCGTTGCCAGTCGTCGGTTTGCCAAGGATAGATCATCTTTAAAATCAATTGGTTAGACGACTTTCACGAGAAGTTACACAAAAATCGTGCAGCCATATAAAAGCACCAAATATCGCTTTGAAATCAGAGTGTTGCAATCACTTGCTCGAGCTTGGCGCGAATCGCGTCGATACCCTGCGACGAATCGATGATCGCGAAACGGTACGGCGCCTCTTCCGCACGGCGCAAGTACTCGGTGCGCGTGCGATTGAAGAACGCGTCGGATTCGCTTTCGAAGCGGTCGGGCTCGCGCGCCGCACCTCGCCGTTCGCTCGCCGTATCGGGCGGCAGGTCGAACAGTACGGTGAGGTCTGGCTGGAACCCGCCCTGCACCCAGCGCTCCAGCGTTTCGAGCTTGTCGCGCGGCAGCCCGCGGCCGCCGCCCTGGTAGGCGAAGGTGGCATCGCTGAAGCGGTCGGACAGCACCCAGTCGCCGCGCGCGAGCGCGGGCTCGATCACCTTGGCGAGGTGCTCGCGGCGCGCCGCGAACATCATCAGCGCCTCGGTTTCGAGGTCCATCGGCTGATGCAGCACGAGATCGCGGATCGATTCGCCAAGCGGCGTGCCGCCCGGTTCGCGCGTCATGACGACCGTTCGGCCCGAGGGCGCGAGTTTCTCGACGAGCTGATCGCGAAACCAGGCGAGATGCGTGGTCTTGCCCGCGCCGTCGATGCCTTCGAACGTGATGAATCGGCCCCGCGCCATTTAGTTACCCCGGATGTATTTGTCGACGGCCTTGTTGTGGTCGACAAGATTGTCTGAAAAAACGCTGCTGCCGTCGCCGCGCGCCACGAAGTACAGCGCGGCCGTCGATGCCGGATTGAGCGCCGCCTCGATCGCCGCGGCGCCGGGCAGCGCAATGGGTGTTGGCGGCAACCCAAGGCGCAGGTAGGTATTGTAAAGAGTGTCCGACTGCAGATCGCGCTTGCGCAAATGCCCCGCGTAGGTGTCGCCGAGGCCGTAGATCACGGCCGGGTCCGTCTGCAGCGGCATGCCCACTTTCAGACGGTTCGAGAACACGGCCGCCACGAGCGCGCGGTCGGCGGCGCGGCCTGTCTCTTTCTCCACGAGCGAAGCGAGCGTCAGCGCCTCGTAGGGCGACTTGAGCGGCAAGCCAGGCGCGCGCGCGGTCCACGCTTCGTTCAGACGTGTTTGCATCAGATGATAGGCACGGCGATAGACATCGAGATCGCTCGCCCCCTTGTCGAAGAGATAAGTGTCGGGGAAAAACAACCCTTCCCCGCTGCCGTTCGGCGCGGCCGGCGCGCCGATCGCGGCAAGCAGCTCGGCATCGCTCATGCCGGCCGTGTCGTGGCGCAGCGCAGGGTTCGCGTCGAGTTCGGCGCGCATGTGCTTGAAGGTCCAGCCTTCGATGATCGTGGCCACGGACTCGTTCACGTCGCCAAGCGCCATCTTCTGGAGCACGTCATACGGCGTGACACCCGCCTTGAACTCGTAGTTGCCCGATTTAAGCTGGCTTTGCAGGCCGAGCACGCGCGTCATGAGCACGAAAAGCTGTGTCTGCACGGGCACGCCGCCGCGCCGCAATTGCAGCGTGACGCTGCGCACGGTGCTGTGCGGCTTGATGGTGACGTCGAGCTGTGGGGCGGCAAGTTCGAGGGGCGTGGTGGCCCAGCGCCATACGCCGCCCGCCGCGGCGGCGCCAATCACGACTAGCGCGGCGCCGGCAACAAGGCATTTCTTCAGGAGGGACATGGAAACACGACTCAGGGGGACCTCATATAATAACTGCTTGCCTTCGCTAAAGTCAGGATTGACTGTTCCCCGAATCCATGAACTCACCGCTCGATCCCGCTTCCACGCTCTCCGCTCCTGAATTTTCCCCTGCCGATGCGCCTCCAGGCGCGGCCGACTTCGACGCCGTTCTGCAAGGGGGCGCCTACGCGATCCTGCCGCAGTTCGGCGTGATCGACGCCAATGGCGACGACGCGGCGACCTTCCTGCACAGCCAGCTCACCAACGACGTCCAGCATCTCGACGTAGCCGGTGCGCGCCTTGCAGGCTACTGCTCGCCCAAGGGGCGTCTGCTTGCCTCGTTCCTCACCTGGAAGACGGGCGACACGATCCGCCTCCTGATCTCGAAGGACGTGCAGGCAACGGCGCAAAAACGCCTGTCGATGTTCGTGCTGCGCGCCAAGGCCAAGCTCACCGACGACACCGACAAGCTGCTCGTGGTGGGCCTTGCGGGCGACGTGCGCGGCGCGCTCGCGAGCGTGTTCGACGCCCTGCCAGACGGCGTGCACGTGAAAGTGGACGACCCCGCAGGCACGCTGATCCGCGTGCCCGACGCGGCCGGCGTGCTGCGTTATCTGTGGGTCGGCCCGAAAGAAGCCGTGCTGGCGCGCCTCGCGAAGCTCGACGGTGCGGTGAAGCGCGTGCCGCCGGCCGTGTGGGACTGGCTCGACATTCGCGCGGGCGAGCCGCGCATCACGCAGGCCGTGAGCGAGCAGTTCGTGCCGCAGATGGTCAATTACGACGTGCTGGGCGGCGTGAATTTCCGCAAGGGCTGCTATCCGGGCCAGGAAATCGTCGCGCGCAGCCAGTATCGCGGCACGATCAAGCGCCGTACCGCGCTCGCCAATGTGGCCGCGAGCCTGGACGCCGCGCACGCGGGCGTCGAGCTGTTCCACTCGGACGACCCGAGCCAGCCGTGCGGCATGGTCGTGAACTCAGCAGCCGCGCCCGAGGGCGGCGTCGATCTGCTCGCCGAGATCAAGCTTGCCGCGCTCGAAACGGGTAGCGTGCATCTGGGCGCCGCGGACGGCCCCGCGCTGCGCGTGCTGCCGCTGCCGTACGCGTTGCCTGCCGAAGTTTGACGCCGCACACCGCGTCCATTGCGAGTGAGGCGCCCCGCGTCTCTCAACGCGTGGGCGCGGCCCCACTCCCGACCCTGCAAGGGCCCACCCCATGTGCCTGATCGTCTTCGACTGGCGTCCGCGCGCGAACGCTGGCGCGCTTTTCACGCTCGCGGCCAACCGCGACGAGTTCCTGCGCCGCACCGCCGATCCCCTGCACTGGTGGAACGCCTCGGACGACATCACATCGCCGGGCAGTTCGGCAACGGGCGTGCTGGCGGGCCGCGATCTCGTGGGCGGCGGCACCTGGCTTGGCATGACGCGCAGCGGCCGCTTCGCCGCGCTCACGAACTATCGCGCGCCGAACGACATGCGCCCCGACGCACCCACGCGCGGCACGCTCGTCTCGCGCTGGCTCACCGGCGCGCAGGATCTGCCCGATACGCCGCTCGGCTATCTCGACGAAATCGCGCGCTCGGGCGACCTCTACAACGGCTTCAATCTGATCGTCGGCGACTGGGCGAGGCGCGAGCTTGCGTGGTACTGCAATCGCGCGGACCGTGCGCCCGCGTTGCTGCCCGAAGGCACGCACGGTATTTCGAACGCCGTGCTCGACACACCGTGGCCCAAGCTCGTGCGCAAGCGCGCCGAACTCGCGCAACTCGCAGGAGGCGACGCGCAGGTGCCGCTCGCACGGCTCGTAGAGATGATGCGGGACCCGCAAGTCGCGCCCGACCGCGACTTGCCCGCTACGGGTATTTCACTGGAACGCGAACGCGCGCTTTCCGCGGCCTTCATCGAAACGCCCGATTACGGCACGCGCGGCACCACGGCGCTGCGTGTCACGCTGCGCGGCGCCCTTCTGGATGTGGAAGCGATAGAGCGCAGCGACGACGACGGCTCGCACCGTGTCGCGCGCCCGGGTGCCTTCGAGCGCCACGAGACCTACACGGTCGAAAGAGGCTAAGCGCGCTTTAGTCGCCCGTGCCGAGCGCCGCACGCAGCGCGTGGACAGCCTGCAGCTGGGCGCGCCGCGCCTCGTCGATGAACGCGCCCATCTTGATGAACTCGTGAATCACGCCGTCGAATCGCTCGAGCGTGACCTCGTTGCCTGCGTCGCGCAGCTTTTGCGCATAGGCCACGCCTTCGTCCACTAGAGGATCGAACTCGGCCACACCGATCCATGCCGGAGCGACGCCGCGAAAATCCGGCTCGCCGCGCATGCCGTCGAGCGGCGCAAAACGCCAGTCGTCGCGATCCGAGTTGTCGCGTACATAGTGATCGAAGAACCACTGGATAGTCGGTGCGGTCAGCAAATGGCCATCTGCAAGACGCTTGTGCGATTCGGTCTGCTGATGCGCGCTCACGGCCGGATAGAACAGCAGCTGCAGCACCGGCGCGATACCCGCGTCGCGCGCCAGCACTGCGCAGACCGTAGCGAGCGTGCCGCCCGCACTGTCGCCGCCCACGGCGAAGCGCGAGTCATCCAGCGCATACTCGGCCGCGTGCGCGTGGAGCCATGTGTAGGCGTCGAACGCGTCGTGCACCGCCGTCGGGAAACGATGTTCGGGCGCGAGCCGGTAGTCCACGGAAAACACGGCGCAGCGTGCATCGCGCGCGAACATGCGGCAAAGCGCATCGTGCGTGTCGACGCTGCCGATCGTGAAGCCGCCGCCGTGATAGTAGACGAGCACAGGCAGGGGTTCCGCCCAGGTCGGTTCGACCGGCAGGTAAAGCCTCGCGCGGATCGTTGCGCCGTCGCGCACTGACACCTGAAGGTCTTCCACGCCATGCATCGGCGCAGCGGGAATTTCGAGCACCGTCGCGCTTTTTTCATACTCGGCGCGCGCCGCCTGCGCCGTCTGCTCGTGATACGGCGCGCGGCCCGTGCGGGCCACCATGTCGAGCACGAGTGCGATCTTCGCGGTGAGAGGCATGGCACGGACCCCGTGCGCCGCTTTTATTGCGGCGCTTTCTTGACTTCAGGTTTGAGCGAGAGCGGATCGGTCGGATTGCGCAATGTTTCGATGTCCTCATGACGCAGCTTCACCGAAGCGAGAATCTGCGGATGCGTGAGGATATAGAAACGCCCTTCCCGCACGGCGTCGAACGTCACTTTCGCGACGTCGTCGGGCGTGAGCTTGCCGGAGCGCACCGCGCGCTGCAACTGCAGATCGGCGGCCTGCTGCGAGCGCGTGAGCGGCGTTTCGTTGCGCAACTCGCCGGGGCGGCTGCGCTCGGCGTTCGCAATACCGGTCGGCACGAAGGCGGGGCACAGCAGCGAGCAGCTCACGCGGTCGCTCACGTTCTTCAGGTCGTGATAGAGCGTTTCGGTCAGCGAGACCACCGCATGCTTCGACGCGTTGTACACGCCCATGGCAGGCGGCGATAGCAGCCCCGCCACCGAAGCCGTGTTGACGATATGCGCGCGCTCGCCCTGTTCGAGCATGAGCGGCGTGAAGCTGCGCACGCCGTTGGCCACGCCCATCACATTCACGCCGAACACCCAGTCCCAGTCCTTTGCGCTGCTCTCCCACACGAAGCCGCCGGTGCCAACGCCTGCGTTGTTGAAAAGCAGATGCACTTTGCCGTAGGCATCGAGCGCGGCTTTCGCGAGCGCGTCGACCTGCGCGGCGTCGCGCACGTCGGTACGCACGCCGATGGCCTGTGCGCCGCCTTCGCGCAGTGCATGGACGGTTTCGTCGAGCAGCGCCTGATCGACATCGGCAAGCACGAGCTTCATGCCAAGCGCTGCGGCCTGCTGCGCAAACGCGCGGCCAAAGCCGCTTGCCGCGCCCGTGATGACGGCCACGCGGCCGTCGAACTCAAACGGTTCGGACATTGCGAATCCTGCGGTGAAGGTTGCGGTGAAAACTGCAGACGGAAAAGCGAAGCGCCCTTTCCGGGCGCTTGCTTCTATCAGTGAAACCGTTAAATCAGCTTGACCAGCTGCTTGCCGAAGTTCTGGCCCTTGAGCATACCAAGGAACGCGCCAGGCGCATTCTCGAGCCCTTCGGCCACGCTCTCGCGATACGCGAGCTGCTGCTTCGCGACCAGCGTACCCAGTTCCGTGAGCGCCTGCGGCCACACTTCCATGTGCTCGCTCACGATGAAACCCTGCACGAGCAGGCGCTGCGTGAGCAGCAGTTGCGGATACTTCAGCGGCATCGGCTCGCCGTCGTAGCCCGCGATCATGCCGCACAGCGCGATGCGCCCGAACGCGTTCATGCGCGCGAGCGTGGCGTCGAGCACCGCGCCGCCGACGTTCTCGAAGTAGCCGTCCACGCCGTCCGGCGTCGCCGCCTTGAGGTCCTGATAGAGATTGCCCGCCTTGTAATCGACGCAGGCGTCGAAACCGAGCGTCTCGACGACATAGCGGCATTTGTCCGCGCCGCCGGCAATACCCACGGCACGGCAGCCCGCGCGCTTCGCGAGCTGGCCGACCACACTGCCCACCGCGCCGCTCGCCGCGCTCACGACCACGGTTTGCCCGGCCTTCGGCTCGATGATGCGATTCAGGCCGTACCACGCGGTGACGCCCGGCATGCCCACGGGCCCGAGGTACGCGGCAAGCGGCACGTGGGTCGTATCGACGACGCGCAGGTCGCTGCCGTTCGACGTGCCGAACTCCTGCCACCCGAACATGCCCACGACCTTGTCGCCGACCTTGAACTTCGCGTTGTGCGATTCGACCACCTCGCCCACCGTGCCGCCGATCATCACCGAGTCGAGCGGCTGCGGCGCCGCGTACGACTTGCTGTCGCTCATCCGCCCGCGCATGTACGGGTCGAGCGAGAGGTAGTGGTTGCGCACGCGCACCTGGCCCTCTTCGAGCGGTGCGAGCGGCGTTGTGACGAGGCGGAAGTTATCGACGCTCGCGGCGCCTTCCGGGCGCGAAGCGAGCAGGATCTGGCGATTGGTCTGGGTCATGGCGTCCGTGTTGCTTTGTTGGGCGCGGCGAGGCGTTGCACGCCTGCCGCGCAAGAGAACCGCGATCGGGTGCGCGGGAGCCAAGCCCTCGCTCGCGCCCGATCGCACGTATTAACCGTCGCTCGGGCCCGGCCGCGCGCTGGGGTCGCTGCGCAAACGCTGACGCGTCACGTCGCGGCCCACCGCAAGCCGGCGCATGTACTTGAAGGTGCCGAGCGCCTTGGCGACGAAATGGCCTTCGCTGTCGCGAATCTCGCCTTCGCAATAGGCCATGGTGGTGGAACGGTGCAGCACGCGGCCGCTGGCGCGCAATTCGCCGCGCCCCGGCTGCATGAAGTTCACTTTCATTTCGACGGTGACGACACCCACGCCGTCGGCGGCGACGCTGCGGGCCGCCATCGCAAGTGCGATGTCGGCAAGCGTCATCGTCACGCCGCCGTGCGCGACGTCCCACGTATTCAGATGCCGCTCGGCGAGCGGCAACACGACTTCGCTTGCCCCGTCGCGCGCGCTCACGAGTTGCGCGCCGAGATGCTCGACGAAGGGACTTTCAATGATAGTGAGCGACGTTTGCGGGTGTTGCTGCGCTTCGCCTTCCGGCGAGCCGCCGCCCGGGGATTGATCTGCGGTACCGATCATGATGGGCTTCAGACCACGTAGTCCACGCACTGGCGCGACTCGACCACGAGCTTCGCGAACTGCTTCACAACGAGATGCTCAGGGTGGTCCTGATAGCCGTCGAGTGCGGCCTGATCGGCGAAATCGGAAACGAGCACGAGGTCGAACGTGGAAGCGAGACCCGGCGCGGCCACACCGACTTCGAGGTGCAGCGTGCCCGGCACGAGGTTGCGGCAGCCTTCGAGCAATGCCTTGAACTTCACGACATTCTCGGCACGCGTCGCACCTTCGGCCGACTCCTTGAGCTTCCACATCACGATATGACGAATCACGAACTCACCTCTTCTGTCTGCATGGGAACAGGCGCCGCACCGTGCGCGCGCCGACAGCCGTCATGATACCTGCAGCGGCCTGGGCCCGAGGGCGGCCCGGCGCACGCCAACGCGCGCAAAGCGGTGGCCTGGCCGGGACAGCGGCGAACGCTTGCGAATCCGCCGCGCCCTGCGTCAAACGACTTCGAAGAGGCCTGCAGCGCCCTGCCCGCCACCGATGCACATCGTCACCACGACGAACTTCGCGCCGCGGCGCTTGCCTTCGATGAGCGCGTGGCCCGTGAGGCGAGCGCCCGACACGCCATACGGGTGGCCGACGGCAATCGCGCCGCCATTCACGTTCAGGCGGTCGGCGGGAATGCCGAGCTTGTCGCGGCAATACAGCACCTGCACTGCGAACGCTTCGTTCAACTCCCACAGGCCGATGTCCTCGACCTTCAGGCCCGTCTGCTTGAGGAGCTTGGGCACCGCGAAGACGGGACCGATGCCCATCTCGTCCGGCTCGCAGCCCGCCACGGCAAAACCGCGGAAGATGCCGAGCGGCTGCAGGCCTTCGCGCTCCGCGACCTTCGCGTTCATCACGACGCAGGCGCTCGCGCCGTCCGAGAACTGGCTCGCGTTGCCGGCGGTGATGACGCCGCCCGGCATCGCCGTGCGGATCTTCGACACGCCTTCGAGCGTGGTGTCGGCGCGAATGCCCTCGTCGGCGGCGATCGTCACTTCCTTCGTGACGAGCTGGCCGGTGGCCTTGTCGGCGACACCGGCGAGCACCGTCATCGGCACGATTTCGTCGTTGAAGCGGCCCGCGGCCTGCGCGGCCGCAGCGCGCAACTGCGACTGCACGCCGTACTCGTCCTGGCGCTCCTTCGAGATTTCATAGCGCTTCGCGACGTTCTCGGCCGTTTGCAGCATGCTCCAGTAGATTTCGGGCTTGTGCTGGTTGAGCCAGCCTTCGGCCATCATGTGGCGGTTCATCTCGTTCTGCACGCACGAGATCGACTCCACGCCGCCCGCCACGAACACGTCGCCTTCGCCCGCGATCACGCGTTGCGCGGCGAGCGCGATCGTCTGGAGTCCGGACGAACAGAAACGGTTCACCGTCATGCCCGCCACGCTCACGGGCAGGCCCGCGCGCAGCGCGATCTGGCGCGCGATATTCGCGCCAGTCGCGCCTTCGGGATTCGCGCAGCCCATGATCACGTCTTCCACGCGCGCGGGGTCGATCTTCGCGCGCTCGACGGCGGCTTGCGTCACATGGCCGCCCAGCGTGGCGCCGTGCGTCATGTTGAAGGCGCCCTTCCAGGACTTGGCGAGGCCCGTGCGGGCGGTCGATACGATTACGGCGTCAGTCATGCGATGTCTCCCACTACGAATATTGAATCCAGAGGATGCCTTTGTTCGAACGTTCAAGCGGACAATGCGAGCACCTCGGCCGACTGCGCGCGCTTTACGCCTGCGGCGAGCAACTGCTCCCACGCGGCGGCAAGCGAGCCGTTCAGGTCGATGGCGCGCGAAGCGTCTTCGATCAGCGCGGTTTCGAAGCCCGCGGCGCGCGCGTCGAGCGCGGACCACGCTACGCAATAGTCGGTCGCGAGGCCGCAGCAGTACACGCGCTTCACACCCACGTCGCGCAAGTAACCCGCGAGGCCCGTGGGCGTCTTGCGGTCGGCTTCGAGAAACGCGGAGTAGCTGTCCACGTCGGCGTGATGGCCCTTGCGGATCACCGCGCGCGCGTGCGGCACATTCAGGTCGCGATGCAACGCCGCGCCTTCAGTGCCCTGCACGCAATGCACGGGCCACAGCACCTGCTCGCCATAGGGCAGCGTCGTTGTCTCGAACGGCGCGCGCCCCGCGTGGTTGGCCGCAAACGAAACGTGCTGCGCCGGGTGCCAGTCCTGCGTGAGCACCACATGGCTGAAGCCCTGCGCAAGCCGGTTGGCGACCGGCACGACTTCATCGCCATGCGCGACGGCAAGCGCCCCGCCCGGCATGAAGTCGTATTGCAGGTCGATCAGCAGGAGCACGTCGTCTGCGCTTCTCATGATGTTCGTCCGCCTGTTCGCTCTCGATGAAACTTAGTTGAACGTACCGCCCTTGGCAGCCAGCTCGACGATCGAAGGCGCGACTTCCCACGCCTCGCCGTTGCGCTGCTGCGCATAGCGGCGAATGGCGCGCTCGACGTTATAGAGGCCGACCGTGTCGGCGTACAGCATCGGGCCGCCGCGCCACAGCGGGAAGCCGTAGCCCGTGAGATAGACCATGTCGACGTCGGACGCCTTCGAGGCGATGCCCTCTTCGAGAATCTTCGCGCCTTCGTTGACGAGCGAGAACACGAGACGCTCGACGATTTCCTCGTCGCTGATCTTGCGGCGCTCGACACCGGCTTCCTTCGAGTACGCCACGATCATGTCGTCCACGAGCTTCGAAGGCAGCGCGTTGCGCTCGCCCGCCTTGTAGTCGTACCAGCCCGCGCCGGTCTTCTGCCCGAAGCGGCCGGTTTCGCACAGGCGGTCGGCGATCTTCGAGTACTTCATGTCCGGATGTTCCTGATAGCGGCGCTTGCGAATCGCCCAGCCGATATCGTTGCCGGCCAGGTCGCTCATGCGGAACGGGCCCATGGCGAAGCCGAACTTTTCGATCGCGCGATCCACCTGCGCGGGCAGCGCGCCTTCTTCGAGCATATAGAGCGCCTGGCGCACGTACTGCTCGATCATGCGGTTGCCGATGAAGCCGTCACACACGCCCGACACCACGGCCGTCTTGCGGATCTTCTTCGCGACCTGCATGACGGTGGCGAGCACGTCCTTGGCCGTTTCCTTGCCGCGCACGACTTCGAGCAGCTTCATTACGTTGGCAGGGCTAAAGAAGTGCAGACCCACCACGTCCTGCGGACGCTTCGTGAAGGCCGCGATCTTGTCGACGTCGAGCGTCGAGGTGTTCGAGGCGAGAATCGCGCCGGCCTTGGCGACTTCGTCGAGGCGCTTGAACACCTGCTCCTTCACGCCGAGTTCTTCGAACACCGCTTCGATGATGAGATCGGCTTGCTTGAGATCGTCGTAGGAAAGCGTCGGGCTGATGAGCGCCATGCGCGCTTCCACCTTCTCCTGCGTGAGCTTGCCCTTCTTGACCTGGGCTTCGTAGTTCTTGCGGATCGTGGCGACGCCGCGGTCGAGCGCTTCCTGCTTCGTTTCGAGCAGCGTGACCGGCACACCCGCGTTGAGGAAGTTCATCGTGATGCCGCCGCCCATCGTGCCCGCGCCGATCACGGCCACCTGCTGGATGTCGCGCGTGGGCGTGCTCGACGGCACGTCGGGAATCTTGCTCGCGGCACGCTCGCCGAAGAACGCGTGGCGCAGCGCGCGGCTTTCCGGCGTCTGCACGAGTTCGAGGAAGCATTCGCGCTCGAACACGAGACCCTTGTCGAAGCCCTGCTTCACGCCCGCTGCGATGGCATCCACGCACTTCACCGGCGCGGGATAGTTCTTCGCCATCGCGCCAACGGTGTTGCGCGAGAACTGCAGGAAGCCTTCGGGGTTCGGATGCTCGATCTTGCGGTTGCGCACGAGCGGATGCGGCCCTTGCTTGTCAGCCGCCTTGCGCGCGAAAGCGATGGCCTCTTCGAGCAGATCGCCTTGCGCCATCGCGTCGAACAGCCCCGAATTCGCGAGCTTTTCGCTCATCACCGGGGCGCCCGTCACGATCATGTTGAGGGCGGCTTCGAGGCCGATCGCACGCGGCAGGCGCTGCGTGCCGCCCGCGCCCGGCAGAATGCCGAGCTTCACTTCCGGCAGCGCGATCTGCGCGCCCGGCGCGGCAATACGGTAGTGCGCGCCGAGCGCCAGTTCGAGACCGCCGCCCATCGCCACGCTGTGGATCGCGGCGACGACCGGCTTCGCGCTCTTCTCGACTTCCTTGATGACGGTGTGGAGCGTGGGCTCCTGCATCGCCTTCGGCGTATTGAATTCGGTGATGTCCGCGCCGCCCGAGAACGCCTTGCCGGCGCCCGTGATCACGATGGCCGAAACGGCCGGATCGCTCGCGGCGCGCGCGAGGCCCTCGACAATGCCCGCGCGGGTCGAATGCCCGAGGCCGTTGACGGGCGGATTATTGAGCGTGATGACGGCAACGCCGTCGCGAGTCGTGTAGTCCACTGCCATTTGCCTGCCTCCATGCTTGCGGGCCGCGATGTGCGTCGTCGGCTTCATTGTCCGACATTCCCGGTCAGCAGGCAGAATACCCAAAAAAGAACGTTCGTTCAATTTTTTGCTGCACTGCGGACGCCAGGGTTTGTACTGAACGCGCGAATCTGGCGGGCCGGCGGGCAAAAGTCGGAAGAAAAAAAACGCAGCCAGAGGCTGCGCCGGAGAACCTTTGCGCGGTTGCGCGCTGTGGTTTAGTCGTGCTTCGCGACGTCTTGCGCCGGATCGAACGGGCAACCTTCCACCGCAAGCGCAGTCGGCAGCACGTACGAGCGAAACTGCTCGCGCAGCTTGAGCTTTTGCAGCTTGCCCGTTGCCGTGTGCGGCAATTCCTCGACGAACACGGCGTCGTCGGGTAGCCACCATTTCGCGACCTTGCCTTCAAAGAAGGCCAGCAGTTCCTCGCGGGTGACCGTGGCGCCGGGCTTCTTCACGGCAACGATGAGCGGCCGCTCGGTCCAGCGCGGATGCGCGCACGCAATGCACGCGGCCTCCGCAATGGCCGGATGCGCCACCGCGATGTTTTCGAGGTCGATCGAGCTGATCCACTCGCCGCCCGACTTGATCACGTCCTTGCTGCGGTCGGTGATGTGCAGAAAGCCGTCGGGGTCGATCGTGGCGACGTCGCCCGTGGGGAACCAGCCTTCCACGAGCGGCGAGCCTCCGTCCTGCCGGAAGTAGCGGTCGATCACCCACGGCCCGCGCACATGCAGGTCGCCGAACGTCACGCCGTCCCACGGCAGCTCCCGCCCGTTCTCGCCGACGATCTTCATGTCCACGCCGAAAATCACGCGCCCTTGCTTCTCGAGCAGCGCTTGCTGCGCTTCGCGCGGGCGCTTCGACTGCTCCCAGTTGAGCTTCGCAAGCGTGCCGAGCGGCGACATCTCCGTCATGCCCCACGCGTGGATCACCTGCACACCGTAGTCGTCCTCGAAGGTGCGCAGCATAGCGGGCGGGCACGCCGAACCGCCGATCACCGTGCGCTTGAGCGTGGAAAAGCGCACGCCCGCGCCGCGCATGTACGCGAGCAGGCCGAGCCAGACAGTCGGCACGCCGGCCGAGGCGGTCACGCCTTCGGCCTCCATGAGTTCGTAGAGCGACTTGCCGTCGAGATCCTTGCCGGGCAGCACGAGCTTCGTGCCCGTGAGCGGCGCGGCATGCGGGATGCCCCACGCATTCACATGGAACATCGGCACGACGGGCAGAATGGCGTCGAGCGCGGATAATCCCAGCGCGTCGGGCAGCGAGCCGGCGTAGGCGTGCAGCACCGAAGACCGGTGCGTGTAGAGCGCGCCCTTCGGATTGCCCGTGGTGCCGGACGTGTAGCAAAGGTTCGACGCGCTACGCTCGTCGAGTTCGGGCCACGTGTAGTTGCCGTCTTGCGCCGCGAGCAGTGTTTCGTAGCAGAGCACTTCCGTGCGCAAGGGCGGCCGGTGCGACTCGTCGCACAGCGCGATCCAGCCGCGTACGTTCGGGCATTGCGGCGCGATCGTATCGACGAGCGCAGCGAACGTGATGTCGAACAGCACGTAGCGGTCGTCGGCGTGATTGACGATCCATGCGATCTGCTCGGGAAAAAGACGCGGATTGATGGTGTGGCACACGGCGCCGAAACCGGTCACGCCGAAATACGCTTCGAGATGCCGATAGCCATTCCAGGCCAGGGTGCCCACGCGCTCGCCCGGCGCCACGCCAAGCGCGATGAGCGCCTGTGCAAGCTGCTTCGAGCGCACCTCGCATTCGCGGTAGGTGTAGCGATGAATATCGCCCTCGATACGGCGCGAGACGATCTGCGCGCTGCCATGATGGCGCGCCGCATGCGCGATCAACGACGAGAGCGTGAGCGGCACATCCATCATCTGTCCCAGCAGCGGCGCACTCATCGTTGGCGGTCTCCTCGCGTTGATCGGCGTTGTGTGTCGTAATCTTTCGCGTCGCGCTTTCGCGTTTTACTCTCGCGCATCAGGCGGCACGCCGGCAGGCTTCGAACGTGCTCCAGCACGCCGGCGGGTGCGGAATTACAATATCGAGTATTCAACAGGCCCTCAATATGTCGTTTTCACCAGGCACACCCGAATCCCAAGGCGGCTCGTCCGCTACGCACACGCCCGCCACCGGTCCGCTCGCCGACTTCGAACGCGCCTTGATCGCGCCGCGCGACGACGCCTTTGCCGCGCTCGGCGCCCGCTTCTATACGCGGCTGCCGGGCGCGCCGCTGCCAGCACCCTACGTCGTCGGCTTTTCGAAGGGCATGGCCGCGCAACTCGGGCTCGATGCATCCGCTGCTGCCGATCCCGCGTTCGCCGCGTTCTTTTGCGGGAATTTCACGCGCGAGCGCTCGCCATCGACCATGTCGTACGCAACGGTCTACTCGGGCCACCAGTTCGGCGTATGGGCAGGCCAGCTCGGCGACGGCCGCGCACTCACGCTCGGTGAAGTCGGGCACGAGGGCAAACGCAACGAGATCCAGCTCAAGGGCGCGGGCCGCACACCCTACTCGCGCATGGGCGACGGCCGCGCGGTGCTGCGCTCGTCGATCCGCGAATTCCTGTGCTCGGAAGCCATGCATCATCTCGGCATTCCGACCACGCGCGCGCTCACGGTCACCGGCTCCGACCAGCCCGTGCGCCGCGAAGAGATGGAAACGGCCGCGGTCGTCACGCGCGTGTCGCCGAGCTTCGTGCGCTTCGGCCACTTCGAGCACTTCTACTCGCACGACGACGTGGACGCGCTGCGTGCGCTCGCCGACCACGTGATCGCGCGCTTCTATCCGCAACTGCGCGAAGCCGACGACCCGTACCTCGCCCTGCTCGACGAAGCGGTGCGCAGCACGGCGGCGCTGATGGTCGAGTGGCAGGCCGTGGGCTTTTGCCACGGCGTGATGAATACCGACAACATGTCGATTCTCGGCCTCACGATCGACTACGGTCCGTTCGGCTTCATGGACGGCTTCGACGCGAACCACATCTGCAATCATTCGGATTCGCAGGGCCGCTACGCGTACCGCATGCAGCCGCAGATTGCCTACTGGAATCTCTTTTGCCTCGCGCAGGCCCTGGTGCCGCTGTTCGGCGCGCACTACGACATCGCCGACGAAAAGAAGCGCGGCGAGCGCGTGGTGGCCGACGCGCAAGGCGTGCTCGAGCGCTTCAAGGGGCACTTCGCGCCGGCACTCGAAGCGCGCATGCGCGCGAAGCTCGGCCTCGCGCATGCGCGCGAAGGCGACGACGCGCTCGCGAACAAGCTCTTCGAAATCATGCATGCCAACCGGGCCGATTTCACGCTCACGTATCGCAATCTCGCGCGCGTGTCCAAGCATGACGCGAGCGGCGACACGTCCGTGCGCGACCTCTTTCTCGATCGCGCCGCCTTCGACGCCTGGGCGGCCGACTACCGCGCGCGCCTTGCGCACGAAACACGCGACGACGCCGCGCGCGCCGAGGCGATGAAACGCACGAATCCGAAATACGTGCTGCGCAATCACCTCGCGCAAACCGCGATCGAGCGCGCCGCGCAAAAGGACTTCAGCGAGGTCGAACGGCTCGCGAAGGTGCTGGAGCGGCCATTCGACGAGCAGCCCGAGCACGCGTCGTACGCGGGGCTGCCGCCCGACTGGGCGAGTTCGCTCGAAGTCAGTTGCTCTTCGTGAGCGCGCCCCCATCTACGTGATCCGTGTTTCCCACCCGACAGGAACCCAACATGAGCCAGGACGACCATAACTCCACCGCCTACCCGGGCTACAAAGCCGACGAGCAATGGCGGGAGCAGCTCGACGAAACGCAGTACCAGGTCACGCGCCACGCCGCGACCGAGCGCGCGTTCACGGGCAAGTACTGGGACCACTTCGACCGGGGTGTGTACGACTGCGTGTGCTGCGGCACGCCGCTCTTCGAGTCCGACACGAAATTCGACGCGGGCTGCGGCTGGCCGAGCTACTTCCGCCCGATCAACGGCGAGGTGATCGAGGAGAAAACCGACCGTACGCACGGCATGCTGCGCATCGAGGTGCGCTGCAAGAACTGCGGCGCACACCTCGGCCACGTGTTCGAAGATGGTCCGGCCCCAACGGGCCTTCGGTATTGCATCAATTCGGCTGCGCTACAATTCGAGCCCAAGTGAACGCTGGCAAGGCAGCCCCGCGCCCCGCGCGGGGCCCCATCGGGTGAAACAGGGCCTTGAAAGCGACGTGCCCTCTTTTGCACGGGGCTCATTTTGTAACCTCTCAGGCCGATAATGAAATTCCTGTTTGATCTGTTCCCGATCATCCTCTTTTTCGTCGCATTCAAGCTGTGGGGCATCTTCACGGCGACGGCCGTGGCGATCGGTGCGACGCTCGTGCAGATCGCCTGGGTGGCGTTCCGCCACCGCAAGGTCGACCCGATGCTGTGGCTTTCGCTTGGCATCGTCGTCGTGTTCGGCGGCGCCACGCTGATGCTGCACGACGAAACCTTCATCAAGTGGAAGCCCACGGTGCTCTACTGGGCGTTCTCGGTCGTGCTGCTCGTTTCACAAGTGGCCTTCGGCAAGAACCTCATCGAAGCGATGATGGGCAAGCAGATCACACTGCCGCCGCGCATCTGGACGCAACTGAACTTCGTGTGGTCGATCTTCTTCGCGCTGCTCGGCATTCTCAATCTGTTCGTGGCGTTCCACTTCTCCACCGACGCGTGGGTCGACTTCAAGCTCTTCGGCGCGACCGGCATCCTGGTGGTGTTCATCGTCGGCCAGAGCCTGTGGCTTTCGCGTTACATGAAGGAAGAAGAATGAGCGACGTCTTTCTCAACGCGAGCCCGGCCGAGCGTATGGCGCTCATCGAAACGCGCCTCACCGCGGCGCTCGCGCCCGTTTCCATCGAGGTGCGCGACGACAGCGCGCAGCACGCCGGACACGCCGGCGCCGCTGCCGGCGGTCACTATCATGTCACGATCGTTGCGCCCGCATTCGCGGGGAAAGCCCGCGTGGCAAGGCATCGCATGGTGTATGATGCGCTGGCCGATGCCATGCAGCGCGGCATTCACGCACTCGCGATCACCGCGCTCACGCCCGAAGAAGCCGCGGCGCTGCCCCGGTAAGCCCCACGTTAGATTTCGATCTGCTTGATTCTTTTGTTCGCCATTTTGGTTCGCCCCGTTAGGACTTTCCGATGACCTTGAAGAAGACCCATCTCTGGGTGTTGCTGGCTGCGTGCGCGGCGGCCCCCGCCTTTGCGCAGAACATCGCCGTCGTGAACGGCACGCCGATTCCCAAAGCGCGCGCCGATGCGCTGGTCCAGCAACTCGTCCAACAAGGCCAGCAGGATTCGCCGCAACTGCAAATGGCGGTGCGCGAAGAACTCGTGAACCGCGAAATCCTCATGCAGGAAGCCATTCGCGAGGGCATTCCGAACAACCCCGACGTGAAGGCGCAAATCGCCGTGGCCCAGCAGACCGTCGTGCTGCGCGCGCTGATTCAGAACTTCGTGAAGAACAACCAGCCGACCGACGCCGAAGTCAAGGCGCGCTACGACCAGCTCACGAAGGACGCGGGCGGCAGCGAATACCACCTGCACCACATCCTCGTGGACAACGAGCAGCAGGCCAAGGACCTGATCGCGAAGATCAAGGCCGGCGCCAGCTTCGAAGACCTCGCGAAACAATACTCGAAGGACCCGGGCTCGGCCAAGAACGGCGGCGACCTCGACTGGTCGGACCCGAAGGCGTATGTGCCGGATTTCGCGGCCGCGGCCACGCATCTGCAGAAAGGCCAGATGACCGATACGCCGGTGCACACGCAGTTCGGCTGGCACATCATCCGCGTGGACGATATCCGCCCGGTCACGCCGCCGCCGCTCGAGCAGGTGCGCCCGCAGATCGTTCAGCAGATCCAGCAGGAAAAGCTGCAGGCGTTCGAAGAGAATCTGCGCAAGCAAGCGAAGATTCAGTAAGGCCGAATCGCGGCACATGCGTCACTTGCGCCGCTCGTAAGAACCCCGCGACCTTTCGAAGGCGCGGGGTTTTTGTTTGTGGCTACGCGTTGAGCTCGTAGCTCGTGCTGCGCCCGCCGCCCTGCGCTTTGCGCAGCACGCCGCGCGCCACGAGATCGTTGATGTCGCGTAACGCGGTATCGGACGAACATTTGGCGATGGCGGCCCACTTCCCGCTCGTGAGCTTGCCGTCGAAACCGTCGAGCAGACGGTTGAGCAGCTTGACTTGCCGCTCGTTGAACGGCGTCGTGGCCCAGTCGCGCCAGAAACGCGCCTTGGCGAGCACCGCGTCCAGCGTGATCTGCGCCTGATCGACCGCACGATGCAGCGTGTCGAAGAACCAGGCGAGCCACAGCGTGACGTCCATCGAGCCGCGCTGCGTGCGCTCCAGAATGTCGTAATAGCCCTTGCGCTCCCGCTGGATCTGCGCGGAGAGGCTGTAAAAGCGCTGCGCACTGCCGTCCGCGCGCGCGAGCAGCAAGTCGCCGATGGCTCTCGCCACCCGGCCGTTGCCGTCGTCGAACGGGTGCAGCGTGACGAACCATAGATGGCCGAGGGCGGCCTTGATGAGCGGCGGCTCCTGTGCCGGGCCGTTGAGCCAGTCGAGAAAGCGCCGCGTCTCGGCCTCCAGCCGGTTCGCGGGCGGCGCCTCGAAATGCACGCGCTGACGGCCAATCGGCCCCGAGATCACCTGCATGGGCCCGCTCGCATCGTCGCGCCATGCGCCGACGTTGATTCGCGAGAGACCCGCGTAGCCCGTAGGAAACAGCGCGGCGTGCCAGCCGAACAGGCGCTCGCGCGTGACCGGCGCGCGGCTGTTGGTGGTCGCGTCAAGCACCATTTCCACAACGCCTTCAACGTGGCGATCCACCGGCGCGAGCGCCCCGATGTCCACGCCCATTCGACGCGCAATGGACGAGCGCACGGAGGCGACATTGAGCTGTTCGCCTTCGATCTCGCTCGTCTTGAGCACGTCCTCCGTGAGCGCCGCGAGGCTCGCCTGATCGCGCAACGCCATGCCGACATCGGCCAGCCGGCCCACCAGCAAGCCTTGGGCGCGACTGACCTCGGCCATGGGCTCGGCGAGCGCCGTCAGATCGAAGCGCCACTGAGGCCAGTCGCCGGCTTGCCAGATGTAGGTGTATTCGCCGCTATTCATGCGGCGATTATGAGACGTATTCGCCGCACGCACAAGCTAATCGCCGCGAAAAATGCGGCGATTAGCGCCGGTATTCGCCGCAAGACTCACCGGTCGGCGTCCGAAAGGCAAAAACCCCGGCCCGCACTCGCAATCGAGGCATGGCCGGGGTTTTCAGTCGAGGCGAACGCGTTGGCGTGCCCCGGCGTCAAACGTCCGCGCGCGGTCCGGTCAGCGTGTTAGCCCACCCATTTGCGTGCGTTCTGGAACGCACGCATCCACGGGCTCGCCTCGCCCCAGGCTTCGGGGTGCCAGCTCATCGTCACCGTGCGCTGCACGCGCTCGGTGTGCGGCATGAGCACCGTAAAGCGGCCGTCGGGCGTCGTGACCGATGTGATGCCTTGCGGCGAGCCGTTCGGGTTGAACGGGTAGGCTTCCGTGGCCTGGGCACGATGGTCGACGTAGCGCATCGCCACGGCCACCTTCGAAAGGTCGCCCTGCTGCGAGAAGTCCGCGAAACCTTCGCCGTGCGCGACCGCCACCGGAATGCGCGAGCCTTCCATGCCGTTGAAGAAGATCGACGGCGAGCTCTCCACTTCCACGAGCGAGAAGCGCGCTTCGAACTGCTCCGACTTGTTGCGCGTGAACTTCGGCCAGGCTTCGGCTCCCGGGATCATCGAGGCGAGGCTCGACAGCATCTGGCAGCCGTTGCAGATGCCGAGCGCGAACGTGTCCTGACGCGCGAAGAACGCCGCGAACATGTCCGCGAGCTTCGCGTTGAAGCGAATCGTCTTGGCCCAGCCTTCGCCAGCGCCCAGCACGTCGCCGTACGAGAAGCCGCCGCAGGCCACCGCGCCCGCGAAGTCGGCGAGCGTGGCGCGGCCTTCGAGCAGGTCACTCATGTGGACGTCGTGCGCGTCGAAGCCGGCGCGGTCGAATGCGTACGCGGTTTCGAGATGCGAGTTCACGCCCTGCTCGCGCAGGATCGCCACGCGCGGACGCGCGCCCTTGCCGATGAACGGCGCGGCGATGTCCTCGGCCGGATCGAACGTGAGATGCGGCTGCATGCCAGGGTCGGCGGCGTCGAGCAGCGCGTCGTATTCGGAATCGGCGCAGGCGGGGTTGTCGCGCAGGCGCGCAATGCGCCAGCTCACCTCGCTCCACACACGCTGCAGTTCGGCGCGCGGCGCGTCGTAGATGCGCTTGGCGTCACGGTAGATTTCGATCGAGTCGCGCGGGTTCAGCGTGCCGATCACGTGCGAGCAGACCGACAAGCCGTGCGTGCGCAGCACCGCCATCACGGCGTCGCGTTGCTGTGCCGGCACCTGGATCACGGCGCCGAGTTCTTCGGAGAAGAGCGCGCGCAGCGTGCGGTCTTCGCGGCGGCCGCTCGTTTGCTTCGCCCAGTCCTTGGCGTCGCCGTAGTCGGACTCATGCTCGCTGTCGAGCGTGAGCATGTCCACATTCAGCGACACGCCCGTGTGGCCCGCGAAGGCCATTTCGCAAACCGTCGCCCACAGGCCGCCGTCCGATCGGTCGTGGTACGCGAGCAGCTGCTCGTTCGCGTTCAGTTGCTGGATGGCCGTGAAGAACTGCTTGAGGTCTTCGGCGCTGTCCACGTCGGGCACCGCGTCGCCCACTTGCTGCGTGACCTGCGCGAAGATGCTGCCGCCCATGCGGTTCTTGCCGCGGCCCAGATCGATGGCGATCAGGACCGACTCGCCCACTTCGTCAACGCGGCGCAGTTGCGGCGTGAGATGGCGGCGCACATCTTCGACCGGCGCGAACGCCGAGATGATGAGCGAAACCGGCGCGACCACTTCCTTCGCCACGCCCTCCTCGTTCCACTTCGTGCGCATGGAGAGCGAATCCTTGCCCACCGGAATGCCGATGCCAAGCGCCGGGCACAGCTCCATGCCGATCGCCTTCACGGTGTCGTACAGCGCGGCGTCTTCGCCCGGTGCGCCGCACGCGGCCATCCAGTTCGCGGAAAGCTTGAGCTTGTCGAGCGACAGGATCGGTGCGCTCGCGATATTGGTGATCGCCTCGCCCACGGCCATGCGGCCCGATGCCGGCGCGTCGATCACGGCGAGCGGCGTACGCTCGGCCATCGTCATCGCTTCGCCTTTGTAACCGGCGTAGTCGAGCGCGGTGATCGCGCAGTCGGCCACCGGCACCTGCCACGGGCCGACCATCTGGTCGCGCACCGTCGTGCCGCCCACCGAGCGGTCGCCGATGGTGATGAGGAACGACTTGCTGCCCACGGTCGGGTGACGCAGCACGCTCTTCGCGACTTCGTCGAACGAGATGCCCGTGACTTCGACCGGCGAAAGCGGCACGCTCGCGTGTTCGACGTTGCGATGCATGCGCGGCGGCTTGCCGAGCAGGATGTCCATCGGCATGTCGACGGGCTGGTGGCCGCCGTTGGCTGCGAGTGCGTGCTCGTCGGTGTCGATCAGCTTCAGGTCGCGCGCGTCGGTTGCGACACCCACGACGGCGAACGGACAGCGCTCACGCTCGCAGATCGCCTTGAACTCGGCCAGATCGGCGGGCGCGATCGCGAGAACGTAGCGTTCCTGCGATTCGTTCGACCAGATTTCGCGCGGCGAAAGCCCCGACTCTTCGAGCTGGACCTCGCGCAGCTCGAAGCGCGCGCCCTTGTCCGCGCCGTCGACGAGTTCCGGGAACGCGTTCGACAAACCGCCCGCGCCCACGTCGTGAATGCTCAGGATCGGATTGCGCTCGCCCAGCTGCCAGCACGAGTTGATGACTTCCTGCGCACGGCGCTCGATCTCGGGATTGCCGCGCTGCACCGAGTCGAAGTCGAGTTCGGCGGTGTTGGTGCCGGTCGCCATCGAGCTGGCCGCGCCGCCGCCCATGCCGATGCGCATGCCCGGGCCGCCGATCTGGATCAGCAGCGTGCCGGCCGGCAGGTCGTGCTTGTGCGTGTGCTGGGCGCTGATGTTGCCGAGGCCGCCCGCGATCATGATCGGCTTGTGATAGCCGCGCACGGTGCCCGCAACGTTCTGCTCGTAGGTGCGGAAGTAGCCGCCGAGGTTCGGGCGGCCGAATTCGTTGTTGAACGCGGCGCCGCCGAGCGGGCCGTCGATCATGATCTGCAGCGGCGAAGCGATGCGGTCCGGGCGGCCATAGGCGCCCTGCGTGTCGGCGGGATTGCGCAGCGTGAGCGGCACAGCCGCGTCGCGGGCGTCTTCCCATGCTTCGCGTGCGTCGGGCAGATCGAGGTTCGAGACCGTGAAGCCCGTGAGACCCGCCTTCGGGCGCGCGCCGCGGCCCGTCGCGCCTTCGTCGCGGATTTCGCCGCCCGAGCCCGTGGCCGCGCCGGCGAACGGCGAGATCGCCGTGGGGTGGTTGTGCGTCTCCACCTTCATCAGCGTGTGCGTGAGTTCGGTGTGGCGGCCGTACTGTTCGCCAGGCGTCCCGTCGGCGTTGGTCTTGCGCGGGAACCAGCGCTCCGCGACCGCGCCTTCCATGATCGACGAGTTGTCCGAGTACGCGACGATCGTGCCTTGCGGGCTGATCTTCTCGGTATTGCGGATCATCGCGAACAGCGACATATCCTGGTCCTGGCCGTCGATCGTCCAGCTCGCGTTGAAGATCTTGTGGCGGCAGTGCTCGCTGTTGGCCTGCGCGAACATCATCAACTCGACGTCGGTCGGGTTGCGCTCAAGCTTCTTGAAGTTCTCGACAAGGTAGTCGATTTCATCGTCGGCGAGCGCGAGGCCCAATTCGCCGTTGGCCGTTTCGAGAGCCGCGCGACCGTGGCCCAGCACGTCGACCGTCTGCATCGGGCGGGCCGGCAGTTCGTCGAACAGGTGCAGCGCCGCGTCGCGCGAAGGCGCCACGCTCTCCGTCATGCGGTCGTGCAGCGCCGCCGCGACGGCCGCGTGCGCCTCTTCCGAAAGCGTCTTCTTGCCGCCGAGCAGACCCGACTTGAGCACCACGGTGTACTCGACGCCGCGCTCGATGCGGCGCAGGTGCTCGAGACCGCAATGGTGTGCGATGTCCGTGGCCTTGCTCGCCCACGGCGACACGGTGCCAAAACGCGGCACGACGAGGAACGTGAGCGCGCTGCCGCGCTCCTGCGGGGCCGCGAAGGGCGCGCCGTAGTGCATCAGCGCTTCGATCTTCGCGCTGTCGTCAGCGGAGAGCGGCGTGGCCGAGTTGACGAAATGCAGATACTGGCCGTGCACGCCGACGATGTTGGCGTCGATACGCTGAAGCGTCTCGAGCAGGCGGGTCTGACGGAAGTCGGAAAGGGCCGAAGCGCCGGGGAAACACGAGAAGTGGGCCATGGACTGGGGCGTTGCGTCGAGGTTGCGTCAGAGTTGCGTCGCGGCTTCGCCTCGCGCGAAACACGTCGCAAGGTGGCGATGCGTCGCGCGGGGATGGCGACGGTCAGGCGAAGGGAGACCGCGATTATAACCCGGAAGGACTGTCCTGGCCGCCCCTGCGGCCGCGCCGCGGACGGCTTTGCAGGCGCATCGCACCGTATTTCGAGACAGTCATGACGGACGGCAACGCAAACCGCACGCGAAAAGCACTGAATTTGCGATATGCCGGGCGCATCGATGCATGCGCCTCGACGTGCCCGAGGCTTGGCCCGCAAGGCGCCGGCGGCCTCGCAAGACGCATGTGGCACCCCGGCCTCGCGCATGGCGACGCGGGCGCTTTCGCTGCTATGATTGCGCGTTTCGTCTGATCGGCGCACCCGGGCATGGTTTCGGCGCGCCGCACGCCCCACCTTCGCAGGACGCCCTCACCTTGGCGCGTCACCTGCCTGCAGATCGTATCGTCATGGATGTCATCGTCATCGGCGGCGGAATCGCCGGCATCGCCACCGCCTGGCAGCTGCGCGCGGCCGGGCACCGCGTCTGCGTGATCGAACGCCACGCCACCGTTGCGCAAGGCGCGACCTACGGCCATAGCGGCATTGCGCTGCCCACGCCGCTCGACGTCTGGTTCGGCCCCACCTTCCTGCGCAATGGCCGGCAATCGTCCGGCGGTGTGATCAGCAAGACCGGCTGGCGCGGCCAGGCGCATGGCTTCGTCAAGCGCCTCGCCACGCTGCACGGCTCCGAGGCGTTCGCCGAGCGCTATGCGCTGCTGCGCCCGCTTATCGAGTCCGCGCAAGCGGCACTCGCCGACATCGACGCCCGCTTCCAGCTCGACTACGAGCAGCGCGACGGCCTGCTCTATCTCGTGCGCGGCAGCGATGAATGGTCGCTCACCCAGCCGGCTCTTGAACAGCTGCGCCGCTTCGAGACGCCCCACCACGCGCTTTCGCCCGCGGAATGCGTGGCGTTCGACCATACCATCCCCGCCGATCCGCCGTTTGCGGGCGGCGTGCACTTCGAGACTGGCCGGGTCGCCAACTGCCCGCTCTTCGTGAAGCTGCTCAAGCAGGTGCTCGACACCCAGGGGGGCGTGCAGTTCGAAACGAGCCGCGAAGTCAGCGCGATTCGCCTTGAAGACCGGCGCGCGGCAGTAGAACTTGCGCCGCCTGCGCACGAAGCGGGCCGCTCGCACGACGTCGAGGTGATCTCGGGCGACGCCGTCGTGGTCGCCGCGGGTGCGCAAACGCCAGGGCTGCTCGCGCCGCTCGGCCTCAAGATGCCGTTCTATCCGCTGCGCATGCACACGCTCAATTCGCCGGTGGCGCGTGAGGAATGCGTGCCGCAGACCACGATCGTCGATGCAGGCAAGCGCATCGCCATCGCGCGTATGAATCACCGGCTGCGCATATCGGGCGCCGCCGTGCTGCTGCGTGCGAAGGAAGTCGACGACGCACTGCCGGAGGGGCTCACCGAGGACGCCCTCGCGCTGCTCGGCGAAGCGTCGCGCGACTGGGCGCCGGGCGCCGCGCGCATTTCGGCCGCGCTTGCGTGGGAAGGCATGAAGCTGCTTTCCGCCGACGGCCTGCCGGCGGTCGGCAACGTGGGCCACCCGCGCCTGTTCGTCAACGCAGGCCACGGGCCGGCGGGCTGGGCGCTTTCGCTCGGCTCGGCGCGCCTCGTCGCCCAGCAGATCTCCAACACGGCGCCGGACCTGCCGGCCGATACCATCAAGGCGCTCTGGCCAGGCCGCGATTAAGCGAGGCGTGCGTGCGCGGCGTTGCCTTGCCGCCGCGCCGGTCCGCCGCGCATCTGAGGCGTGCCGTCTGAAGGCATGCTCGGGTATCGTTGCGATGTCGCTTCCCGGAACCGCATCGCCATGACGCACGCTCCCCACTTCTCTGGCGCCGGGCAACCGGTGCTCGTCAATCCGCACGATCGTGCGGTGCCGCTTCTTGCCGTCGAAGCGTTGCGCAAGGCCGAAGTCGCCACACAGTCGGCCTTGCCTGCACACGCCCTGATGGCGCGCGCAGGCGCCGCCGCCGCGCACTTCCTGAGCGAGCAGCTCGCGCACGCGCCCTCGTGGGCGAGCGACAAACCCGTGTGGCTCGTCGCGGGGCCCGGCAACAACGGTGGCGACGCGCTCGTCGTCGCCACCGAACTGCATCGCGCGGGCGTCACCGTGGAAGTCTGTATGCCAGCCGAGGTCAAGCCCGACGACGCGCGCTGGGCGCTCGCCGAGGCGCGCGCGGCGGGCGTGCCCCTCGCTTCGTCCGTGCCCGCGTCGTTCGACGCTTACGGCTGGCTCGTCGACGGGATGTTCGGCATCGGTCTCGCGCGCGGGCTCGAAGGCGTGTTCGCCGAACTCGCCGAAAGACTGTCGGCACGCGCGCGCAGCCATGGCCACGTGCTCTCGCTCGACGTGCCGAGCGGCCTCGACAGCGATACGGGCAACGTGGTCGGCAGCGGCCCCGCCGTGCGCGCGACACATACCGTCACGTTCATCGCCGCCAAGCCCGGCCTGTACACGGGTTTCGGGCGCGACTACGCGGGCGCCGTCGCGGTCGCGCCGATCGGCATCGACACCGAAAACACCGCGGGCGCCGTGCGCCTGAACGCACCGTCGCTCTTCGCCGCCGCAATGCCCGCGCGCGACTTCGCCACTCACAAGGGCACGTTCGGCACACTGGCCGTCGTGGGCGGCGACACAGGCATGTGCGGCGCGCCGATTCTCGCGGCGCGCGCGGCGCTCCTCACCGGCGCGGGCAAGGTTCACGTGGGCTTTCTCGGCAACGACGCGCCGCCGTACGACGCCCCGCACCCCGAACTCATGCTGCACGCGGCGGCCCGGCTCGCGCTCGATGCGATGGACGCCGTGGCGGCAGGATGCGGGATGGGCGGCAGCGCGTCCGCACGGCAGCTGGTGGACACCATCCTGCGCCTCCACGCTCCCGTGCTGCTCGATGCCGACGCGCTCAATCTCGTCGCGCGCGACGAAGCGCTCGCGTCGCACGTCGTACAGTCGGCCGCCACGCGCGGGGCGCCTTGCGTGCTCACGCCGCACCCGCTTGAAGCGGCACGGCTGTTGAGCTGCGATACCGCCGCCGTGCAGCGCGACCGAGTGGCCGCAGCGCGGACACTCGCGGCCCGCTATGCGGCGGTTGCAGTGCTCAAGGGCAGCGGCACCGTGATCGCGGCACCCGACGGCCGCGTGGCCGTCAATCCCACCGGCAATGCCGGCCTCGCCACGGGCGGCACCGGCGACGTGCTCGGCGGCATGATCGGCGCGCTGCTGGCCCAGCGCCTGCCGCCCTACGAGGCGGCGCTCGCGGGCGTCTATCTGCACGGCCTTGCCGCCGACACGCTGTGCGCACAAGGCGACGGCCCCGCGGGCCTCACCGCCGGCGAACTCGCGCCGGTTGTGCGCAAGCTCATGAACCGGCTCTTTTATGCGCCGGGCTTCACTGCCTGAACGCAGCATGAAAGGAGCCTGAGCGCAGCCCGAAGCCGCACGCCGCACGTTCGCCCGCGCGGCACGCAGTTTGCTTCGCCAGGACCTTCGCCCCGCCTCTCGCGCACATTGCCCCCGCAAGCGCCAGAACGCTGCGCAGTGTCGCGCGGGGCCGCTATACTGATCCTCCGCACGCCGCCTCTCACCGGAGGCGGCCCGTGCTTTCTCCGCGGCGCGCGAAGCGCGCGTTCGGCCTGACCGGCGAACCGCACCTGCCGCCCTCTTATTCGTGATCCCTCGCTAGACGAACATGACGAATCCGCTCCCCGCCTGGTCCGCGCTACAGACGCATTACGAACAGATCCGCGACGAAAAGCTGCGCGACTGGTTCGCTCCCGCCAACGACCCTGCGCCGACGCGCGCCGAACGCTTCACGTTCGCAGGCGCCGGCCTCGGCGCCGACTTGTCGAAGAACCGCATCACCGACGCCACGCTCAAGCTGCTCGTGCAGCTCGCTCGCGAGGCCGGCGTGGAAGCGCGCCGCGATGCGATGTTCAAAGGCGAAGTCGTCAACCCGACTGAAGGCCGCGCGGCCCTGCACACCGCCTTGCGCGCCACCGAGCCCGACGCCCCGTTCCACGCGCAGATCCTCGCCGAGCGCGCAAAGATGGCGAAGTTCGCCGACGCCGTGCGCAGCGGCGCATGGACCGGCTACACCGGCAAGCGCATTCGCCACGTTGTGAACATCGGCATCGGCGGCTCGGACCTCGGGCCGAAGATGGTCGTGCACGCGCTCAAGCATCTCGAGCTGCCCGAGATCACCTCGCACTTCGTCTCGAATGTCGACGGCGCGGATCTGTGGCGCACGATCGAAAACATCGACCCGGAAGAAACACTGGCAATCATCGTTTCGAAGACGTTCACGACGCTCGAAACCATGACCAACGCGCTGTCCATGCGCGACTGGTTCGTCAAGCACGGCTGCCCGGAAAGCGAACTCGCGAAGCACTTCGTGGGCGTCTCGGCCAATCCGGCCGAAGTCGTGAAATTCGGCATCGCCCAAGAAAACGTGTTCGAGATGTGGGACTGGGTCGGTGGCCGCTATTCGCTGTGGTCGGCTGTGGGCCTCTCGATCATGATCGCCATCGGGCCGCAGCAGTTCGACGAACTGCTCGCCGGCGCGCACGACATGGACAAGCACTTCCGCGAAGCGCCGCTCGAGAAGAACCTGCCCGTGCTGCTCGGCATGATCGGCGTCTGGTATCGCAACTTCTTCGGCTCGCAGAGCTATCTCGTCGCGCCCTATTCCGAAGCGTTGCACTTCCTGCCCTCGTATCTCCAGCAGCTCGAAATGGAGAGCAACGGCAAGCAGGCGCGCCTCGACGGTAAGTTCGTCGACTATGCGACCTCGGCGATCACCTGGGGCGAGCCGGGCACGAATGGCCAGCACGCGTTCTTCCAGATGCTGCACCAGGGCACGACGATCGTGCCGATCGACTTCATCGCCGTACTCACGCCCGAGCATCCGCTGGCCGACCATCATCCGAAGCTGCTCGCGAACTGCTTCGCGCAGAGCGAGGCGCTGATGCTTGGCCGCACCGAGGAAGAAGCGCGCAAGATCGCGGGCCCGGACAAGCCAGAACTCGTGCCGCACATCATGTTCCCCGGCAACCGGCCGACCACCACGCTGCTCGTCGACGCGCTTACCGCACGCTCGCTCGGCGCGATCATCGCGCTGTATGAGCATAAGGTGCTCGTGCAGGCTTGCGTGTGGGACATCAACCCGTTCGACCAGTGGGGCGTGGAGCTTGGCAAGATCCTCGGCAAGGTGGTCGAAGCCGACCTGAACGCGGCGAGCGGGAACGTGAAGCCGCACGATTCGTCCACGGCCGCGCTGATCGCGCGCGCCCGTGCGGCGCTCAAGCGTTAATTCGCGTCGATCCGGCGTGCGCGTGGGCTGCGCACGCCGTTTATTGGTTTGCTGGTTGCTCGCGCACTAGCGCCCGGCTTCGACGTTGCTTGCGCTGCGCGAAGCGGCCGCGCCATGCGGCGTGTTGGCCACGCGGCGGCCCGCTTCGATCGTGATGATCGCATCGCAACGCTGCGCAAGATCGACATCGTGAGTGACGAGCACGAGCGTCGCTCCGTTGGCGCGATTGAGCTCGAACATCAGGTCGATGACGGCGTGGCCCGTGGCGGCGTCGAGGCTGCCGGTGGGCTCGTCGGCAAACAGCACGGCCGGGCGCGTCACGAATGCGCGGGCGAGCGCCACGCGCTGCTGCTCGCCGCCCGAGAGCAGCTTCGGATAGTGGCCCGTGCGCTCGGCAAGACCCACGCGCTCGAGCAACGTACGCGCGCGGGCGAAAGCATCACGCGTCGACATCCCGCCCTGCAGTTCGAGCGGCAGCGCGACATTTTCCAAAGCGGTGAGATGCGGCATCAGCTGGAACGACTGGAACACGAAACCCACCGAGCCGTTGCGCAGCGCCGCGCGCTGATCTTCGGCCATGCCGGTAAGCTCATGACCGAGCAGGCGCACGGAACCCGCGCTCGCGCTGTCGAGGCCGGCCAGCAGGCCGAGCAGCGTCGACTTGCCGGAACCGGACGCACCGACGATCGCAACGCTCCCGCCCGCCTGCACGGTGAGGTCGATGCCGTCGAGGATCGTCAGTTCGCCGGTGGCGTCGGTCACCCGCTTGCACAAACCCCGTACTTCGATGACTGGATCGCTATTCATTCGCACATGATGACGCACAGGTTAGCCGTGAACCAGAAACGCGCCGCGCGGCGCGCCACCCTCTCCCGCACCGGGTCCCGCTTCAGCGCGTTTGTTTCTGCATTTGCCTCGATCACCAGCTTAACCGCCGCTGCAGTGCTTGGCACATCGTTTGGCATGACCGGCGCCGCGCTCGCGGCTACGCCCGCGCCCACTGCCAACGCGGCGACGAGCCCCGCCATGGCAAAACCCAACATCGTCGTGCTCGGCGACAGCCTTTCCGCCGAATACGGCCTGCCTCGCGATACAGGCTGGGTGGCCCTGCTGCGCCAGCACCTGGCCAGTGAGCGCATTGATTATAACGTTGCGAATGCGAGCATCAGCGGGGACACGACAAGCGGCGGACTCACCCGCCTGCCGCTCGTCATGCAGCGCATCAAGCCCTCGATCGTGGTCGTCGAACTGGGCGCCAACGACGCGCTGCGCGGCGTGCCGCTCACGACAACCGAGAGCAATCTGCGCGCCATCGTCGCGCAGATCCGCAAGGGCGGCGCGAAGCCCGTGCTGATCGGCATGTACGTGCCGCCCAACTATGGGCCCGACTACACGCGCGATTTCCACGCGATCTACGAACGGCTTGCGAAGGAACTGAACGTGCCGCTCGTGCCCTTTCTCCTCGCCGGCCTCGCCGACAAGCCCGAACTCTTCCAGGCCGATCAGATCCATCCCACCCAGCAGGCACAGCCATTGCTGCTCGACAACGTGTGGCCAACGCTCAAGCCGTTGCTAGGCGACAGCGCACGGCGCTGAGGCGGCAACAGGACAAATCTGCGGGCGTCCTCACCGGGCGCCCGGCCGCAAGGCCCCGCCACAGGCGCGTTCAGGCCGATCTCGCCTTGGGCGGCGTGGCGGCGGGTAAGCGCGTCTCGCCATTGGCCACCGTTTGCGTCAGACACGCGAGCCCGAGAAGCTGCGTCGTCTGAATCCGACCGACCCTGACTGGAGGGAAGAAGCGTGAAATATTTACCTCTCATTGTCGTTACGGCAGCGCTTGCTGCCTGCGCCAATCAGCCGATGCCGAGCGGAGCGCAGTCCGTCGGCACCAGCCAGCAACCGCCCACGGCGGTTGCGCAATGCATCGCGCAAAAATGGGCCGACAAGTCGCAACAGCAAGTCGTCTCGCAGTCCGTGCTCGCCAACAACCAGGCTGTCGACGTCTACGTCCCTGGCCAGCAGCCGCCCAACGGCGCAGCCGCAACGGTGCGCCCGGCGTGGAGTGCCAGCGCGAAGACGTGGGTTGGCTTCCGCTCCGGCGGCAGTGGGGGCGCAGACGCCACCGGCGACATCAACGCCTGCCTCTGATTTCGCGCTCGCCACAACGCAAAAGCCCCGCGATGCATCGCGGGGCTTTTTTTGCTGCGGCGTTCTCCGCTAACGGGCGGATACGCGGGTCGCGCTTACTGACCGCTGTCGCCGTCGCCTGACTGGCTGGCCGAGCCGAGCGAGCCGTAGAGCTTGACCTTCGAGCGGTCGCGCAGTGCGTCGAGATACGACTGCACCTGCGACTGCCCACCCACCTGGGCAAGCTGTTGCTGCGCGGCGGCCAGACGCTGGCCGTCAGCGGCCGGACCGTTCGTCACGCTGTTCACGCGGTAGATCGCATAGCCGTCTTTGCCGAGGTCCACGCCCACGTAGGCGGGCAGCTTCTGCGAATCGACCTTGAAGACCGCGGAGAGCGCGCCAGGCGGCAGACCCTGAGCGTCGTTACGCGACACCTTGAGCGCCGACGAGAAGCCATCGGTCGACTTCGACTTCTGGAATTCTGCGAGCTTGGCCTCGCCGTCCTTGCGAGCCATGTCGGCGGCCAGTTGAGCGACAACCTTCTGGCGCACGGCATCCTTGACCGCGGCGAAGGCAGGCACGGCGGCCGGCTGGTAGTTCGTCACGTGCGCCGAAATCAGCGTGTTGTTGCCGACGTCGATTGCCTGGGTGTTGTTGTGCTGATTTACCGAGTCGCTCGCGAATACGGCGTCGAGGAACTTCTGGTTGTTCAGCGGGCTATCCGGCGGCAGCGTTGCATTGGGCTTCGGCGTGACCGTGGCCGTCTGGATCGTCAGCTTGTACTTGTCCGCGGCCGGCTGCAGGCTCTTGGCCTGCTCGTAGACCACCGACGTGAAGCCGTCGCTCGCTTCGGCGAGCAGCTTCGCGGCCTGCTGGGCCTTCACGTCGTTCGCGATCTGCGCCTTCACGTCGTCGAACGGCTTCGTGACCGCCGGCTTCAGGTCGGTGACCTTGACGATGTGATAGCCGAAGTCCGACTGGATCACGCCGCTGATCTCGTCTTTCTTGAGCTTGAAGACCGCGTCGTCGAACGCCTGACCGCCCGCGATCATGCCGGGGCCGAAGTAACCGAGGTCGCCGCCCTTCGAGGCCGAACCCGGGTCCTGCGATTCCTTCTGCGCGATCTGCGCGAACTGATCCGGATGCGCCTTGACTTCGGCGAGGATCGATTCGGCCTTTTGCTTCGCGGCGTTGCGCACGTCGGCGCTCGCGTTCTTCGGCACCGTGATCAGGATATGGCTCGCGCGCACTTCTTCCTGCGTACGGTAGTGCGCAATGTTGTCGTCGTAGTACTTCTTGAGGTCGGCGTCGCTCGGCTGCACGCCGGCGGCCACCGTAGCCGCCGAGAGCACGAGATACTGGATCTGCGCCGTGGCCGGCGTGGCGAATGCGTTCTTGTTTGCGTCGTAATACGCCTGCAGTTGTGCATCGGTCGGCTGGACCTTGGGCGCGTAGTCGCTCGCGTGGAACGCCAGGCCCTGCACTTCGCGCTGCTGCTCCGAGAGGCCGGTGAGCTGCTGCGCGAGCGCCTTCGGCGTGAACGCGCTGCTGATGATCGACGCCGGCAATTGCTGCATGGCCAGGCTATAGCGCACGCGCTCGTCGTACTGCTCGGGCGTCATGCCCTGCATGGCGAGCAGTTGCTTGTACTGGTCGAGATTGATCGAGCCGTCGGGATTCTTGAGCGACGAGATCACCGGGTCGGCGAGCAGCGCGCGGCGCACGGCGTCGTCCGAGGCGGTGAGATGCAGGCGCTGCGTTTCGTCCACGAGCACGCGCTGCTGGATCAGCCCGTCCAGAATGTCCTTGTGATGCTGGGGCGTGTCGAACAGGCTGGCATCGAATTGCGCGCCGAGGACCTGGCGGGCCTGGTCGAGTTGCTGGCGCGCAGCGTTGTCGTACTCGACACGCGTGATCTTGTGGCCGTTGACGCTTGCGACGTTCGCGCTTTCATCGAAGAAGCCGCGGAAACCTTGAATACCGACGAAGCCCAGCCCTGGCAGAATGACCAGGAGCAGCATGAACATCATCAGGCGTTTGTGATTGCGGAAAAAGTCGAGCATGCGTGACCAGACGTTGAGGGCGCCAAAAAATGGAACGCCCGATATTACAACAGCGGCCAACAAAAAAGGCGAACCGGAGTTCGCCTTCTTGTCGAGATATCCTTGGCGGAGCGGACGGGACTCGAACCCGCGACCCCCGGCGTGACAGGCCGGTATTCTAACCAACTGAACTACCGCTCCATGCGGTTTGCGCGCTTTTGTGTTTCCACTCGCGGCGCAAGGTACCGGAACTGAAGCTGTGGTGGGTGCTGAGAGGCTCGAACTCCCGACCTACGCCTTGTAAGGGCGCCGCTCTACCAACTGAGCTAAGCACCCAGCTTCATGCTTTCCTGCGCTGCTTCCGGCACTGCGACTTCTGCTGCGCCACCCTTATCAGGTAGCGAGCCCGCTAGTTTAGCGCATCCTTCAGCGCTTTGCCAGGCCTAAATTTGGGCACCTTCGCCGCCTTGATCTTGATCGCGTCGCCAGTGCGCGGATTGCGGCCCGTGCGCGCCGTGCGTTTGCCGACGGCAAACGTGCCGAAGCCGACGAGCGTGACCGAGCCGCCCTTCTTGAGCGTGCCTTTGACGCCGCCGATCACGGCGTCGAGTGCGCGTCCCGCAGCCGCTTTCGAAATGTCGGCTTGTTGCGCGATATGGTCGATCAGTTCCGTTTTATTCATTCCAGCCCCCGAGAATGTGTTTGGGCAATCGTAAGAAAGAAGGTCAACTTATTGGATAGACGTCCCCGGCGTAGCGCGGGGACCGCTCATTTAACGGGGCCGAAAGGGCCGTGTCAAGCGGGGTTCAGCCTGATTTGGCGGGCGATTCGAGGGAATATTCGAGGGATCATTCGAACAAGTGGGAAATCGCGGAAAAGACCGCTGGTTGTCACCGCAACGTCATGGATTGTGACGCGCAAAAAAAGCCCGCGGACCATGCCGCGGGCTTTTCGGGGTGGAGTGCGCTGCGCTTGAGCGCTTACAGAAGGCTTAGTGCTTGACGACTTCCGTCGTGCCGGCGTCCTTCGATTCGGCCACGGGCGCCTTGGCGTCCTCGGCCTTCACTTCTTCTTCCGGCAGCGGCTGCGGCACGCGTTCGAGTGCGAGTTCGAGCACCTTGTCGATCCAGCGAACCGGCACGATCTCGATCGAGTTCTTCACGTTGTCCGGAATCTCGGTGAGATCCTTGACGTTCTCTTCCGGAATCAGCACGAGCTTGATGCCGCCGCGATGCGCTGCAAGCAGCTTTTCCTTCAGCCCGCCGATCGGCAGCACTTCGCCGCGCAGCGTGATTTCACCCGTCATCGCGACATCGGCGCGCACCGGAATGCCCGTGAGCACGGACACCAGCGCCGTCGTCATCGCTCCGCCTGCGGACGGACCGTCCTTCGGCGTCGCACCCTCCGGCACGTGGATGTGGATGTCCTGCTTCTCGAACGCCTCGTCCTTGATGCCAAGGCGACGCGAACGCGAACGCACCACCGAGCGTGCCGCTTCGACCGATTCCTTCATGACGTCGCCGAGCGAACCCGTGCGGATCACATTGCCCTTGCCGGGCATGACCGCCGCTTCGATCGTCAGCAGATCGCCGCCAACTTCCGTCCACGCGAGGCCCGTGACCTGACCGATCTGGTTTTCCTTCGCGGCCAGACCGAAGTCGTACTTGCGCACGCCGAGGAAAGTGTCGAGGTTCGCGCTGTCCACCGTGACAGCCTTGTCGGCCTTCTTCAGCAGCAGCATCTTCACGACCTTGCGGCAGATCTTCGACACTTCGCGCTCGAGCGAACGCACGCCCGCTTCACGCGTGTAGTAACGAATGATGTCGCGGATCGCGTCTTCGGTCACTTCGATTTCGCCCGGCTTCAGCCCGTTGTTCTTCTTCTGCTTGGGCAGGAGATAACGCTGGGCGATGCTGACCTTCTCGTCTTCCGTGTAACCCGAGAGGCGGATGACTTCCATCCGGTCGAGCAGCGGCGGCGGGATGTTCAGCGAGTTCGACGTGGCGACGAACATCACATCGGAGAGATCGAAATCGACTTCGATGTAGTGGTCGGCGAACGTGTGGTTCTGTTCCGGATCGAGCACTTCGAGCAGCGCCGACGACGGATCGCCGCGGAAATCCATGCCCATCTTGTCGACTTCGTCGAGCAGGAAGAGCGGATTGCGCACGCCGACCTTGGTCAGGCTCTGCAGGATCTTGCCCGGCATCGAACCGATGTACGTACGACGGTGGCCGCGGATCTCGGCTTCGTCACGCACGCCGCCCAGCGCCATGCGCACGAACTTGCGATTCGTTGCGCGCGCAATCGACTGGCCGAGCGACGTCTTGCCGACGCCCGGAGGGCCGACGAGGCACAGGATCGGCGCCTTGACCTTGTCCACGCGCTGTTGCACCGCGAGATACTCGAGAATGCGTTCCTTTACTTTCTCGAGACCGAAGTGGTCTTCATCGAGCACGGCTTCGGCGTTCGAGAGGTCGTTGTTGACCTTGCTCTTCTTGCGCCACGGCAGGCCGATCAGCGTGTCGATGTAGTTGCGCACGACGGTGGCTTCCGCCGACATCGGCGACATCAGCTTGAGCTTCTTGAGCTCGGCGTCGGCCTTCTTCTTGGCTTCCTTCGGCATGCGCGCGGCCGTGATGCGCTTCTCGAGTTCTTCGAGATCCGCACCCTCTTCGCCTTCGCCCAGTTCCTTCTGGATCGCCTTGACCTGCTCGTTCAGGTAGTACTCGCGCTGGCTCTTTTCCATCTGGCGCTTCACGCGGCCGCGAATACGCTTCTCCACCTGGAGAATGTCGATTTCGGCTTCGAGTTGCGCGAGCAGATGCTCCAGACGCTCCACGACCGGGAACATCTCGAGGATGTGCTGCTTCTGGTCGAGCTTGAGCGGCAGGTGCGCGGCAATGGTGTCAGCAAGACGACCGGCTTCGTCGATGCCCGACAGCGAGGTCAGGATCTCCGGCGGGATCTTCTTGTTGAGCTTCACGTACTGGTCGAACTGCGAGACGATCGCGCGGCGCAGCGCTTCGGTTTCTGCGCTGTCGGCGTGGTCCGGCTCGAGCGGCATCACTTCGCACGAGAACTGCGTTTCCTGCTCTTCGATGGAAAGCGTCTTCGCGCGCTGCAGGCCTTCCACGAGCACCTTCACGGTGCCGTCGGGCAGCTTGAGCATTTGCAGGATGTTGGCGACACACCCTACTTCATACATGTCTTTTTCGGTCGGCTCATCCTTCGCGGCAGTCTTCTGGGCGACGAGCATGATGTGCTTGCCGCCTTCCATTGCCGCTTCGAGGGCCTTGATCGATTTCGGTCGGCCCACGAAAAGGGGAATCACCATATGCGGGAAAACTACGACGTCTCGCAGCGGCAGCAGCGGGAGCGTGGTGCGTTCCGGCGGGAGGAGTTGGGTTCCTGACATTTCATTTCCCCATGAGTGGAATCAATTGTTCGGTAATTGAGGCCTGAGATACCGATTGCAAGCCTCGCGCGTGTGGGAAAAGTTCAGTGACTCCAAAATAGTGCGCCATCGACCACAAGATAAACGAAAAAGCCGTTCATCCCATTGTATGAACGGCCTTTTTCCGGAACTCTTTAGCCGATCACCACCATCAGTTCGACCCTGCGACCTTCGGAGCGTCTTCGTAGATCAAGAGCGGTTTGCCGTCGCCGTCGATCACGTTGTCGTCGATGATGACCTTGCTCACGCCCTTCATGGCCGGCAGCTCGTACATCACGTCGAGCAATGCCTGTTCCAGGATCGAGCGCAGGCCACGCGCACCGGTCTTGCGGCGGATCGCCTTGCGGGCGACAGCCTGCAGTGCGGCCGGACGAATTTCCAGCTCCACGCGCTCCATGTTGAAGAGCTTGTGATACTGCTTGACGAGCGCATTCTTCGGCTCGACCAGAATCTTCATGAGCGCGGCTTCGTCGAGCTTGCCGAGCGTCGCCACCACCGGCAGACGGCCGATCAGTTCGGGAATCAGGCCGAACTTGATCAGGTCTTCCGGCTCCGTTTCGCGCAGCACTTCGCCCGTGTCGCGCTCCTGCTTGCTCTTCACGCTCGCGCCAAAACCAATGCCGGTCTTTTCCGTGCGGTCGGTGATGACCTTTTCCAGACCGTCGAACGCGCCGCCGCAAATGAACAGGATATTGGTCGTGTCGACCTGGATGAAATCCTGGTTCGGATGCTTGCGGCCGCCCTGCGGCGGCACCGAAGCCATCGTGCCTTCGACGAGCTTGAGCAGCGCCTGCTGCACGCCTTCGCCCGACACGTCGCGCGTGATCGACGGGTTGTCCGACTTGCGGCTGATCTTGTCGATTTCGTCGATATAGACGATGCCGCGCTGGGCCTTGTCGACCTCGTAATTGCAGTTCTGCAGCAGCTTCTGAATGATGTTCTCGACGTCTTCGCCCACGTAACCGGCTTCGGTCAGCGTGGTGGCGTCCGCGATCACGAACGGCACGTTCAGAAGGCGCGCGAGCGTCTGCGCGAGCAGCGTCTTGCCCGAGCCCGTGGGCCCGATCAAGAGGATGTTGCTCTTCGAGAGTTCGACGTCGTCCTTCTTGTCGAGGTGCTTCAGACGCTTGTAGTGGTTGTACACCGCCACTGCGAGGATCTTCTTCGCGCGTTCCTGCCCGATCACGTACTGGTCGAGGATGTCGCGGATCTCCTGCGGGCTCGGCAGGTCCGAGCGCGACAGCGCCGCGTCGACGCCCGCACCGGCGGCTTCGTCGCGAATGATCTCGTTGCACAGGTCGATACATTCATCGCAGATGAAGACCGACGGACCAGCGATGAGCTTTTTCACCTCATGCTGGCTCTTGCCGCAAAACGAGCAATACAACAGCTTCTCGCTGTTAGAACCTTTCTTGTCCGCCATGGATAAATGAGCCTCCGGACACTCTGTTACATGATACGCCGTTTCCCCCGGCGAGGCCGGAGGGTGCGTGAACCGCTTGCTGTGACGGCGTTGGGGGCCGCAGGCCGCGAAGCGCGTTTGCCGATTATTCCACAAGGTCTGCGCGGCGTCGGCTATCCCCTTTTGTACGGGGGCCGAGCGGATCCTTCAGGACTGCGCCTGCGCGCCGCCCTTCGCAGGGTCGGACGCGCAAAACCGCTCGCGCAGCTTAAGGACGCTTGTGCAGAACCTGGTCGACGAGACCGTATGCCTGAGCGTCGTCACCCGACATGAAATTGTCGCGATCCGTGTCGCGCGCAATGCGCTCGACCGGCTGACCCGTATGGTGCGCGAGCAACTGGTTCAGGCGCTCTTTCAGGTACAGGATTTCGCGAGCCTGGATTTCGATGTCCGAAGCCTGGCCGCGCGCGCCGCCGAGCGGCTGGTGAATCATCACGCGCGAATTCGGCAGCGCGAAACGCTTGCCCTTGGCGCCCGACGCCAGCAGGAACGCGCCCATGCTGGCCGCGAGGCCCATGCAAAGGGTCGAAACGTCCGGCTTGATGAACTGCATCGTGTCGTAAATCGCCATGCCGGCCGAGACCGAGCCGCCCGGGCTGTTGATGTACAGGCTGATGTCCTTGTCCGGGTTTTCGCTTTCGAGGAACAACAGCTGGGCGACCACGAGGTTCGCCGTCTGGTCGTTCACTTCGCCGACCAGGAACACCACGCGCTCCTTGAGCAGGCGCGAGTAGATGTCGTAGGAACGTTCGCCGCGACCGCTCGTTTCGACGACGATCGGCACGAGGCCGAGCGCCTGCGGGTCGAAGTCTCGCGACGAGTGGGAGGTCAACGTATCCAGCGATTGAGCGCGAATGGTCATGCGGTGCATCCTTGTCTGGAAAAGTTCTTCTGATATACCGGTATGGCGACGGACCCTGGTTAAATCAACCACACGGGCAGCATGGCTAAAACCTGCGGATACAAAAACGGCGTGCTGGCCGTCGGTCGCTCCGACAGCCGGCACGCCGTAGCGGGCAGATTTAAGCCTGCGCCGTCGCGCTTGCCAGTTCTTCGAAGCTAACTTGCTTGTCCGTCACCTTGGCCTTGCCGAGCACGAAGTCCACGACGTTCGATTCGACGACGTAGGCTTCCATTTCGGCCAGACGCTGCTGGTTGGAATAATACCAGCGCACGACCTCCTTCGGGTCCTCATAGCTTTTCGCGAATTCGTCGACTTCAGCACGGATTTGCTCCGGCTTCGCCTCGAGGCTGTTGGCCTTCACGAGTTCGGCGAGCACGAGACCGAGCTTCACGCGGCGCTCGGCTTGTTCCTTGAACATTTCGGCCGGGATCGGCGCGTCCTTGGCGTTCGGCACACCACGCTGCGCGAGGTCGGCGCGCGCCATTTCGACGAGGCGTTCCTGATCCTGCTCGACGAGTGCGTTCGGCACGTCGAGCTCAGCGATCTTCAGCAGCGCGTCCATCACCTGGTTCTTGACGATGGATTGCGTGCGGCGCTTCGCTTCGCGCTCGAGGTTGTCCTTGATTTCAGCGCGCATCTTCACGAGGTCGCCGTCGGCGATGCCGAGCGACTTGGCGAATTCGCCGTCGATTTCCGGCAGGTGCGGCCACTCGATCTGCTGCATCGTGATCGTGAACTTCGCCGTCTTGCCGGCGACGTCCTTGCCGTGATAGTCCTCGGGGAACGCGAGGTCGAATTCGCGCGACTCGCCCTTCTTCAGGCCGATCGCGGCCTTTTCGAATTCCGGCAGCATGCGGCCTTCGCCCAGCACGAAGGCGAAGCCTTCGGCGGTGCCGCCCGGGAACGCGACGTCGTCGATCTTGCCGACGAAGTCGACCGTCACGCGGTCGCCTTCCTTCGCTGCGGTGTCGGCGCCGCCGTCACCGTGCTCGCCGGCTTCGCCGCGAGCGTGGAAGTGCACGCGCTGCTTGCGCAGGATGTCGAGCGTGCGGTCGATTTCGGCTTCGGTGATGCTCGTGGTCGTGCGCTCGATTTCGGCCGTTGCGACGTCGCCGAGTTTCACTTCCGGGTAGACCTCGAAGGTCGCGTCGAATGCGTAGTCGCCTTCAGCGGCTTCCGACTTCGGTGCGAAGCTCGGCTGGCCGGCAACGCGCAGATTCTCGGCGCGGCTGATGTCGAAGAATTCCTTGCCGACCTTGTCGCTCAGGACTTCGGCTTCGACCTGGCCCGAATACTGCTGCGTGACCATCTTGAGCGGCACCTTGCCCGGGCGGAAGCCCGGCATGCGCACGTTCTTTGCGAGTTTACGGATGCGCGAATCGATTTCTTTCTGCACGGCGTCCTTCGGCAGGGAAATCGTCACGCGGCGTTCGAGCTTGCCGAGGTTTTCAACAACGTTAGCCATGGCTTCAATCGTCCTAAAATTGTTCGAGCGAATCAGTAATCTGTGGTCTTTGCGTGCCGCAGTCCGCTGGGGGCCCGCCGGGGTCAACCGGGGTCCAGCAACCCGCTTTGGAGCTGAACGCAGGCGCCTCGTGCGCCGCTCAACAGCGCCGAAACGGGCGGCTTGCGGTGCGGTTCCGTCAAAAGAGCCAAGTATTTTAGCAAACTATTTCCCGGTACCAGTGGAATTGCCGTTTGCGTGTGTTATGTGCCTGTTTTTGACCTGATTTCGGCCTGCTTTTGAACCGCTACGCGCCTGAAGCGCGCTCCGATGCGCGCTATCGCAACGCCGTTATCCAGCCCACGCGACGAGGCTGTTAAGCTTACGCTCGCGCCGGACGCCCCGCCGGCCGCAGCCGCTCCCAACACAATTCTTCCAGCAGAGACACCATGCCGAATTCGTCGACTGACGCTCCCGTTATCGTCATTGCTCCAGACTCTTTTAAAGGCTCGCTCAGCGCGGACGGGGTCGCCGCCGCGATCGCCGAGGGCATCCGCCGCGTGCGCGCCGACGCCGACATCCGTATCCGTCCCATGGCCGATGGCGGCGAAGGCACGCTCGACGCGATGCTGTCGATCGGCGGCGAGCGCCGGGTCATGACCGTGGAAGGCGCAGCGGGCCCGAAGCGCGACGCCGCGGTCGGGCTGCTGAGCGACGGCAGCGCGATCGTCGAAACCGCCGAGATCGTCGGCATCACGGACCCGGTCGGCATGGGCGTGCCGGTGGAGGCGCGCAGCACGCGCGGCATGGGCGAAGCGATCCGCGCGCTGCTCGACGAAGGCGTGCGGCGCTTTTACGTGGCGCTCGGCGGCAGCAGCACCAACGACGCAGGCGCCGGTTTGCTCGCGGGCCTCGGCCTGCAACTCTTCGACGCCGCTGGCAAGCCGCTGGCGCCCACGCCGCAAGCTCTCGCGCAAGTCGCACGGGTGGACGTTTCCGGGCTAGACGCGCGACTTCGCGAGGCGTCGTTCGTCGGCATGTCGGACGTGGACAATCCGCTCACGGGCGAGCACGGCGCGACTGCCGTGTTCGGTCCGCAAAAAGGCGTGACGCCGGAGCAGGTCGCGCCGATCGACGCGGCGCTCGGCCGTTTCGCTGACCTGCTCGAAGCGGCGCTGGGTCGCCGCGTGCGCGACGAAGCCGGCTCCGGTGCGGCCGGCGGCCTCGGTTTCGCGCTACGCATGCTCGGCGCGAGCTTCGAGCCCGGCGCCGAAGTCGTTGCGCGCACCATCGGTCTGGACGAAGCACTCGATCGCGCCGACTGGCTCATCACCGGCGAAGGCCGCTCGGACGTGCAGACACTGCACGGCAAGGCGCCGTTCATCGCCTGCCGCCACGCCGCAGCCGTGGGCGTGCCCGCCACGCTGCTCTCGGGCGCCGTGGACGCAGCCGCCCTGCCGCGTCTCGCGGAGCATTTCAGCGGCTGCTTCTCGCCTGCGCCGGGCCCCATCACGCTCGAAACCGCGATTCGCGACGCCGCACGCCTGCTCGCCAACGAAGCGGAGCAGCTCGCCCGCCTCAAATACGCTGCGCGTACATCCAACTAGGCAAATTCGCCGGGGCACGCCGCCCCGGCTTTGGCGATGCCCCCGGGATTTCGCAGTCCGATCTGTTGAATACGCGGGCCACACATTCCGCAGTAAGCGATTAATAGATTCGTGCACCGAACCGAACGAGCCGCACAAGGGTTCGGATGCGTTGACCCGCGCGCAAGATGGGGCAACAATCATGGAATCGCGACACGATCGCGCCCTTCCCAAGCGACCAGACCAGGACTCCCATGAAGGCAAGCAAAGCCGGACTCGAACAATTCCTCACCTATCGGCTGCATGTCCTGAACAAACTCTCCGAACGGGGCGCCAGCGAACGCTACCAGGCGAAGCTCGGCATCACACTTCCGGAGGCTCGGCTCATTGCAGCTGTGGGGGCGTTCGGCCCGTTTTCCGTGATGGAGCTTGCGCGTCACGCGAATCTCGACAAGAGCCAGGCAAGCCGTGCAGCCGAGGCGCTGATGCGCCGCGGCCTCATGCAGCGCGACACGAGCGAGGAAGACGGACGCCTCGTGCTCGTTTCGCTCACAACCGATGGACGCGCGCTGTATCGCAAGGTCATGCCCATCGCGCGCAAGTGGAATGTCGACCTCTTCGCGAGCCTCGACGACAAGGAGCGCGACGCACTCGCGCGTGCGCTCGACAAGGTGATCGAAGCCATGCAGACCGAACTGTAAGGCGGTCCGCGCGAGCAGAGGCAATAAGCTAAACAGATGGCGGGCAGGATCGGGCAACATCCAGGCCGCCATCGCGAGTGCATCGCGCAAACGTCACACAAACAAAAAGGCCATGTACCTGACGGTACATGGCCTTTTTACTTTGGTGCGTGAGGCCGGACTCGAACCGGCACACCCTTGCGGGCGTCAGGACCTAAACCTGGTGCGTCTACCAATTTCGCCACTCACGCGAATTCTTTGCGCTTCTGTTCTTGCGCCCGGCAGGACCGCTGCGCTTCACTCCAGAAAACGCGCGCGATACAACCCTGTGCGACATGCCGACTGATCGAGTCCTCGTGAGACGCCGGGCGATGTTGTCCACCTCGCCCGCAATCCAGCCTGCTTTCTGACTACGCCTGCCGGCGGCGATGCTTCATTATGTGCCGGCCGCGTGCTTCCAGCTAAGCGTCAGAAAGCGCAAGCGCGAGATTCTAACCGATTGCCTGGCGCTTGTCTGCATCCTGAAAACAGTGCGCGAGGGGTCATGGCAGGCGCATCGTCGAGGGCGCAGGCGAGCCCAGCCCGGCCTGGCCGAAGCCGCGCCGATGCTAGAATCGCGGCTCTACCGTCGCGCCGCGCTCTGGTCGCCGCGCGAGCCGCTTTGCCCCACATCTCCAAACGCCGTGAACTTCGACGAATACTGCCTGCAAAAGGCGGCTCCCCCTGGTTCGAGCACTTACTACGCGCTGCGTCAGGCCCGCGCCGCACGCCAGCCGCTCTTGACCGCACTCTTCGCGCTGCGTCGCGAACTCGAGGAAACCGCGAAAGAAACGAGCGACCCCACCGTCGGCCGCACGAAGCTCGCCTGGTGGCAAAAGGAACTGGCCGCGCTCGCCGCGGGCAATCCCGCGCATCCGGTCACGCAGGCGCTCGCCACGCATCTCGGCGATTCGAAGGCCGTCTATCCTGGCTTGCAGGCGCTGCTCGCTGGCTTCGAGATGGATTTCGAGCAGGCGCGCTATCTCGATCTGCCGAATCTGCGCCGCTATATGGACGGCGTGGGCGGCACGTTCGCCTCGCTCGTGGCGCAACTCAGCGCGCGCACGCAAGAGGACCGCCAGGACGCCGCGCGCTGGGCCGCGCCGCTTGGCAACGCGCTCATGCTCGCCCAGTTCGTGCCGGAGATCGGCAACGACGCGCGCCATGGCCGCATCTACGTGCCTATCGACGAATTGCAGCGCTATAACGTCACCGCCGCCGATCTCATCAACCGGCGCTACAGCGCGGAGTTCACTGAACTCATGCAGTTCCAGACCTCGCGTGCGCGCGAAGCGGTGCACGCCGCGCTCGACGGGATTCCCGCCTCGGCGCGCCGCGACCAGCGCACCTTGCGTGCGCTCGCCGCGCTCGAACTCGCGCTGCTCGACGAAGTCGAGCGCGAAGGCTACCAGGTGCTGCATCAGCAGATCGTGCTCACGCCCGTGCGCAAACTGTGGATCGCCTGGCGCGCCGCGCGCCGAAGCTGAGGCTCGCGCTTACGTTATGCGCGCAGCAACGGCAGCGGCTCGAAGCGCTGCTGCAGGACGGCCTGTGCGTCGAGCCCCCACCACGGGCCTAGCACGGTCGCGTAGATCTGCCTGAAGTCGACGCTTACGGGCAAATTGCCATTGCCATCGAGCTGCGCGAGTTGCGGCGCCTGCCCATAGAGCCCGCCCGCTACCCGCCCGCCTGCGACGAAGTGCGCCGAAGCCGTTCCGTGATCGGTGCCGCGACTTTGGTTCTCGCGCACGCGCCGCCCGAATTCCGCATACGTCACGATCAGTGTGCGATCCCAACGCCCGAGTTCCACGAGCGCCGAGCGCATCGCCTCCATGCCCGAGGCGAACTGGCGCAGCAAATCGGCATGACGCTGCGGCTGGTTCTGGTGCGTGTCGAAGCCGTTCAGCGTCAGACGAATCACCGCGACGCCGCGCCCCGCCACCGGCGCGCCTTGCGCGGTGTCGCTCGATGCGAGCGCCTGCATGGCCGTCTTGATCGAGGCGCCGAATGCACCCGAAGGAAACGCCGTCTTCAGCGCGTAGTTGCCCGGGCGTGGCCGCAGGGCATCGGCGGCATGCACGATGTCGTTCTCGACATCGAGGATATGCGCGAGCGCCGGGTTGCGCTCCTTGAGCGTGACCGGCGTGACGAGGCGCGACGCGCGCGCGAACTGCGCCGGATTCACGAGCGCGATGGCGCGCGCGCCGTTCGAGAGCGGACCCATCTCGGCGCTGCCGAGCACGAGCGCATCGGCGGCAAATCCTGGCGGCACCGGCTCGCGTGCGAACGCGCGCGTGAGCCAGCCTTCGCGCAGATACTCATTGGAGCGCGAAGCCGTGTCCCAGATCTCGATCGAACGAAAGTGCGACAGATTCGGTTGCGCGTAGCTCACGCCCTGCACGATCGCAAGCTCGTGCGCCCGCCACATCGGCATGAGCGGCGCGAGCGCCGGATGCAGCGCCGTGCGCTCGTCCAGTTGTATCGCCTGCGCGCGTGGCACGCCAATGGCTTGCCGGTAGCGGTAATAAAGCGGATCGGCAAAAGGCACGACCGTGTTGAGGCCGTCGTTGCCGCCCTTGAGCTCGACGAGAATCAGCAGGTTCTCGTAGCCGCTAGCAAGGCCCGGGGGCCCGGGCGTTGCCCCTTGTGCGCGCGCGGCGCCAGGCAGCCATAGCGCAGAGCCCGCCATCGCGGCGGCGGCCGTCGCACCGGCTGCAAGAAAGTCGCGTCGCTTCATGGCTTGCCTCGCTTGTCAGTGCAGCGGCATACGCTGCCGCCAGGGATTCGGCCGTTCATGCCCATGCGTCACTTCAATTGATACACCGGATCCATCAGCAGTGCCTGGAGACAGGAACCCGCACTGCTGCCAACCGCGATCGCATCGACAGGCGCGAGCGGCAAGATCGCGTGCTGCATTTGCAACTGCGCTGAAAGACCGGGCGTGGCATCGGCAGTGAGACCGTAACGCGAAAGCCAGCCATCCAGATCGAAGCGCATACCGCCTTGCAACACATCGCGGCGCATTGCGTTCGCCACGTTTTGCATGCTTTGCGGCGTGCTTGCCGCGACCTTGGCGGGTGCGCCCGACACAGGCGGCCGCCCCGCTTCCGTCGCACGAAACAACTGCTCGACGAACTGCTTGCGTGCGAGCAGCGTCGCGCTGTTGATCCACGACGCCCCGCCTGGCCACCCCTTCACGTTTGGCGGGTAAAACAGATTCTCGCCCAACGCCGCCGAGCGGCGCGCAAATGGCAACGTGTCGCCGTACACCACGTCGAACCGGCGCACCGTGCCGACGATGAACTCCACCGGCGAACTCACGAGCACGCCACGGTTGCGCTCATCCCAGAACGCTGGCGTCACGAGTAGCGCGCGAAGCGCATCGCCGACCTCATAGCCGCTCGCGCGAAAACGATCGGCGACGTTTGTAAGCTGCGCCTCGTCAGGCGTCGAGGAGATGAACTCGCGCCACAGCTTGCCCGATACATATCGGGCAGTTTGCGGCTGCGCGAGCAGGATGTCGAGCACCTGATCGCCGTCGAACGCCCCGCTGCGGCCAAGCACGGTCTTCTCACCACCGTCGTGCAGGTCGACGCGCCAGACGAACGCCTGAGTGTCGGGATCGAGACTCCAACCCGTATACGCGCGCGCCGCTTCGGCAACGTCGCGCTGCGAGTACTGGCCTTCGCCCAGCGTGAACAACTCCATCACTTCACGTGCGAAATTCTCGTTGGGCCTGCCCTTGCGATTGCTCGCGCCATCGAGGTAAAGCAGCATCGCGGGATCCTTCGCGACGGCATGCAGCAGGTTCGCGAAACTACCCAGCGCGTCGCGCCGCAAAAGCGCGTTTTGCGCGGCCATCAACTGCGGCTCACCAACCTTGTCCTGGCCCGAGGTGAAGTGGTTGTGCCAGAAAAGTGTCATGCGCTCGGTCAACGGCGACGACGTGACGAGCATCTCGCGCAGCCACCAAGCGCGCAATTCGTCGTAGCGCGCGCCGCGCTGGCGCTGCGCTTCCTGACGCTCTTCTGGGGTCCGTGCATTGCGCTGCGCCCGGCTCGGCGGCACTTCGGCGGTCCATGCGGGAAGCGGCGTGAGCGCCTCGCTGCGCGCGCTGCCGACGAGTCGCGCGACAGCCTGCTCTCGCGTGAGCCCCACATAAGGCGCCACTTCGCTCTCGCGCGGCGCGAAGCCCGTACGTACGAGAAGATGGCGGGCGTCGTCGGCGTCGAGCCGCGCATCCGCGCCAGTGTCTGGCGCCGACGCGTGCACGTCGGACTGCGCGTTTGGCCTCGACCGTCTGGAGTCGCTCATGATGAACGGGCGCACGACGAAACCGCCGGCGCAGTCAATGAATGTACCGGTTTAACGGCTGTGGCAAAACGGATGTTGACTACGCAATTGCTACGGTTTTTTTCAGCGCGTTTGCACGGCGCGAATGCACGATGGCATGCCGATAAAATCGTGAAAGGCGCGAGAAAGGCGTGAACGCGTCGCGAATTGAATATTGCGTAAACGTTATCGCCGCGCAGCGGCGTTGACGCACGCCGAAAGCAGTATTAGCGCTTGTACAGTTCGCGCACAGCGTCTTCGATATGCTGACGCAAGAGACGTCGCTCGTCGGGCGTCATATGGCCGTCGCGGCGGCGCTGATCGAGGTCGGGGGGAACGGCAGGACGCTGGTTGATGTCAGACGCTGGACGCGGAACCGTATCGCTGCGTATGCGCCGCATTGATGGCTTGCCGCCCTGAGAGCGAGCAAAGGACTGCGGGTTCTCGTAGCGGTCTGCGGAGGGCTGGGCCCGGGCCGGCAACGACTCCAGTGCAGCCGCCACGCCACCGGCTAGCGCCAGTGCAAGCATGGTGTGGCGCATTGTCGGCCTGACCCCTCCCATCGTTTTGTTCCCTTCTTGACGCGGCAAACGGCTACCTCGAATACATGTGCGAACCCGGCTCGGCGCGGGCATGAATTTTAAAGTCGAATGAAGTATCTACCGAACAGCCGCTTTACGTAAAGAAGTCTATCTGTCAGTGCTTGCCGTCGTGGCACAGCACGGGTAAATTTTGTAACTGACTGTAACCTGATAATTGGTGCAAACTCGCATCAGTATCCAATCGCGCTAAGATGCCAGGCATGGAAACCAAAAACCCGTCCAAAATTCTCGTTGTCGATGACGATCCCCGACTCCGGGACCTGCTGCGCCGCTACCTCGGCGAGCAGGGCTTCAATGTCTACGTGGCCGAAAACGCCCCCGCCATGAACAAGCTGTGGGTGCGCGAGCGCTTCGACCTGCTGGTGCTCGACCTCATGCTGCCAGGCGAAGACGGCCTGTCGATCTGCCGCCGTCTGCGCGGCAGCAACGACCGCACGCCCATCATCATGCTCACCGCCAAGGGCGAGGACGTGGATCGCATCGTCGGGCTCGAAATGGGCGCCGACGACTATCTGCCCAAGCCCTTCAACCCGCGCGAACTTGTCGCACGTATTCATGCGGTGCTGCGCCGTCAGGCGCCGTCCGAACTGCCGGGCGCGCCTTCGGAAACCACCGAGGTGTTCGAGTTCGGCGAATTCGCATTGAATCTCGCCACGCGCACGCTCACCAAGGCCGGCCAGGAAATTCCGCTCACCACGGGCGAATTCTCGGTGCTCAAGGTGTTCGCGCGTCATCCGCGCCAGCCGCTCTCGCGTGAAAAGCTCATGGAGCTTGCGCGCGGCCGTGAATACGAAGTGTTCGACCGTAGCCTCGACGTGCAGATCTCGCGCCTGCGCAAGCTCATCGAACCCGATCCGGGCAGCCCGCGTTTCATTCAAACGGTTTGGGGCCTCGGCTACGTGTTCATCCCCGACGGCGCCGCCTGATCCTGGATGGAGTCTCGTTGTCTGCACTGCCTCTGTTGAAACGGGAAGGGTCCATGCGGATTGACCGGCGTTTGCTCACGCTCGCGTTCGGCGATCTGTTCTGGCGCACCTTCCTGCTGATCGCCCTTCTCATCGCGGTGAGTCTCGCCGCGTGGTTCCAGAGCTTTCGCGTGATTGAGCGGGAGCCGCGCGCGCAGCGCGTGGCGCTCCAGCTCGTCGCGATCGTGAAGCTCACGCGCACGGCGCTCCTCTACTCCGATCCCGATCTGCGCCGCGCGCTGCTGCAGGATCTCGAGAGCAACGAGGGCGTGCGTGTGTACCCGCGCGAAACCACGGACAAGTACAAGCTCCAGCCCGACGAGTCGCTCAATCGTCTGATCGAGCATGACATTCGCGGGCGTCTTGGCGACGACACGATCATCGCGCAGTCCGTGAACGACATTCCGGGCGTGTGGATCAGCTTCAAGATCGACGACGACGACTACTGGGTCGCGCTCGACCGCGACCAGCTCGACAACGTCACAGGCCTGCAGTGGGTCGGATGGGGCGTTTCCGCGCTCGCGCTATCGCTTTTCGGGGCGGCCTTCATCACGAGCCTCGTGAACCGGCCATTCGCGCGTCTGGCCATGTCGGCGCGCATGCTGGGCTCCGGGCAGCCTCCCGCGCCCTTGCCCGAGAGCGGCATGGGCGTCGCCGCCGAAACGAATCGCTCGTTCAACCAGATGGTGCGCGACCTCGAGCAGCTGGAGGCCGACCGCGCGCTGATGCTCGCGGGCATCTCGCACGATTTGCGCACGCCGCTCGCGCGCCTGCGGCTCGAAACGGAGATGAGTCCGTCCGATCAGGCGACCAAGGACGCGATGATCGACGACATCGAGCAGATGGACATGATCATCGGCCGCTTCCTCGATTACGCGCGCCCCGCCCAGCGCATGCCCGAGCGCGTCGATCTCTCGGTCATTGCCGGCGAGATGGCCGCGCGCATGGCGAGCGAAGACGGCGTGCGCCTCATCACGCGGCTCGCGCCTTCGGCCATGATCGAAGCCGACGACACCGACATGCGCCGCGTGGTGGGCAATCTGATCGAAAACGCACGCAAATACGGCGCGAGCGAAACCGACGGTATTCCGCACATCATGCTCGAAACGCGCGTCTCGCACTCGCGCGTCGAACTTTCGGTGGTCGACGAAGGCCCGGGCATTCCCGAGGATCAGCTCCCGCTCGTCACGCGGCCGTTCTACCGCGTCGACACGGCTCGCACGCAGGCGAACGGCACCGGCCTCGGCATGGCCATCGTGCAGCGCCTCGTGGGCCGCTATCGCGGCGCGCTGCGCCTGCGCAACCGGCTGCCGGGCCCCGGTCTCGAAGTGACGATCGAGTTCCCGCTCGCCAAGGGCGCCTGAGCCGCTTTCCCCTCGCTTGACCGAAAGCCGTCGGCGGCGCACCCTCGCATCACGCGCCGCCCGCACCTGCGACAATCGTTTTCATCGGCATGCCGCGTTGCGCTCTCTCGCGCGCGGCGTCAAAGCGGGCCCCGCTGCCCGCCTCTCGTCTGAGGAACTGCCCCATGAAAACCGTCGGCGACAAACTCGAGGCCTTCACCGTCACCGCCGCGAAGCCCGGCTTCAATCATCCCGTGGAAAACGGCGAATCGGCGTTCATCGAGATCACCGAGCAGACCTTCGCCAACAAGTGGAAGGTCATCTACTTCTACCCCAAGGATTTCACGCTCGTTTGCCCCACCGAGATCATCGCGTTCGCAAGGCTCATCAAGGAATTCGATGACCGCGAAACGGTCGTCATGGGCGGCAGTTGCGACAACGAATATGTGAAGCTCGCGTGGCGGCGCGAGGACAAGACGCTCGATCGCCTCAATCACTATTCGTTTGGCGACGTGAAGGGCGAGCTCATCGATCAGCTCGGCATACGCGACAAGGAAGCGGGCGTGTCGCTGCGCGCAACGTTCATCGTCGATCCCGACAACACGATCCAGCATGTCACGGTGAACAACCTGAACGTCGGGCGCAGCGCCGAAGAAGTGCTGCGCGTGCTCGACGGGCTACAGACCGGCGAATTGTGCCCCGACGGCCGCGTGGTGGGCGGCGAGACGCTCTAGACCTCGCGCTGTTGCATCAAGTCCGGCTCGCCGCTGCGCGCGTGGGCAAGCGGTTGCGTATTGCCGTTTCGAGCGGTCGCTTCCACTCGAGCACGCGTTTTTCCAGAACCTGCCACGACAGATGCGCGAGCAGCACGGCCAACGCGAACTGCAGCACGAGCGCAAGAACGGGCTGCGCACCATCGGGCACATGGAGCCGCGCGTAAAACCCCGGCGCCACGCCAAGGCGCGACGGCACGAGGTTGTGAAACAGATAGAAGCCGTAGCTGATCGTGCCGAGATACGCGAGCGGCCGCACTTCCAGCACCGCAACGACCATGCTGTCCTGGCGACGCACGAGCCACAGAAACAGCGTGCCGAGCGCGAGCGCGAGTCCGATGTCGAAGAAGCCCGACTGTATCGTCGCGCCGTTCACGCCTTCGGCACAATCGGCGCGCGCCAGCGCGAAGCCGGCGATCGCCGCACACGCCCCGACGAACCACACCGCACTGAACACCCCCGGGCGCAACGGCACGCGCGCACCGCCGATCGCCAGTGCGCCGCCGAGCGCGAGCATGGCGAAATTCCATGGCGAAAACGCGTAAATCAGCGGCGCGATCGCCCCTTCCTCGTACAGCGCGAGATGCGCGAACGCAGCCGCCGCAATGACCACCGCGCAAAGCGCGAGATGGCGCGACGCGCGCATGAACAGCAGCGCAAACGGCGCGACGAGATAGAACTGCTGTTCGACCGCGAGGCTCCAGAAATGCGAAACGGTGCCGGGCCAGCCATCGTGTACCACGCCGATCCAGTAATTGGAGAGGAATACGAAATGCCACGCGAGCCCGAGGTCAACCTCGCGCTGATAGAAGCTCGCATGCGCGATGGTGAGTGCAACGAGCAGCAGGTAGTACACCGGAAAAATGCGCAGCGTGCGCTTCATGAAGAAAACGTACAGCAGCGCGGCCGTGCGAGCGCCGCGCTGTTCGATGCGAACCCGATTGCGATGCAGTTCTCCAATGATCAGATAACCGCTGATCAGAAAAAACAGCCAGACGCCGATCTTGCCCGCATCGATCGCGTCGACGTGGGCCTTGTGCGAGAGGAACACGAGCACGACTGCAAGCGCCCGCAGGCCGTCGAGGCCTTTCACGCGTTTTTCAACTCCCGCCATTGCCCTCCCCACTTCCGGATAGCGGTTCAGTATGGGACGAAAAAAACGGAAATTAATCGACAAGAAAAGCAACGGCGATGATTGCAATTGCAATCATCGCCGTAGGGCGCGGAGCAGGCACGCGCCCTGCTCTGCGCCGTTCAGCCCTTCAAAACAAGGGCTGAACGGAAGATCACGCGCGCAGCAGCAGTACAGCCGCCTGCGCTTCGATCCCTTCGCTGCGGCCGAGATAGCCGAGCTTTTCATTCGTCTTCGCCTTCACGTTCACGCGTTCGACCGGTAGGTTCAGGTCTTCGGCAATCGTCTTGCGCATCGATTCGATGTGGGGTGCGAGCTTGGGCGCCTGGGCGATCACCGTGGTATCGACGTTCATGAGCGCGAAGCCCGCCTCCTGCACGCGGCGCAGACATTCGCGCAGCAGCACGCGGCTGTTGGCGCCGTAGAACTGCTTGTCGGTGTCGGGGAAATGGCGGCCGATGTCGCCGAGCGCGGCGGCGCCGAACAGCGCGTCGGTAATGGCGTGCAGCAGCACGTCGGCGTCCGAGTGGCCGAGCAGGCCGCGATCATAGGGGATCGTCACGCCGCCGAGCACGAGCGGGCGGCCAGGCACCAGCGCGTGCACGTCGTAGCCTTGTCCGATTCTGATGTCCATGTGTGGGGTTCCAGGGGTTTCAGGTGTAGGGATTGCGGTGCGCTTATTCTGCGGGCCGGCTGAGGATCGCTTCGGCGAGCGCGAAGTCTTCGGGGTACGTCACCTTGAAGTTGCGCAGACTGCCCTGCACGAGACGCGGCGCGTGACCCAGCCATTCAATCGCGCTCGCTTCGTCGGTGAGATCGTGACCGTCTTGCTGCGCGCGCTCGATGGCCGTGCGCAGCATGCCGATACGGAACATCTGCGGCGTCTGGGCCTGCCAGAGTCCGTCGCGCGATTCGGTGCGCGCGATGTGTACGCCGGGCGCCGCGGGGTCCTTCGGGGCGACGCGCTTGAGCGTGTCCGCCACCGGCAGCGCCATGATGCCGCCCACGGGGTCGTCCTTGAGCGACTCGACGAGCGTGCGAATCAGCGCGGGCGTGATGCCGGGGCGCGCCGCATCGTGCACGAGCACCCAGTCGTTGTCGGTTGCGCCGAATTCGGCGAGCGCAGCCAGGCCGTTATAGACCGAGGCCTGGCGCGAGGCGCCGCCGCAACGCCGCACGGCAAAGCGCAGGCCGCCGAAGCGCCGGGCGTCGAAGTGGTTATCGTCGGGAGAAATCACCACGAGGGTTTGCGAGAATTCGTTGCAGGCGTCGAAAGCGGCGAGCGTATAGTGCAGGAGGTCGCGTCCGGCAACGATTCGATATTGTTTCGGCATGGCCGAGCCCGAACGGCTGCCGGTGCCGGCGCACGGAATCAGGGCAAAAAGGCGTGAAGTCACGGTGTCGCGAGCCGCATGAGTCAAAGTAAAGGACGGATTTTATAATAGGTCCCTTACCCGCACGCCGGACGCCCGCAAAACGTCGGCGAAACGTCGTCGAAACGCGCCGGATTCACTTGAAGACCAGTAACCGGCCCCCATATTCTGGCGTTGCACTCCGCCCGAACTGAACTGGCCACCCTACCGACACACGCGTCGGCCACCCTGTTGCCTATGTCCGATATCGCCGCTTCCTCGCAATCTCCGTCCCCCGTCTCCGTCGTCAAGCCGGGGCAGCGCTTCGCGTTCGACGGCACGCACGGCTCGTCCGACGCGCTCTTGATCGCGCGCTACCGCGAGGCCGCGCGCGCCGGCGCACGCCAGGCGCCGCTGCTGGCCGTGATTTGCGCCAGCGCCGTGGATGCCCAGCGGCTCGCTCAGGAGATTCCGTTCTTCGCGCCGGAGGCGCGCGTGCGCCTCTTGCCCGACTGGGAAACGCTGCCGTACGACACGTTCTCGCCGCACCAGGACCTCGTTTCAGAGCGTCTGGCTACGCTCCACGATCTCGGCGAAGGCCGCTGCGACATCCTGATCGTGCCGGCCACCACGGCGCTCTACCGCATGCCGCCCGCGTCGTTTCTCGCGGCCTATACGTTCTCGTTCTCGCAGGGCGAGCGCCTCGACGAAGCGAAGTTCAAGTCGCAGCTCACGCTCGCGGGCTACGAGCATGTGAGCCAGGTGGTGCGCCCCGGCGAATACTGCGTGCGCGGCTCGCTCATCGACCTCTTTCCGATGGGCTCGCCGCTGCCCTACCGCATCGACCTTTTCGACGACCAGGTCGACTCGATTCGCGCGTTCGACCCGGACAGCCAGCGCAGCCTGTACCCCGTGAAGGACGTGCGCCTGCTGCCTGGCCGCGAGTTTCCGTTCGACGAAGCCGCGCGCACGGCGTTTCGCAGCCGCTGGCGTGAAGTGTTCGAGGGCGACCCGAGCCGCGCGACGATCTACAAGGACATGGGCAATGGCGTGCCGTCGGCCGGCATCGAATACTACCTGCCGCTCTTTTTCGAAGAGACGGCTACGCTCTTCCACTATCTGCCGGAAAACGCCCAGCTGGTGTTCTCGGGCGACCTCGACGCGTCGATCCGCCGCTTCACGAACGACACGAAGCAGCGCCACAACTTCCTCTCGCACGACCGCGAGCGGCCGATCCTGGAGCCGCAGCGCCTCTTCCTGACCGACGAGGACTTCTTCGCGTTCGCAAAGCCGTTCGCGCGCCTCGTGCTGCCCGCTGCGAGCGCGGGCGGCTGGGCCACGGCGCTGCCGAATCTCGCAATCGACCGCCACGCCGACGACCCGCTCGCCTCGCTGCGCAGCTATCTCGACACGACGAAGAACCGCGTGCTGTTCGCAGTGGAGTCGGCGGGGCGGCGCGAAACCATTGCGCAACTGCTCGCCGACAACCATCTGCGCCCCGCGGGCGCCGACAGCTTCGAGGACTGGCTCACCGGCGACGAGCGCTTCGCGCTGGGCGTCGCGCCGCTTTCCACGGGCTTCTCGCTGCGGGGCGAGGAGCTTGCGGTCATCACCGAGACCGAGCTTTACGGCCCGCTTGCGCGCCGTGCGGGCCGTCGCCGCCAGGAGCAGGCGAGCAACGTCGATTCGATGGTGCGCGATCTCTCCGAACTCAAGGTGGGCGATCCGGTGGTCCATGCGCAACACGGCATCGGCCGGTATCACGGCCTCGTGACGATGGACCTCGGCGAAGGCGATACCGAATTCCTGCACCTCGAATATGCGAACGGCAGCAAGCTCTACGTGCCGGTCTCGCAATTGCACGTGATTTCACGCTACAGCGGCGCCGATCCGGATAGCGCGCCGCTTCATGCGCTGGGCTCCGGCCAGTGGGAAAAGGCACGCCGCAAGGCCGCGCAGCAGATCCGCGACACCGCGGCCGAGCTTTTGAATCTCTACGCGCGCCGCGCCGCGCGCGAAGGCCACGCGTTCGCGCTCGAACCGCGCGACTACGTCAAGTTCGCGGAAAGCTTCGGCTTCGAGGAAACGCCCGACCAGGCGGCCGCGATCGCCGCCGTGATCGGCGACATGACGAGCGGCAAGCCGATGGACCGCCTCGTGTGCGGCGACGTGGGCTTCGGCAAGACGGAAGTCGCGTTGCGCGCGGCGTTCATCGCCGTGATGGGCGGCAAGCAGGTGGCGATTCTCTCGCCCACCACGCTGCTCGCCGAGCAGCACACGCAAACCTTCACGGACCGCTTCGCCGACTGGCCCGTTCGCATTGCCGAACTCTCGCGCTTCAAGTCCGCGAAGGAAGTGAGCGGCGCGATCCAGCAGATCAACGACGGCAGCGTCGATATCGTAATCGGTACGCACAAGCTGCTGTCGTCCGATGTGCAGTTCAAGCGCCTCGGGCTCGTCATCATCGACGAGGAGCACCGCTTCGGCGTGCGCCAGAAGGAGGCGCTCAAGGCGCTGCGCGCGGAAGTGGACGTGCTCACGCTCACCGCCACGCCGATTCCGCGTACGCTCGGCATGGCGCTCGAAGGCCTGCGCGACTTCTCCGTGATCGCGACCGCGCCGCAAAAGCGGCTCGCCATCAAGACCTTCGTGCGCCGCGAGGAAGACAGCGTGATTCGCGAGGCCATGCTGCGCGAACTCAAGCGCGGCGGCCAGGTGTACTTCCTGCACAACGAAGTCGAGACCATCGAGAACCGCCGTGCGATGCTCGAAGCGCTGGTGCCCGAAGCGCGCATTGCGGTGGCGCACGGCCAGATGCACGAGCGCGAACTCGAAGCCGTGATGCGCGATTTCGTGGCGCAGCGCGCGAACGTGCTGCTCTGTACCACGATCATCGAGACCGGCATCGACGTGCCGACCGCGAACACGATCCTGATCCACCGCTCCGACAAGTTCGGTCTGGCGCAGTTGCACCAGTTGCGCGGCCGTGTCGGGCGCTCGCACCACCAGGCGTACGCGTATTTGCTCGTGCACGATCCGCAAGGGCTCACGAAGCAGGCGCAACGGCGGCTGGAAGCCATCCAGCAGATGGAGGAACTCGGCTCGGGCTTCTATCTGGCGATGCACGACCTCGAAATTCGCGGTACGGGCGAAGTGCTCGGCGACAAGCAGTCGGGCGAGATCCAGGAGATCGGCTTCCAGCTCTACACGGACATGCTCAACGACGCCGTGAAAGCGCTCAAAGACGGCCGCGAGCCCGATCTCAACGCGCCGCTCGCGGCGACCACCGAGATCAACCTGCACGCACCCGCGATCCTGCCAGCCGACTATTGCGGCGACGTTCAGGAGCGCCTGTCGCTCTACAAGCGCCTCGCGAACTGCGAGCACGACGATTCGATCGACGGCATCCAGGAAGAACTGATCGACCGCTTCGGCAAGATGCCGGCACAGGCCCACGCGTTGATCGAAACGCATCGTCTGCGACTGGCGGCGAAGCCGCTCGGCATCACGAAGATCGATGCGGGCGAAGCGGTCATCGGCCTGCAGTTCGTGCCGAATCCGCCCGTGGACGCCATGCGCATCATCGAGATGGTGCAGAAGCACAAGCACATCAAGCTCGCGGGCCAGGACAAGCTGCGCATCGAAACGCGCAGCCCCGACCTCGCCGTGCGCGTGGCTACCGTGAAGGAGACGTTGCGCGCGCTCGGTGCACCCAATCGCGCTGGCGCGTCGCGCTAAGCGCCCTTAGCGCATCTTCGGACGCCCGCGCGGTTTGCCCTCCGCGCGGGCGTTTTCACGTCATGCTGCAGCGCGCCATGTACACCGCAATCGTCGGGAACGTGTGACGCCGCACTGCCCGCTTTGGCTTGCCGCATTCTTTTTGGGTAAGATGAAGAATACAAGCAAGCTGGAGCCCAATATGTCCCTCGCCGCTGAAACAGCGCAGTCGTCTACGCCTTCCGCCTCCCTTCCCGCCTCGCTCCCCTGGGTCACCCGCCTCGTTTCGATGGACACGGTCAGCCGCCATCCGAATCTCGGCCTGATCGAGACGGTGCGCGACGATCTGCGTGCTCGCGGCATCGAATCGACGCTCACCTATGGCCGCGACGGCAAATGGGCCAACCTGTTCGCCACGATCCCCGCGCATGACGGCGAAACGAACGGCGGCATCGTGCTCTCCGGCCACACCGACGTGGTGCCCGTGGACGGCCAGAAATGGGACAGCGACCCGTTCAAGCCCGAGATCCGCGACGGCCTGCTCTATGGCCGCGGTACCTGCGACATGAAGGGTTTCATCGGCGCGGCGCTCACGCTCGTGCCCGAGATCCAGAAGACGAAACTCGCCAAGCCCCTGCACCTCGCGCTCTCGTTCGACGAGGAAGTGGGCTGCGTGGGCGCGCCGCTCATGATCGAAGAACTCGTGAAGCGCGGCGTGAAGCCCGAAGGCTGCATCGTGGGCGAACCCACGAGCATGCGCCCCATCGTGGCGCACAAGGGCATCAACGCGTACCAGTGCTGCGTGCGCGGCCAGGCCGCGCATTCGTCGCTCACGCCGCGCGGGCTGAACGCGATCGAGTACGCGGCGCGTCTCATCTGCTACATCCGCGACATGGCCGACGAATTCCGCGCGAACGGCCCGTTCGACGAGCTATACGACGTGCCGTTCACGACCGCGCAAACCAGCACGATCGAAGGCGGCAATGCGATCAACACGGTGCCGGCCGAATGCCGTTTCGCGTTCGAGTTCCGCAATCTGCCGACGCTCAACCCCGACACGATCTTCGCGCGCATCGAACAGTACGCGCGCGAAACGCTCGTGCCGAAGATGCAACGCGAGCACGCGGTGGGCGCGATCGAGTTCACGAAGATCGCTGCGGCCCCCGGCCTCGACGCCACCGAGCAGGCCGCGATCACGCAACTCGTGCGCGCGCTCACCGCCGATGACGCACGCCGCAAGGTGGCCTACGGCACCGAGGCGGGCCTCTTTGCTCGCGCGGGCATTCCGAGCGTGGTGTGCGGGCCCGGCGACATCCAGCAGGCGCACAAGCCGAACGAATATGTCTCGCTCGAACAGCTTGCGGCGTGCGAAGGTTTCCTGCGCAAGCTCGTGCACGGCATGTCCGCCGAAGCCCTGGCGCAGTAATCTCGCTGGACGCGCACTATCATGTCCACCGCCTCGCCGCTTCCCACCAGCAACACGATAGACGGTGAGGCAATCCCCACCCTCGACGAGATCGCTTCGCAGCATTTCGCGCTCGCGCCGTGGGTGTTGCGCACGCCGGTGTTCGACCGCCACGATCTGTCCACGCTCGAAGCGACGCTCGTGAACTTCAAGTTCGAGCTGCTGCAGTCGAGCGGCAGCTTCAAGGTGCGCAGTGCGTTCACGCATCTGCTCGCGCTCGATGCCGCGCAACGCAGCGCCGGCGTCACGTGCGTGTCGGGCGGTAATCACGCCATGGCGGTTGGGTATGCGGCGATGCGGTTGGGCATCAGCGCGAAGGTCGTGCTCTTACGCACCACGAGCGCGGCGCGTGTCGCGCAATGCAGGCGCTTTGGCGCGGAAATCGTCGTGGCAAGCAACAGCAGCGAGGCGTTCGAGATCGTGCGCCGTATCGAGACCGACGAGGGACGCTATTTCGTGCATCCGTTCAACGGCTATCGCACAGTGCTCGGCACGGCCACACTTGGCTATGAATGGGCCACCCAGGCGCCCGATCTCGACGCGGTCGTTGTGCCCGTCGGCGGCGGCGGGCTCGCTGCGGGCGTTGCCACAGCGTTGCGGCTCGCGAACCCGCGCGTGCGCGTGTATGGCGTCGAGCCCGAGGGTTCGGACGTGATGAGCCGCAGCTTCGCCGCAAACCACACGGTGCGCCTGACGCATATGCACTCGATCGCCGACTCGCTCATGGCGTCGCATGCAGAGCAATACAGCTATACGCTGTGCCGCCGTCATCTCGAGCGCATCGTCACGGTCTCCGACGACGCGCTGCGCAGCGCGATGCGCGTGCTCTTCGAGCAACTCAAGCTCGCCGTGGAGCCCGCTTGCGCCGCAGCCACGGCGGGGCTGCTCGGGCCGCTGCGCGACACGCTGCAAGGCAAGCGCGTAGGCGTGCTGCTGGGTGGCAGCAACACCGATCCAGCAACCTTTCACGAGCAGATCTCGCTCGCGCACTGAAGTCGAAAGCAGGCCAAAGACGGGCTTCAATCAGCGCGGTGGGCACGCCGCGTGCGTCCGGTAGAACTTCGTCGCCAGTCCCCGGAGAAAGGTCAGGGAATGTCAAATTGCTACCGCGATACGGATGCGTTCGCTATGATTGCGCCAATACGCCGTATTGACCCCAGCCCCGTGCCGCGCCATTCAGGGAGAGCCCGCTCATGAGCATCGTCCAGGAGTTCAAGGAATTCGCCGTCAAAGGCAACGTGATGGATCTCGCCGTCGGTGTGATCATCGGCGGTGCGTTCTCGAGCATCGTCAACTCAATCGTGAAAGATCTCATCATGCCGGTCATCGGCGTGATCACGGGCGGCCTCGACTTCTCGAACATGTTCGTGCGGCTCGGACACATTCCGGCCAGCTATAAAGGCAACCCCGAGTCGTACAAGGATCTGCAGACTGCGGGCGTGGCCGTGTTCGGCTATGGCTCGTTCATCACCGCGGTGATCAACTTCGTCATCCTCGCGTTCATCATCTTTTTGATGGTGAAGTTCATCAACAAGCTGCGCCAGCCGCAGCCCGCTGCACCCGCCGAGCCGGCGCCCACGCCTGAAGACGTGCTGCTGCTGCGCGAGATCCGCGATTCGCTGCAGAACAATCCGCGCTGATCCGCGCGAGCGTCCAGACATAAGCCCGCGCCGCCGCAAGGCCGCGCGGGCTTTTTTATGCCCGGTTCAAGCGAGGCTCAAGGAAGACTCAGGGAGCCGGCGCGGCGGAATCGGGCGCGGCCGACGCACTGCGCGCGGCCGCGGCCTCTTCGATCAGCCGTTCGAGTTGCTCGAAGTTGACGGGCTTCGTGAGATGCGCGGTGAAGCCCGCTTCGACGCTGCGGCGCACGTCGTCGTCGGTGCCGAAGCCGGTGAGCGCGACGGCAGGCGCCGTTGATTGCGCACGGAACGCGCGGATGAAGTCGATGCCCGAGCCATCCGGCAAACCGATGTCGCTTACCACGAGGTCGAAGGCCATGCTGGCCGTGAGCGCGAGCGCACCGGCCACGCTGCCTGCCACCGCCACCTCGTGGCCGCCCGAGCGCATCAGTTGCGACATGACCTCAGCGGTATCCTCGTGATCCTCGATCAGCAGGATGTTCAGCGCGCCCACCCGATGCGGCCCGCGACGCTCGGCCACCGCGGCGGCGCCCTCGCCTCGCGCGGCGCTCGGCAGCACGATGGTGAAGGTCGCGCCGCAATGCGCACCGGGGCTTCTCGCACTCACGCTCCCGCCGTGCGCCTCGGTCAGCGCCCGCGTCACGGCGAGGCCTAACCCGAGCCCGCCGAACTGACGCGTGAGATTGTGGCTGCCCTGTTCGAAGGCATGAAAGAGCTTGCCGATCTGCTCGGGCGCGATGCCGATGCCTGTGTCCTCGACCTCGATCTCCACGTGCGTGCGCTCATCGCGCGTGCGTACGTAAATGTGGCCGCCGTCGGGCGTGAACTTCGCGGCGTTGCGCACGAGATTCCAGAGCATCTGCTGCAGGCGCGCGCGATCGCCGCGCACATAGTGCTGCTGGGCGCGCAGGTCGACATGGACATCCTGCTGCTTGATCTGGATTTCGCTATGGAAAAGCTCGAGCACGGCCTCGATCACCTCGTGCACGTCGACCGTGTCGAGCGCGAGGCTCAGCTTGCCATTGGCCACGCGCGTGAGATCGAGCAGGTCGTCGATCAGACGTGCCTCGAGTTCGATATTGCGGCGGATCATCAGTACGCCCGAGCGCGCTGCGTCGGGCAGGGCCGGGATCTGCTCCAGCAGCCGCGTGCCCGCGAGCACCGGCGTGAGGGGTGTGCGCAACTCGTGCGAGAGCATGGCGAGGAAGCGGTCTTTCGCGCGGTTGGCTTCTTCGGCGGTCTGACGCGCTGCCTGCTCCGAGGCAAGGAGGCGCTCGCGCTCCTCGGTCGCTTCGCGTTGCGCGTCGATGTCGGTGCAACTGCCGAACCATTTGTTCACGCCGCCTCGCGGGTCGCGCATCGCAACGATTCGGACATCGAACCATCGATACACGCCATCGCGGCGGCGAATACGCAACTCATGGCGATAGTCGGTGGCGCCGCTGCCCACGGCTTCGAGCCAGGTGTGGCGAATCTCTTCGCGATCGTCGGCGTGCACGGCGTCGAGCCAGGCGAGACCGTGCGACTGGCCGGCGTCGAGCCCCGTATAGTCGAGCCACTGCTTCGAGACAAAGTCGCAATTGCCGTCCGCGCCGCAGGTGAGCACGAGGTGCGGCAACGCTTCGGAGAGCGTACGGTAGTGCTCTTCGCGATCGCGCAGCAGTAGCGCTTCGTCGGAGGCGCGCTGCAGCGCCACCTGCGAGAGCACGCGCGCGACGGCTTCCGGCAGATAGTCGAGATAATCACCCGACTTCGGCACCACGTCCGAGACGCCCGCGCGTAGCGCGGCGATCACGCGGGACTCGTCGGTGAAGCCCGTCACGAGGATCGCCGGCACGCGCACGTCGTCGGCACGCAGACGGCGGAAGAAGTCGAGGCCCGTTTCCGCGCCGTCGAGCTGATAGTCGAGTACGAGCACGTCGGGCGTCTGCACGGCGAGCAACGCGCGCGCCTCCCCCACGCCCGTGCAGGTGTCCACGCGCGCACCCGCGCGCAGTAGCGATTTGCGGGCGAGGCGCAGGATGCCTTCGTCGTCGTCGACGACGAGCACGCGCGCGCCGTCCAGCATCGTGGGTTCCTCCGTCATGCGCGAAGCGTCCCTTCAGGCATGGGTCGAGCGTGTCGCCTTGCTTTCATTCGGTTGCCAATGCGTGATGTTTCCATGCGCGATGCCCGCGCGATCCGTTACTGGGCGCCGGCCGGTCGCGCCTGGACGAAGCGATGGCCCGGCGGCAGCTTGACGACCTGGAGAAAAAAGCCGAGTCGGCGCACGGCCTCGATGAACGCGTCATATTCGACCGGTTTCGTGATGTACACGTTGCAGCCGAGTTCATAGCAGCGTTCGATCTCGCGAGGGTCGTCGGTGGTCGTGAGCACGATCACCGGCACCGACGCGGTGGCGGGCTCCGCTTTCAGGCGCCGCAGCACCTCGAAGCCGTCCACGCGCGGCATGCGCAAGTCGAGCAGCACGACGAAATTGCTGAGCGCGTCGCGCGACGCCCAGTTCGCCGCCGCTGCCGGATTGTCGCCCGGCGTGCCGAAAAAGTAATCGAGCGCCTCCTGGCCGTCGCGAAAGCGCAGGAAGCTGTTCGAAATCCCCGAACGCCGCAGGTTGCGCTCGACCAGCGTGGCGTGCCCGTCGTCGTCTTCGATCAGCACGATGCTGACCTGTTCCCCGTTCGTCATCTCGACTCTCCTACGTACCGCATGAACTTTTCGAAACTTGTTGAAAGCTTGCCGGCAGGCGCGCCCGAGTGCCCGCTATGTGGTGCGCAACGGCTGGTCAGGCAGCGCGACGAAGAACGTCGAGCCCGCGCCCTCGGCCGATTCCACCCAGATGCGCCCGCCGTGCCGCTCCACAATCCGCTTGGCGAGCGCGAGGCCCGTGCCCTGCCCGGGCGATTCGCCGCCGTGCAGCCGCTGAAACGCGCGGAACAGCTTGGGCAGATACGCTTGCGCGATACCAACGCCATTGTCGCGCACAAAATAAGTCCGCGTACGCTCGAGAGGCTCCGCTGCCCCTGTTTTTCCTGCATCCTTGCCCGCGCTTTTGCCGGCTTCGTCGGCGGATTCGCTAGCGGCAGCGAGCGCACCGATCTCGACCCGGCCCGGGCGCGCGGGATCGAGATGGTGCAACGCATTCTCGATGAGGTTGCCGAATATCTGTTCAATGGCCGCCGGATCGCCCCAGGCGGGCGGCAGCTCGCCCACCTCGATGCGCGCCGCCTGCGCGCGTTCCTCGGAGAGGCCGCCCAGCACGCGCTCGACGAGCCGCGCCACGTTCACGCGCTGCCAACGGTATTCAAGGCGCCCGGCGCGCGAGAGACGCAACAGCGCGTCGATGATCGCCGCTGCGCGCGCCACCGCCTGCCGCAGAAACTGCAACGATTCGTCGACGTCGCCGTCGAGCACTTCGGTCATCGCGCGATGCTCGTGCTCGGGCAAGCCCGCCGCGTCGACCTGGGCGCGCAAGTCGTCGCACGATACCTGCAGCTCCTTCGAAAAGCCCTGCAGGTTCACGAGCGGCGAGCGCAGATCGTGCGAGACGCTGTAGATGAACATCTCGTTGTCCTGACTCTCCTGGCGCAGATGTTCGTTGGCGCTCGCGAGGTCCGCGGCGCGCGCCTGGAGCTGCGCCTTCAGCGCGGCCTGCTCGCGCTCGGCCACGCGCAGCTGCGCGCTCGTCTGATGGAGCACCGCATCGAGCGCGGCGATTTCGTCGTTGCCCGTGAGCGGCGGCGCAAGCGGCGCACTTTCCCCAAGGCGCTCGGCGTTCGCGCTGAGCGCGGCAAGGCGCACGCCCACGTTGCGTGCGAACGCCATGGCCGTGAACCCCCAGATCAGCATCGAGCCCACCACCGCGAAGATCAGCGCGTCCTGCTGGCGCTCGCGCGTCTCGCGCAGCATGGCCGCGCGGGCCTCGTCGAGCCGCGTTTCCTCGGCGATGAAGTCGCCGAGCACTTCGCGCACCGTCTCGATCTCCGGAGGCATGCCGTTGCCCGCCACCTGAGCGAACGACGTGCTGCGGCCCATGCGCAGTGCATCGGCAATTTCACCCGCTTCTTTGCGCCATGCATAGGCGGCGTTGCGCATCTGCTCGACGCGCGCGAGTTGGGGAGGATTGTCGGCGACCATACGCGCGAGCAACGTGATGCGGTCGGCGAACTCGGTCCAGACGGCGTGGCGATCGATGAATGAAGGATCTTCGAGCACGATGCCCGTGCGCACGCGCGCGGCTTCGCGCAGCAGCGGGTCGACGAGACTGTTGGCTTGCCAAAGGATTTGCTGCGTGTTTTCGGCGCGTTTGGCCGCGAGCGCGGCCTTCCCCTGGGTGTCGAACACGACGCCGAGCAGCGCCAGTTCGACGACGCTCGGAATCGCGATCAGCAAGAGCCCCTTGGCGAAGAGTTTCATGTTGGCCTGCTTCGGTGGCGGGTCTGGGCGGCGCGCCGTGCTTTTCGCCAGTTTATTTGCAATGCGTCCCGCGGCATGCACCCACGCAACGCCAATCGGCCCGAGGCGCCCCGGACAACCACGGGCAACAGAACCGCAACATTATCTGCGCGATTTTTCAGGATGACAATGTATGTGACACCACACACGTTGAGTCGCGGAAAACCCGTTTTTTTGCGGCAATTCGCCACACCGAGCGCACACACAGGTCTATTATTGAGACGGAGACGAGCGAGAGAGCGCCGGGATATCTACATGAGCGCGACGTGCGATCCGGCATGGCGTTTGCGAACGCAATGAGGGTTTTGAAAGAGGGGCAGCAGGCGGGCCGCGCAGGTCCGGATCGCTTCAGGCGCTCCGCGCGCCGCAAGAGCGGACCGTCCCCATCTCTATCCTCGTGAACGCAGCAAATCCGTGTGCTATAAAGGATCGACGTGCGGCGCACCAGTCCGGGAGTGGTCGCATGGGAACGCTGCGTGTACTGCAATCCACCTTTTTCAGGCGAATTTTTATGTCCTTCCCGAAAAAGCGCAAACGCGTCAAGGCTGACGGCGACGAGTCATTTCTCGCCGTGCTGAGCCACTTCAAGCCGTTCGGCCAACTCGATACCAAGATCGCGCGAGCACGCGCGCAGGACGAGCCCGTGCTCTATGCGCATATCCTGCCGGGGCTCGATGTGCTCCTGTGCAGCGTGCGCGGAGCGCAGCCACCGTATCCGGGCACGAGTGAATTGCGCAAGCGCTGCATCGAATCGATCGCTCACGCGCTCGAGCAGCCGATCGAAGGCCTCGAGAACGGCGGTTACTGGTATGAAGCGGACGGCTTCGGCTTTCTTGTGTTCGCGAGCCGCGCACGCAGCCGGGTCCTGCCCGAGTTCGGTGCGGCACGTCCGACCATGACCACCCGCCGCGTCACGCGCCGCCAGGACGCCGCCGGCGACACCGCGCCGCGCTCGTTGCGCTAGTCGTTGCGCCAGGTCGGCGCGCTCAACGAAGTTCACTGCACCGCTGCGCCGGGTCGATACACCCGGCGCAGCGGTTTTTCCGCTTCAGCTTCCCGAATCAGCTTCCCTTGTAGAGCGGCTGCTGCCCTTGCGTCGGCGTTGCAGTCGAGGCTGGCGACGGCGCGTCGCGCGTGGCCGGGCTCGCTTTCACGCCCCCTTCCCCTTTATTGCCCTTATCCGTCGCCGCAGCGGCGCTCGCGCCCGCGCCTGCGCTTGCGAGGTCCGGCTTCGGCAGCGCGCGCATTTTCTGGCCCGGCGGCGGCGCCACGGGATGTTCACGCATCTGCGCGAACAGCGCGTCGCATGGCAGCGGCTTGTTGTTGCTCGGCGCGATGAGCGGAATCAGCGCGGCGAACGGGTTGATAAGTCCGAGCCCGATCATCGCGCCGCCGCGCAGCGCGAGCGCCGTCGCATCCACGCCTACGTGCGGGTTCTTGAATGTGCCCCTCACGTAGAGCGGCGAGCGCAGCGTGAAAATGCGAAAGCCCTTCGTATGCGGATGGACCTTCATGTTCATCGATTCGTCGCGCAGGTCGATCGGGCCGTCGATGTTGATCACCGCGTCGTCGGTGTCGAGCGCGAACACGCGCGGATCGAGCACGCCGTTGGTGGCGACGAAGTCGGCCGCCGCACAGTTGATATTCACGTCGCGCGTGCCGAACAGCTTCTCGTACACCACGTTCGCCACGTTCAGGCCCGCCGCCTCCATGAGCAATCGGCTGATCGTGCCCTGCGTGACAAGCAGCTTCACCTCGCCGTTCGAGGTCGAGGCGAGCGCCGCCGGCGAGTTGCCGGTCGCCGTAAGCGAAGCGTCGCCGTTGATCTCGCCGAGCGCCGACTGCATCGTCTTGAAGTTCGGGAATAGCTGCTTGAGCTTCAGGTGACGCGCCTCCAGCGTGCCGCGCGCCTTGAGCGGCGCGCCGCTGCCGTCGAGCGAATCACGTGTGCCGAGCGTGCCGCCCGCCACACCGAACTGCAGCGGATCGAGCACGAGCACGCCGTTCGTCAGCATGACGTGCGCGTAGAGGTCCTGAACCGGCAAGCTGCCCTGCTTGATGATGCGCCGGCCCGTAAACTTGACGTCGGCGTCGATTGCGCTCCAGCGGTCGGTGCGGAACGGCTCGACCGGGATCACGCGATCGGCCGGCTGCGCAACGGTGTCGCCGCGCTTTGCCTTGCTCGCCGTGCTGTCTGCGCCGATGATCGGCGCGAGGTCCGAGAACTGCAGCAGGTTCGAAACCAGTTCGCCGCTCAGGAGCGGCCGCGGCGTGCGCTGCTGGTACACCACCGTGCCGTTCAGGTCGCTGCCGCCCACGCGGCCCGTGAAGTTCTCATAGCGGAACACGCTCGCGCCGCGCCTGAAATTGCCGACGAAGTGGCCTTCCGTGGCATACGGCGGCGTTTCGGGCAGCGTCACGCCGGTGAGGTTGTACAGATGCGCCAGGCTTTGTCCCTGCAGCCATAGGCGCAGATCGACGGCGGCCAGGTGCGTCGGGTCGGTGAGCGTGCCGACCAGCGCGATGTGCAGGTCGCCCGCGCGCATGTCGGCCTGAATCGGGAACGGACGCTTCGCGTCCTGCAGGGCGAGCACGCCGCCGAGCTTGCCGCTGCCCGCGAGCGCCGTCTTGCCGTACGTGCCCTTGATCGTCCAGCCGATCGCGTAGAACGGCTCTTGCGTGAGCGGCTGTGCGGGCGCGGCACCCGAGCCGGCGATCGGACCGCTGGCACCGCTCGCGGCGAGCGTTTGCGAGCCCGTTGCAGGCGCGCTTGTTACGGCCGTCGTGCCTGAAGCCGCCGCTGCGCTCGCCTCGCTGGTCGCACTAGCCGCGCTGGCAGCAGCCGCCTCCGAAGCCTGCTTGTTGACCTGCTGTGTCAGCCGGTTCGCGCCCGCGCGCCCTATGACCTGCGCGGAGCCCTCGCGCGACGCCGCTTCCTGCTCCTCCATCACCTTGCCGATCGGGATGCCCTGCCCAAGCAGGCTCACCGCGATCTTCACGTCGGTTTTCGTCTGCTGGTCGCTCACGGCGATATTGCCGCTCGAGAACGTGATGTCGTGCAGGTCGAGCCGCCACGTCGAAGGCCCGCTCGAGGCGGGCAGCTTGAAGGTCCAGTTGTTGCGCCCGTCGACAAGACGCTCGACGTCGATCGACGGATTCACGAGATTGATCGCCGGAATCACGATGTCGTGAGCCAGCAGCGGCAGCACGGCCACCTCGAAGTCGATTGCGTCGAGCGTGGCGAAATGCGGGGACTTCGTCCAATCGGGATTGGCGATCGCGATCTGCGTGGCCGAAAAGCGCGGCCAGGGCACCCACGCGCGCCAGCCCGTTTCGCCGGGCGGCCTCTGCCAGCCCACCTTGAGATCGCCTTCGATCGCAAACGGCCGCCCGATGGCTTCGGTGACCTTTTCGTTTACGTAGGGTTTGGCGTGGTTCCAGTCGAACGTCAGGATGAAAACGACGAGCACCGCAACCAACACGACGACAACCGCGACGAGCCATGCGATGATCCTGGCGAGCGTGCGGCCAAGGTTAAAGGGCTTGGGCTGCGGTGACGTCATGCGGACTCCACGTTATGCGTTGTTGTCGGCCTGCCATGTTGCAATACCGCAAGAGCAGTCAGCGTGCCCGGTTACATACTGTTTCGCACGCCTTGTCGTACCCGACATGTTTGCAATCTTTCGATGCTCAAGCACAACCCACTCCCCCCACTCCACGCCGATGGCGCGCCGCTCGTCGAGGCCCGCCAGATCGCCCGGCGCGACGCGCAACGCGGCCAGTGGCTGCTGCATCCCACCGATTTCGCGCTGCTAGCGGGCGAGCGCGCCGTGCTGGCGGGCCCGTCCGGCTCCGGCAAAAGCGTGTTCCTGCGCGCGCTCGCGCTGCTCGACCCGCTCGACGGCGGCGAGGTGCGCTGGCACGGCAAACCGGTCACGCGCGGGCGCATCGCCCAGTATCGGCGGCATATTGCGTACCTGCGGCAGCGGCCCGCGCTGCTGGACGGCAGCGTCGAAGACAACCTGCGCTACCCCTATACGCTAGCGGCTTACCGCGACGCGCGATTCGACGCGGCACGCGCGAACGCTCTCTTCGCCGCCATTGGCCGTTCCAGCGACTTCCTCGCGCGCGATACCTCCGAGCTTTCGGGCGGCGAAGCGCAAATCGTGGCACTCGTGCGCGTGCTCCAGCTCGATCCCGAAGCGCTGCTGCTCGACGAGCCGACCGCCTCTCTCGACCCCGAATCGGCGCGCGCCGTCGAGGCGCTGGTGGCCGGCTGGTTCGACGAGGCGCGCACAGCGCGCGCCACGGTCTGGGTTTCGCACGATCCCGCCCAGGCACAGCGCGTGGGCGAGCGGCATCTGACAATGCGCGCGGGCGTGCTCGAAGAACCCGCCACGCGCGCGGCATTCACTCAGGGAGCCGCACAATGAGCCCCGGCGTACTGCAGAACCTCGGCATCGGCGACGTCGCCATCGCGGCGCTGCTCGTGTTCGTCAACGGCGCGGTCTCCGTGCTGCTCAAGCTCGACCTCGAGCGCAAGCTGGCGTGGGCCGCCGTGCGCACCGTCGTGCAGTTGCTCGCGATCGGCTATGTGCTCGGCTGGGTGTTCGCATTCAACCGCTGGTACGTCGTGCTGCCGCTGATGGCGCTCATGACGCTGATCGCCGGTTTCGCCGGGGCGCAGCGCGGCGCACGCACGTATGGCGGGCAACGCGCGGACAGCATCGTGTCGATCTGGGTGAGCGCGTGGCTCGTGGCGGCAGTCGGGCTTTTCGTGGTGATCCGCATCCGGCCGTGGTACGAGCCGCAATACGCGATTCCGATCCTCGGCATGATTCTCGGCAACACGCTCACGGGCGTATCGCTCGGCGTGGAGCGCATGATGCAGGAGCTGACCGCGCGGCGCGACCGTGTGGAGACTGCGCTCGCGCTCGGCGCGACACGCTGGGAGGCCGCGCAGGCTAGCGCCCGCGAGGCGGTGCGCGCCGGCATGATCCCGACGCTCAACCAGATGGCCGTGGTCGGTGTGGTGAGCCTGCCCGGCATGATGACGGGTCAGGTGCTCGCGGGGCAATCGCCGCTGCAAGCCGTGCGCTATCAGATCGTGATCATGTTCCTGATCGCGGCTTCGTCGGCGCTCGGCACGGTGGGCGCGGTGCTGCTCGCGTACCGGCGCCTCTTCTCGCCGGAACACCGCTTTCTAGCGGCGCGGCTTATCGAGCGCAAGGCACGCGCCTAGACGTGTGCGGCCGGCCCGCGCTCGATGCTTTACGCGCTACGCCGGCCATCCCGCTTACGGCGCGCTTTAGCGCTGCGCCGAGATCGTGATCTGCGTGCCGTCGCTGAGCTTGAGCGTTTTCGCAGTGCCATTGGTGGGCATCGTGAGGTGCGCGACCTCGCTATGCGCAACCACAGCAGGACACGTAAGCGATGCGCCGTTGCTCGACACCGTTTGCGTCCCGTGCGGCGCCTGGGCGCGGAAGCTCACCTGCACGGTGGCCGTGCCGTTACTCGCGACGATTGGCGCAAGGCGAACCTGGGTCTGCCTGACCATCGCGCCGTTCGCGTCGAGCGGCAACGAGGCGTAGTCCGGGCAGCCTTGCGGCGTCGCGACTGCGCCGCCCGGCGGCGTGGTGCGCCACGTGAAGTCGTCGGTGTCGCCCGAGCGCAGCGTGCGGGTCTCCTGAGCGTCGCCGAACGCCTTCGACACGACCCGTACCGTGTAGCGGATCGGCCCGTCGGTCGCGGCCTTCGAGGTGACCGTGATCGGTGTGGCCGCGAGCGCGGGCAGCGCGATGACGCAAGACGCGGCTAGGACGAACGGGACGAGCGCCGCGCGACGGCGGCGAGTATGGCGGGAGCTGCGGCAAGGCATGCGTCACCTCCTGGCGGGAACGGCCGCGCCCGTGGGCAATGGCGGCGTACGCAACGAACGCGGCAAGCCGCGAAAAGCCGGTACGACGCACCGCTCCCGTGCGGCGGATGGTCTGTTAGCAGTCTAGCGCGCCGCGCGCTGCCTTGCGCCGAGCGCATGCATCGAACGGACCAGGTTTTATCCTGCTTGTCATCGCGGGTAATTTGCTTGCTGTCCGTCTGTGCGTGGTCATGCGCCGTACTTCATCGGCATCGACGATCCGTTGTGCATAGGCGGCGCGCAAAACATCCTCACGCTCACGGCTTCACTACTTGCCGGTTGACTCCAGACTCAGCGTCAGCTCCGCCGTCAACTTCTGCCGAACGCTTCCATAGGCCCCCCAGGGATCAGCCTGCTCGATCCGGGCGAGACGCGCGTCGATGGTTGCAAGCGTCCATTGCGCGCCCCCCGTCGTCGCCTCCAGTTCGTCCCAGCCGATCGGCACGGATATGCCCATGCCCGGGCGCGCCCGCACGCCATACGCGAGCGCCGTGCTCGCGCCGCGCGCATTGCGCAGATAGTCGATGAAGATCTTCTTCTTGCGGTGCTCTGGGCCCATAGTGGCCGTGATCTGCGTGGGCCAGACCGCGGCCAGATGCTGCGCAACCGCACGGGCGAATGCCTTCGCGTCCTCCCAGCCCGCCTCCGGCGTGAGCGGCACGACGATATGCAGCCCCTTGCCGCCGCTCGTCTTGCAGAATGACTCGAGCTTGAGTTCCGCAAGCAGTGCACGCGTGGACTGCGCCGCCTCGATCACGCGGTCCCAGCCCAGCGCCGGATCGGGGTCGAGGTCGAAGACAACCCGATCGGGCCGCTCGATGTCGTGGACGCTGGCGTTCCAGGTGTGCAACTCGATAACGTCCATCTGCGCGGCGCTCACCAGCGCGCGCGCTGTATCGATCGTGAGCAGCGGCGGATGGCCCGGGTCGAGCCCTTCGTGTTCGGTGAGTTCGGGCAGCGGCGCCCGCCCACAGTGGCGCTGGAAGAACATCTCGCCGCTCAAGCCGCGCGGTGCGCGCACGAGCGACACGGGGCGATCGCGCAGTTGCGGCAGAATCCAGCCCGCAGCGCGCGCGTAGTAGCGCACGAGTTCGAGCTTGTGCGTGCCGCTGTCGGCATCGATAACGCGTCTCGCACTCGTGATGCGTATACCGTCGATTTCGGTTTCGGCCGAGTCGTCACGCCGGCGCCGTGTGGTTCGAGGCAAGCGGTGCACGGACGCGGCAGGCGTGGCCGGCGCGGCGGCGTCCGAGTTCGAGGCCCGCTCGCCGCGCGGCGTTCGGGCAGATGTCCTGGTTGGGGCCTTGCGAGCGTCCTGCATACCGGTTCCCCTGGCGCCCTCGCGCACATGACGCGTCGCGCGACGCGAGTCGCGACACGTTCGGTTGACGGCACGCGGCAGCCGCCCCCGTCAGACTGCCGCACGAGCTTTCATTGTGCCTCGAATGAGCGCTTTCGTCGCTGCAAGGTGATCGCAAGCGTGTGCCGAAAAACGGGGAAATATCTGCCATGAGGAGAAGCGCGCGGCGAACATGGCCGACGACCGTTGCGATCGGCGGGAAGTTACAATGACGGGCTTTGCCGCGCACTGCAGAGCGCAATTCCGGCTCTTGCACGCGCGACTGCGCCCTTTTTCATCCGATTTCATCCGATCAATCCGACGACGCCGTGCGTCGGCTTTGCCCGTCCTGCCATGAACCTCGTCATCCAGAGTCCCGCCCCGCTCGACACCGTCCATCACAAGCCGCTTCTCGGCCTCGCCCGCGGCAGCCGCCTCACGCCGATCGACGCTCACGCGGTCCGCATCGAGCATGCCGAGCCGGCCCAGCGGGCCGACCTCGAGGTCTACTGCGGCACGCACCAGCTCGACTACGCATTCGTCGAAGCGGAGCGCACGCTGGCCGATTTCGGCCTCGTGGCGATGGACATGGACTCGACGCTCATCACGATCGAATGCATCGACGAAATCGCGGACTTCTGCGGCCTCAAGGCCGAGGTCGCGGCGATTACCGAAGCTTCGATGCGCGGCGAGATCAAGGACTTCAACGAAAGCCTCACGCGCCGCGTGGCGCTCCTCAAGGGGCTCGACGCGAGCGCCCTGGAGCGTGTGTATGAAGAGCGACTGCAGCTCTCGCCGGGCGCCGAGCAGATGCTCGCGGGCGCGAAGGCAGCGGGCCTGAAAACGCTGCTCGTGTCCGGCGGCTTCACGTTCTTCACCGAGCGCCTGAAGGCGCGTCTCGGGCTCGACTACACGCGCGCGAACTCGCTCGAAATCGTCGACGGAAAACTCACGGGACGCGTGACCGGCGAGATCGTCAACGCCGACGTGAAGGCGCGTACGCTTGCCGAAACCTGTGCGCAGATCGGCATCGAGCCAGGCCGCGCAATCGCGATGGGCGACGGCTCGAACGACCTCAAGATGATGGGCGTAGCGGGTTTGTCGGTTGCGTTCCGCGCGAAGCCGGTGGTGCGCGAGGCCGCGAGCGTCGCGTTCAACTTCGTCGGGCTCGACGGCTTGCTGCGTCTGTTCTGATCGGGATTGCGCCGCGGTTAGAAAAGACAACGGCCGCTCGTGTCCTCGTGGACGCGAGCGGCCGTTGTTGTTTCGCGCGGATTATTCAGGCGTACTTGCTTTTTCCGCAAGCCTTGCGAGCGCGCGCTCGATGTCGGCGCGCAGATCGGCCTCTTCTTCGAGGCCGATGTAGAAGCGCACCAGCGTGCCGCGATGCGGCCAGCTCGCTGCCGTGCGCATCGAACCGACGTCGTACGGCATGGCGAGGCTATGCGCCCCGCCCCAGCTCCAGCCCAACGCGAAGAGCTCGAGCGACTCGCAGAACGTGTCGATCTGCGCCGCACTGTAACGCTCGTCGAACACCACGGAGAAAAGGCCGCCCGCGCCCGTGAAGTCGCGCTTGTAGAACTCGTGGCCCGGGCAATCTTCGAACGCCGGGTGCAGCATCGCCGCGATTTCGGGGCGCGACTTGAGCCAGCCTGCGAGTGCGAGCGCGGTGCGATCGTGCGCCTCGAAGCGCGCCTTCATGCTCGGCAGCGCGCGCAGCACGAGCGAGCAGTCGTCGACCGAAACGCCAATGCCAAGGCGCATGCGCGCGGCCTTGAGCTTGAGATAAAGATCGCGGTCGGCGGTGATGGTTGCGCCCATCAGCACGTCACTGCCCCCCGACTGATACTTGGTGAGCGCCTGCACCGAAATGTCGATGCCGTGCTCGAACGGCTTGAAGGCAAGGCCTGCCGACCACGTGTTGTCGATGGCCGTCACCACGTTGCGCGCGCGCGCCGCCGCGGTGATCGCGCGCACGTCGGGCACTTCCATCGTCACCGAGCCCGGTGCTTCCAGCCAGATCAGCTTCGTGTTCGGCTGGATCAGCTCGGCGATGCCCGCACCGATCATCGGATCGTAGTAGCGCACCGTGAGGCCGAAATCGCGTGCGAGCCAGTCGCCATGATCGCGGTTCGGCGAATAGACGTTATCGGGAATCAGCACGTCGTCGCCTGACTTCAGCAGTCCGAAGTAGACGTTCGAGATGGCCGAGAGTCCCGAGGGTTGCAGCAGCGCATGTGTGCCGCCTTCGATCTCGGCGATGCGCTTTTGCAGCATGGCCGAGGTGGGCGTGGCGTGCAGGCCGTAGCGCCATTGCGCATCGTTGCGCCAGTCGAGCGCGCGCACCGAAGCGAGGTCGGGAAACACCACGGTCGAAGCCCGCGTGACCGGCGCGGCAAACGATTCGAAGCCGGGCGTGAGGTCGTCTTGCGGGTGAATGATGCGCGTCTGCAACGCGCGGCGGGAGTCGGATTGGGTCATGTTGGAGCGAATTCGGTTGAGGCGCGAGAACGTTGCGGCGCGGGCCTGCGCGAAAGACGCGCGCGACGCCGCATAGCGAAGAGTAACACCCGTAGCGGCGCTTATTGCCCGATCACGAGATTGCTCACGCCGTTCACGGCGTGCGCGCCGTTCGGCGTCGATGCGCTCGCCGCGCCAGTCGACACGGCGGGCGCCGCAGCCCCCGCCGCGAGCGGCTTCAGATCGAAGGGGACCGGGTGCGAGTCGTCCGGATCCATGCGGTCGCCCGCCAGCGAGCCGTCTTCGGCGAACGTGCCCACCCAGTTGCCGGAGATATGCGTGCCGTCGTTCGAGTCCTCGGCTTCGAGCGTGGCCTCCGCGCGGTCGCCCGCGATCAGGACCACCTCGCCCGTATCCGTGAACTGATATTCGCCATGCACGCCACTGGGGTCGTCGTCTTCGGCTTTTGCGCCGAGGCGCATGACGATCTGACGGTTACCGAGCGTGCCGACGTATTGCGGCAGCTTCGCGAACTCGGGGTTCGGCTTGAGCGTGGACTTGGCGGGCGGCGGCGCGCTCGCGTCCTGCGCGCGCGCCGCGAGCGGCAGCGCGAGCGCCATGACCGCCGCAGCCGCGGCCGCGGCGGCAATCCAGCCGCGCGCCTTGATCGCGCCGCCCCGTCGGGCGGCCGCGCGCGGCGGCCGCTGTGCTTGCGTCATTGCTTCCATCTGAATCCTTCCTTCACTTGCACAGCTGGCGGGGCGTAGTGCGTATCAGATGCGTTCGAAGATGGCCGCAATGCCCTGGCCGCCGCCGATACACATCGTCACGAGCGCGTAGCGCCCCCCGATACGCTGCAGTTCATACAGCGCCTTCACGGTGATGAGCGCACCGGTCGCGCCGATCGGGTGGCCGAGCGAGATGCCCGAACCGTTCGGATTGACCTTGGCCGGGTCGAGCCCGAGTTCCTGCGATACCGCACAGGCCTGCGCCGCGAAGGCTTCGTTGGCCTCGATGACGTCGAGGTCGCTGACCTTCAGGCCTGCGCGCTCGAGCGCCTTCTGCGTGGCCGGCACCGGGCCGATGCCCATGTACGCCGGATCGACGCCCGCATGCGCATACGAGACGAGGCGCGCGAGCGGCTTCACACCGCGCGCACGAGCGGCGTCGGCGCTCATCAGCAGCACGGCGGCCGCCGCGTCGTTGATGCCCGACGCGTTGCCCGCGGTGACCGTGCCGCTCTCCTTCGCGAACACCGCCTTGAGCTTCGAGAAGTCCTCCAGCGTGGCGCCGTGGCGCACGTGTTCGTCGGCGTCGAACAGCACTTCGCCCTTCTTCGACTTGATCGAGACAGGAAGGATCTGATCCTTGAAGCGGCCTTCGGCGAGCGCGCGCTCCGCACGGCGGTGCGATTCGAGCGCAAGCGCGTCCTGCGCCTCGCGCGTGATGCCGAACTTCTTCGCGACGTTTTCCGCCGTCACGCCCATATGGATCGTCTGGAACGGGTCGTGCAGCGCGCCGATCATCATGTCGACGAGTTGCGTGTCGCCCATGCGCTGGCCGAAACGCGCGGCCGGCATCGAGTACGGCGCGCGGCTCATGTTCTCCGCGCCGCCACCGATCGCGATGTCGGCGTCGCCGAGCAAAATGGTTTGCGCAGCCGACACGATCGCCTGCAGGCCCGAGCCGCACAGGCGGTTCACGGTCAGCGCCGGCGCGTGCTGCGCAACGCCGCCGTTGATCGCGGCCACACGCGCGAGATACATGTCCTTGGGCTCCGTGTGCACGACGTTGCCGAACACCACGTGACCGACCGCGTCGCCCTCCACGTTCGCCCGCGAGAGCACCTCGCGCACCACGCGTGCGCCGAGATCCGTCGGGGAGAAGTCCTTCAGGCTGCCGCCGAAGTCGCCGATTGCCGTACGCACACCGCTTGCCACTACTACTTCGCGTTCCATAGTCTCACTCCTCTCTTCCTGATTGGATGAATCTCGTTATTGGCGCGTTATTGGCGCGTTGCGCCCGGAGGGCCATCAGCGAGCAAGCGCTCGACGTCCTCGCGATAAGGAATAGGCGCCACGGCGCCAAAACCCAGCGTCGAAAGCGCGGCGGCCGCGTTCGCATAGCGTGCCGCCGCGAACGGTTCGTCGCCGGCCGCGAGGCGCGCGACGAATGCGCCGCCAAAGCAGTCGCCCGCGCCCGTGGCGTCCACGGCTGCGACCACGTGGCCAGGCACGACGCGCCGCTCGTCGGGCGTCGCAACGTAGGCGCCGTCCTTGCCCAGCTTGAGCGCAACCACACGAGCGCCGCGCGCGAGCAGGTAATCGACAATCGCGTCGCGGTCTTCGAGGCCCGTGAGTACCGCCACGTCGTCCCAGCTAGGCAGGCAGATATCGGTGAGCCGCAGCACCTCGTTCATCACGGCGCGCGCCCGCGCGAGTGGCCACAGCTTCAGGCGCAGATTGGTGTCGAAGCTCACGCGCACGCCGTTGGCGCGCGCATGCTCGACAGCGGCGAGCGCCGCGTCGCAGGCGCTGTCGCTGATCGCCACGCTAATGCCGGAAAGATGCAGCACGCGCGCAGCCGCAATGGTGTCGAGCGGCAGATCGCGCGGCGTGTACCGGCTCGCGGCCGACCCTTTGCGCAGATAGTCGAAGGCATGGCCGCTCGGGCCATGCGAGACGAAGTAGACGCCAGTGGGCGCCGTCGCGTCCACGCGCACCGTCGAGGTATCGACATCTTCGCGCGTCCAAAGGTCGGTCAGGAGGCGTCCGAAATGGTCGTCGCCGACCGCCGAGACGAAGCCCGTGCGCGCGCCCTGGCGAGCCGCCGCGATGGCGAAGTTCGACGTATCGCCGCCGAAGCCCTGCAAATACTCGGGGCGGTCTTTCGACGCCTGGTTGAACTCGACCATGGCCTCGCCATAAGCGAGGACTTGCGGGGCGACGCTCGTCATGCCGCTCAGACCTCGCCCCAGAGGTCGTGGCCGTCCGCGCCGGTGATCTTCACCGAAACGAAGTCGCCGACCTTGTAGCGCTTCGACGCCTTGGTCGCGGGCGCGACATAGACCACGCCGTCGATCTCGGGCGCATCCGCCGCGGTGCGGCCAATGCCGCCGTCGGCGTTGATCTCGTCGATCAGCACCTTGAGCGTCTTGCCGACCTTGCGCTGAATACGCTTGGCCGAAACTTCCTCCGCGACTTCCATGAAGCGTGCGCGGCGTTCCTCACGCACCTCGTCGGGCAACGCGCCGTCGAGTTCGTTCGCCGTTGCGCCTTCAACCGGCGAATAGGCGAAGCAGCCCACGCGGTCGAGTTCGGCCTCGCGGATGAAGTCGAGCAGCGTTTCGAATTGCTCTTCCGTTTCGCCAGGGAAACCGGCAATGAACGTGCTGCGGATCGTGAGATCGGGGCACATCTCGCGCCAGGCCTTCACGCGCTCCATGACCTTCTCCGCGTTCGCGGGGCGCTTCATGCGCTTGAGGACTTCAGGGTGAGCGTGCTGGAACGGCACGTCGAGATACGGCAGCACGTGACCCTTGAACGGACCTTCGGCCATCATCGGAATGACTTCGTCCACGCTCGGATACGGGTAGACGTAGTGCAGGCGCACCCAGGCGCCGTATTGCGCAGCCAGTTCGCCGAGCGCGGCAACGAGGTCGGTCATGCGCGTCTTGATCGGCTTGCCGTTCCAGAAACCGGTGCGGTACTTCACGTCCACGCCGTAAGCGCTCGTGTCCTGCGAGATCACGAGCAGTTCCTTCACGCCGGACTTGAAGAGGTTTTCCGCTTCGAGCATGACCTCGGCGACCGGGCGCGACACGAGGTCGCCGCGCATCGACGGGATAATGCAGAACGTGCAGCGGTGATTGCAGCCTTCGGAGATCTTCAGGTACGCGTAATGGCGCGGCGTGAGCTTGATGCCGGCGGCCGGCACGAGATCGACGAACGGATCGTGCGGCTTGGGCAGGTGGCTGTGCACCGCCTGCATGACCTCGCCCACCGCGTGCGGGCCCGTCACGGCGAGCACCTTCGGATGCACTTCTTCGATCAGGTTCGACCCGCTCGCGCTCGCCTTCTTGCCGAGACAACCGGTCACGATCACCTTGCCGTTCTCGGAAAGCGCTTCGCCAATGGCGTCGAGGCTCTCCTGCACGGCTTCGTCGATGAAGCCGCACGTGTTGACGACGACGAGGTCCGCACCGTCGTAAGACCCCGAGATTTCGTAACCCTCGGCGCGCAGCTGGGTAATGATCTGCTCGGAGTCGACAAGCGCCTTCGGGCAGCCGAGGGAAACCATCCCGACGCGCGGAGCAGGATTGCGGGAGGTCGTTGATTCAACAGGGTTTTTCACGTGTACATCCAGATGTGGGGCGCAGGGCGTTCGTTGCGCCGCGCGAGGGTCAAGCCAATCCGCCATTTTACCCGTTTGGCGTATCGTGCGGCGCAGCATGGTAGACACGCACCCGCACGCGCCGGGGTCGGATGAAATATGGGCAGGATCAAACTTCGTTCAGCTATGGCTCGCCTGCCAGCTGCGCATCGGGATAATTTTCGCCCGGTGCGCATTGCGCGCGATCAAGCACATCCTTCTACCGGCTGCGTGGAGAGCGCGAATATGAAAAAGACAATGGACGCGTTTCAGGCCGATTTGCTGAAACCGGTGCGTCAGACGAAAGCCGGCACAGCGCGCATCACGCGCGGCCAACCCACCGCCGCCTCGCTCGCGCGTGCAAGTGCCGGACTCTCGCAAAGCGCCTTCGCTGCGCTGCTGGGCGTTTCCACGCGTACGCTACAGGACTGGGAGCAAGGCCGGCGCCAGCCGACGGGCGCCGCGCAAACCCTGTTGCGCCTGGCCGTGGCGCACCCTGAAGCCTTGCGCGCGCTGCAAAGCGCCTGAAGACGGCGGCCCAATGGGGGGCGTGCTCGCGAGGCAACGCTTCGCCACGGCGCGCCGCGCCTTGCCAGCGCGCGCCACCCGCCGTGTGCGTCGCGCCGCTTACTTCTTCTCTTGCTCGTCGTCCGCGGGTGCACCCTGTGCCGGTGCCGCCGCGCCGCCCGGCGTCACGGGCTTGAACGGGAAGCTACTGAACATGTTCTTCGCCTGGTTCTGCATCTGCTCCTGCATTTGCACGAACATGTTCTTCGACTGCTCGATGTAGCTCGTCATCATGCCCTGCATCATCGGCGCCTGCATGTTCATGAACTGCGACCAGACCTCGGGGTTCATCGCGTTGCCTTCGTAAAGGCTCTTCGACTGATCCGCGAGCTTGTTCTGGATGTCGATGAACGCCTGGATGTTCTTTTCCAGGTAGGTGCCCATCATGCCCTGCATCGCATGGCCGTAGAAACGGATGATCTGCGACAGCATCGACGACGAGAACATCGGCAGACCGCCGCTTTCCTCTTCGAGAATGATCTGCAGCAAGATGCTGCGCGTCAGATCCTCGTTGGTCTTCGCGTCGATGACCTTGAACTCTTCCTGCTCCAGCACGAGTTGCTTCACGTCCGTCAACGTGATGTACGTGCTCGTCTCCGTGTCGTACAGCCGACGATTCGGATACTTCTTGATGAGACGTTCGGCGGTTTTCTTTGTAGTCGTCATGTGTCGCCCTTGTTTGCGCCAACGCGCGGCGGCCGTTGCCGTCGCGCGTTGGTCTAGCCCGGAAACGGCCTGCCCCGGTGAGCAAACAGGCCCGCTGCCGTCCTCGATCCCAGCTTCGCGCGCTCCCTGCAAGCGCGCTGCGCTCGGGATCAGCCCATGTGCAACCCGCCATTCAGCGAGAAGTCAGCACCGGTTGCAAAGCCTGACTCGTCGGACGCGAGCCACGCCACGATCGACGCGATTTCCTCGGGTGCGCCGAGGCGGCGCACGGGAATCGTCGCGACGATCTTTTCCAGCACGTCGGGACGGATGGATTTCACCATGTCCGTGCCGATATAGCCCGGCGAAACGGTGTTGACCGTCACGCCCTTGGTCGCCACTTCCTGAGCCAGCGCCATAGTGAAGCCGTGAATGCCGGCCTTGGCCGTGGAATAGTTGGTCTGGCCGAACTGGCCCTTCTGGCCGTTCACCGACGAGATGTTGATGATGCGGCCCCAGCCGCGCTCGACCATGCCGTCGATCACCTGCTTCGTCACGTTGAAGAGGCTCGTGAGATTGGTGTCGATCACGGCCGTCCAGTCTTCGCGCGTCATCTTGCGGAACACCACGTCGCGCGTGATGCCGGCGTTGTTCACGAGCACATCGATTTCGCCGACTTCGGCCTTGATCTTGTCGAACGCCTGGCGCGTCGAATCCCAATCGCCCACGTTGCCTTCCGAGGCGATGAAGTCGTAACCGAGCGCCTTCTGGTCTTCCAGCCATTTCACGCGGCGCGGCGAATTCGGGCCGCAGCCGGCGATGACCGTGAAGCCCTGCTTGGCGAGGCGCTGGCAAATGCCGGTTCCGATGCCGCCCATCCCGCCCGTTACATACGCAATACGCTCTGACATAAACCACACTCCATTATCGTTTTCCTGGCGCGCCCTTCGACGGCCCTGGCCTCGCTCCTTCCCGCTGCCACCACCCGCGCCACGCGTTGCTCGCAGCGCCGGGGCGAACCGCTAGCCGCTGCTAACAGCGCCCCCCGGCAATCGCATGAAGCGCAATCAAGCGCGT
>NZ_CAJMZA010000022.1:0-122711 GCF_905220195.1 Paraburkholderia sp. J8-2
GTGGGATACGCGAACCCGGGAACCAGAGGGACGCGCAGGACAGACCAGTAGCGGGACATAGACCAGACCCATCCCCGATGGCCATAAAGGCAGGCGTGACCGGAACCGAAAATGGTAGCGAACGGAGTGGCTGATCGCTGCTGTCGGGAACCGGCGGACGACCGTGGTAAAGCGATTTTGCGTTCTTCGTCAGGGCATCTTACGCGACTGGCCCAACAACCTGACAATGCCAATTGCTAGACATGCCACATCGCTGTCCCGGCAGTCGGGTCTCGAATTCACCTCGAACACGGAGGCGACATGATGTCGAAAGCTGGTTCGAACGCGCACGGCCCTTCTGACTACATTACCCAACTTCAGCAGCATTTCGCGACATCGTCGCAGAGCGCGACAGCTACCGGACAGCCAATGCACACTTCTGCTGGAATGCCGATGCGTAAGCGGTTCAGCTGGCCGTTCGTCCATTCGCATGCGCGTGAGGCATGATGGTTGGAGACAACTTCTGGGGCGGGCGCGCAAGCGCTTCGGCAATACCCGGTCGTGTCGCAGGAGTGACAAGAGGGCGGACGCTAGCCTGTACACGCTGTCAACGGCGGATTACAGAGGGACAACAGTCGTATTCTGCGTGAATGCCAGTATTGCGGGACTGCGATGCCATCCACGGGAATAAGGCACGAACGGACAGTCAGATCGTTGCCCTGCGCGAGCGTTTCGCCGATGTAACGAGCCAGCGTGGCGACCAGATCGGTTGTCTGGGCGTTCTACCAGGCGAACCGAGCCGTGTGAAAAGAGGTAGGATGAGGGCGTTATCGAGTGCCAGGCTCATTCGCGCCTGAGCGTGTAACGTCTCCCTGGTAAGGTGGTCTTGCCATGATCCTGTATCACACCGAGCCCGATTCTCCGGTCGTCGAAATTTCCGTCGAAGGAAAGATCACCGACCACGATCTGCGCGAAGCCATTGAGCATCTGCGTGGCGATCTCGAACTGAATGGCAAGACCCGCGTGCTCGAACGCATCGAGCATTTCACGGGTATCGAGCCGAAGGCGTTGTGGACCGATATAACGCTTGGCGTTTCTGTGGCTCGCAAGGTTACGCGCGCCGCCGTGGTGGCCGATGCGGGTTGGATCCGCGCTTCGATGCATCTGGCGCGCTTCTTTACGAAGGCGGAAGTCAAGGCGTTCCATGTCAACGAGTTGGAGCAGGCGCGCATCTGGATCAACACCTGAGCGCCGCCTGGCGATTCTCGTGGCAGTCCGGCTACCCGTCAGAGCCCGTGCGCCTCTAATCGACCCGGAACTCCGTTCGACAGCACGGCCTCTGCGGTAGCTTCCGGGGGCGGTCATGCATCTAGTTGTGTGGCACTGCGAGCGTTCGGCAGCGGTATTTCGCACTGCGCTTTGTCTTGGGGCCGGGCTGAAAAGACGCACGCCTCTCGCGATCCCCAAGTGATCGCTTAAAGCAACGCATGGGGGCCGGCAAAAAGGCGGGCGCGAACGGGAATGTTTTGGTGCGTGGCTACCGGATGGTCTGGCTTGCAGCAATGGTTGCATCGACCCCCGTGCCTTCTTTCACCGGCCGGATTGCGCCTCATGAGCTTTCGCCGCGCCTTCATCGCGAAGCTCGGGTCGTCCTCGACTTTTTCTTTTCACGTATTCCTTCTACCATCAAAAATGAGATTTTTTCCTGTCAGGCCGCGGTGTAGCTGTAACTTTTGCTGGTCTCCGGGCGTCTCGCCCATTTGCCGACCTGGCCACCGAAGTGCTCAATCTCATTCGACTGATGATTCACAAGAGCCAAGGTCCAGTCAACTGTCCAGGAGGCGGCAATGGCACCCGGCATTTTCCCGCCCGACGATTTTGCCAACCTCAGCGAGGTCGGCATTGATCACCGGTATCGGTTGCTGGTCGATGCGGTGTGCGATTACGCAATTTTCATGCTCGACCGTTCGGGTAACGTAACAAGCTGGAATCCTGGCGCCAAACGGGAGAAGGGTTATTCTGCAGACGAAATCGTTGGCCGACACTTTTCCATCTTTTACACCGATGAGGACACCGCAGCCGGAAAACCCACGCGCCTGCTGGCTGCCGCGAAGGCTCGTGGACGGGTGGAAGACGAAGGGTGGCGTGTACGCAAGGACGGCAGCCGGTTCTGGGCCAACGTGGTCATCACGGCCATTCGCGATGAGCAGGGAGCACTGATCGGTTTTGCGAAGATTACGCGCGACCTGACGGAAAAACGCCGCCTTGATGAGCTGGAACGGATCGCTGCCGATGCGGCACTGGTCCAGCAGGCGCAGGAGAGCGAAAAAAAGCGAATTGCCCGCGAGCTGCATGATGATCTCGGTCAGCGGATCTCCGCACTGAAAATGTCGCTCGCCCTGCTTGAGGCGGACGTGCTCGAACACGTTCCCAAGGCCCTTCACGGGCACTTTGGTGCGTTTCGCGAAGTTGCCGGCGAGCTCGACGCAATGGCTACGTCGATGCGGCGGATCGCGGCCGACCTTCGGCCGCCCGTCCTGGATGACTTCGGACTGGAGGCCGCGCTGGACTGGATGGCCGAACGCTTCGAGAAGCAGTACGGCGTACCTGCACGGTGCGAGATTGAGGCTGGCAGTTTGCAATTCAATGAGCTCGCTACCATTTCACTTTATCGGGTGGCGCAGGAAGCGCTGACAAACGTCGCACGGCATGCGAGGGCGACACAGGTTGAAATCATACTGTCCCGAAACGGAGAGGACTGCAATCTGCGTATCCATGACGATGGCGTCGGCTTTCCAGGAGGATGGAAGCTGCGACCGGACGCTTTCGGGGTGCGCAGCATGCGCGAGCGCATCGCGCAACTGGGCGGAGACCTGTCCATTGAGAGCGTCCCCGGTAACGGTGTCACGGTCGCAGCAAGAGTGCCGCTATCGCGAGTCACGCTGCAGGACTAGGTGCGCGTTGTGACGGCTGCCGGACCGCTCAGCCTCAGTGCGACCTGGCGTACGCGCTCCGTTTGCCCGCAAGTTTCCCGATTTCGCTGACCGCTTGACTGAATTCGGTCGTCTTGTCAAAAAAGAAATCGGCTCCAGCGATGCGGGCAGCGCGGCGAGCCGTCGACGCAGCATGATTGGTCAACATGATCTTCGTCGCCGTGCAACGGGTGCTGTTCAGTCTGCCAATGAGTTCCAGCCCGTTTCCGACGCGCAGGTGCAGATCGGCCACCACCACGTCTGGACGGAGCCTGAGAATTTCATCGAAGGCGACCGTGGCGTCATCAGAAACACCGACGACCCTTGCCAGCCCTGGCGATTCGAGGAGGGCCACCAGTCGCCGCAGCACCAGCGCCGAGTCCTCCGCCAGGTACACCGAGAGTTTGGGGAGAACGAGGCTCATTCGACGGGTTTTCCTGCCGGTTGGTGGGCTTTAAAGGTCGGCGGAACCGGTATCCGCTGATCTTTCCGGTTGCGGCAGATCATGGACTGCAAATGCCTCGCTCGCCCGCTTCCGGCCGGCGTGTCCGCGCATCGGCCGCCAAAAGCGAAACAGCAAAAACAGGCGTTCCGGAAACGCGTCGCGCCGGCCCTGTTTCACGACTACCGTGCAACTAGCCAATCCAGTGTCAGGCGGATCCGAGAGGCCAGGATTGATGTGGATCATTCCCGCGCACCGCCCCGCATGCTCGACGAACCGTCGACGGTTTTCGACGACCTAAAGCTGCAGCGGGACGGCAGGCAGATCACTGTCAGCCAGAGGAGCACCCCCGGGACGTCGGGAATACCGCCATGTTCGACGGCTCGCGGTACAGCAGCGCAGCCGACAAGTGGTGGTCGCCGGTCTACGGCAGCACCGAGGTGCAAAGCGGGACCACGCTGGTTTCCTGATGCGAATGCTCGAGAATGCACATGCAAAGCGGACACTCGACAGGCAGGACATAGGATCGTTCCTGGTCTGGTCCAATGCGTACTGGACGTTCAGTAGCCACGCGAACGTTTGGAGCGTGCCTTCAGCGCCTCGATTTCGTCGAGTAGATCGAGCGCGAGCGCGATGCCCGATGCGTTGATCTGAAGGTCGCGAGCCAGCCGGAAAGCGGCACGCGCGCGCCGCAAAGAGGCGCCGCTGAACCGCCATTCCTGCGGAACGGTGCCCTTCGGCTCGAAGACGCCCTCAGCAACCCAAAGCGTGATTTCCTCTTCCGATGCGCCGCTGACCCGACTCAGCTCGACGAGCGTGAACTCGACGTTTGCATCGACTATCTGACCTGCCAGATAGGTCGTCTCAGATTCTTTCATGTTGAACTACCCATAAAACCGCGCACGCGGGTCGAAGTTGAACGCTTGCCGCATCGTCTCGTAGGCCGTTTTGGCCGGCTCGCTGTCGGCCGGGGGCAACACGATGTTCAAGATCACATACACATCCCCGGGTGGGTTCCCGGGAATTCCCTTGCCCCTGAGCCGCAAGCGCGTGCCACCTGCCGAGCCTTTGGGCACGGTCATTTCGACCCAGCCATCGGGCGTTGGCACCGTCACGTGCGCGCCAAGTGCCGCTTCCCACGGCGCCACCGGCAACTCGAGCGAGACATCGGCTCCATCGACGCGAAAGCGCGGATGCTCGCGAAACGCAATTTCCAGGTAGAGGTCCCCTGCGGGGCCTCCCCCTACGCCGGTTCCTCCTTGGCCGGCAAGCCGCAGATGCTGGCCGGCCCGCACGCCTTGCGGAATGGAAACGTTCAAGGTACGTGATTGCACCGAGACATGGCCGTGCGCATCAATGACCGGCAATTGCAGCGAAATCGTGCGCTTTGCTCCGTGATAGGCATCCTCGAGATCGATGAGCACCTTCGCGTGGTGATCCTGTCCCGTCGCGTGCGAGGGCCCGTGCCGGGCATGCGCTGCTCGCGCACCGCCAAACATCGCTTCGAAAAACTCGTTGAGGTTGGCATGAGTGGCGGCATCCTCGCCCGCGCCGCTGAATTCGAAGCCTTCGTCCCAGTTGGGGGGAGGCTGGAATTCCTCTCCGCTGCGCCAATGAGCGCCCATGCGGTCATAGGCGGCGCGCTTTTCTGGATCCTTGAGCACCTCATAGGCCTCGCCCAATTCCTTGAAGCGATCCTCCGCGTCCGTGTGCTTGCTGACGTCCGGATGGTATTTGCGCGCGAGCTTTCGATATGCGCGCTTGATGTCCTCCTGAGCCGCCGTACGCTCCACGCCCAGGATCGCGTAATAGTCCTTGTATTTCATTTGAAAGATACGTCAACGAGGTATGGGAATAACTGCGTTCGCAATCGATAACTCAACCTAAGGGGCCGTGCGGTAGGTGTCGAAAGCCTCTACGAAGGTTTGCGTGCTCGTGCGAGATACGTGACCAGGTCATCGAGCGTCACCAACCGCGCATAGTCGGCCTCGGGAATTTCGACCTTCAGCTTCTCGTGCAACTGCGTGAGGAAGTGGAGCCAGTCGATCGAATCGAGGTCAACCTGGCGACGAAGCGGCCGATCGGCGCGCAACGTCGCCTCCTCGACTTCGGGCGCGATGGATTTGAGCGTGGCCAGCACGACCACGCGAATGTCGGTTTCACTCATGAATCCAGCTCCTGGGGATGCTGCAACGTCTCGCTCAGCTCGACGAGGAAGCGCGCGCCGCGGTGACCGTCGGTTACGCGATGATCGGCCGAGAGGCTCGCGGTGATGGCGGACATGACCTTGAGTCCGCCGTTCTCTGCCCATGGCCGCTCAGCGATGCGCCCGAAACCGACGAGCGCGACCTGCGGCGGATAAATGACGCCGAGCACCTCGCTGCTGCCCTGGTCGCCGAGGCTTGTCAGCGTGATGGTGGGTTCAGACAGCTCGGAGCTCCGTAACGAGCCTGCGCGGCACCGGCTCGTCAGGTCGACCAGCTCGCGCATCAATTGTGCGAGCGGCTTCGTGTCTGCGTCGAGCAGCGCAGGGGCCACGAGTCCGCCTTGACGCAACGAGATCGCGACGCCAACGTGGATGCGCGGCGCGGCATGGAATTCGCCGTCGCGATAGAAGCCGTTGAGATCCTGGAAGCGCCTTAACGTGAGCGCAACGGCCTTGATCAGCGGCACGGCGGGCAATAGCCGGTCCTCGATCGAATGCCTGGCGTTTTCCGCGGTGAGCCACGCCAGCATGAGCCCGAGGGGGATGGTCTCCGACACATAGTAGTGCGGAATTTCCCGCTTCGAACGCTCCATCGCAGCGGCGATCGTATGGCGCATCGCGGCGAGCCGGTCGCCCGTTCCTGCCGGCGAGGCGCCAGCGGGCGTGGTGGCCATCTGCTCGACGTCTTCGAGCTGCACCGCACCATCGGGGCCGGTGGCCGTCACCGCATCGAGTTCAATCTTCAGTTGCTGTGCACGCCTGCGCGCGGCGGGCGAGACCTTGCGGCGCGTGGTGGGTGCGCCACCGGGCACACCAGCGAGCGCACCGCGAGGCGTGGCTTGCATGCCCGGCGCGCGCGCCTCATGCGGCGTCCTGCGCGGTGCGCGTGTGACAGGTGGCGCTTCGCCTCGCTCCAGCAGCGTTGCAATGGTCGTGCCGACCGGAACCTTTTCGCCCGGTTCGAGCATCAGCTCATCGATGGTGCCTTCCTGCCAGCTCTCGATATCGACGGCTGCCTTGCTCGTGTCGACGATCGCCACCACCTGGCCCTTCTTCACGGCGTCGCCCGGCTTGACCTTCCATTCGAGGAGCGTGCCCTCGTCCATGTCGGCACCCATGGAAGGCAGTTTGAATTCGATCATGCGTCGTGCTCCCGGTGCGCCGCGGCCATCACGACACCAGCCTGCGCGCGGTGTCGGCAATCGTCGTGGCCTGGGGCAGGGCGGCTTCTTCCATGTGGCGCGCGTACGGGATTGGCACATCCTCGGCGCATACGCGCGCAACGGGCGCGTCAAGCTCGTAGAACGCCTGTTCGACAATGCGCGTTGCTATCTCCGAGGCCACGCTCGCACTGCGCCAGCATTCGTCGACGATCACCGCGCGCCGGCATTTCGTCACCGACGCCATAATGGATGCATCGTCGAGCGGCCGCAGCACGCGCAGGTCCACCACCTCGGCGCTCACGCCGTCCTTTGCCAACTGGTCCGCGGCGTCCAGCGCCTTGTGCAGACATCCACCATAGGCAAAGATCGCCACGTCGCTACCCACCCGCCGTACTTTCGCATTGCGGATGTCGACGCCCGTCACCTCGGGCAACTCGTCCTCCATGTTGTAGAGCCCTGCGTGCTCGAAGATCAGCACCGGATCGGGATCAGCAAGCGCCGCCGCGAGCATGTAGCGTGCATCTTCGACAGTGGCGGGCGCGAGTGCCTTGATGCCGGGAATCCCCGCGTACCAGCCCTCGAAGCTGTGCGAATGCTGCGCCGCGACCTGGCGGCCGGCGCCGGTGGCCATGCGCACGACGAGAGGCACCGAGAACTGACCGCCCGACATATGGTGATAGAGCGCGGCGGTATTGACGATCTGGTCGAGCGCCAGCAGGCTGAAATTCACGGTCATGATTTCGACAATGGGACGCATGCCGCCGAGCGCGGCGCCGATACCCGCGCCCGTAAATGCCAGTTCGGAGAGTGGTGTGTCGCGAATACGTTCGGGACCGAACGTCTCGAGCAGTCCGGCAGAAACTGCATAGCTTCCGCCATAGCGACCCACGTCTTCTCCCATGAGAAAGACCCGGGCATCCTGGGCTAAGGCTTCGCGCAATGCCTCGCGCAATGCCTCGCGGTAGCTGAGGCGGCGCGTCACGGTGCGTCTCCCGTTTGTGTATAGACGTACTTCGTCAAGTCCTCGACTGGCTCCCAGGCGCCAGCCTCGGCAAACCCGACTGCTCGCGCGACTTCGGCTTCAACTTCGGCGTCGAGCGCCTGGAATTCCGCTTCGCTGAGCTTGCCTTCGTCCTTGAGTCGTTCGGTGAACGTGTGGATCGGTCCGCGCGCTTTCCATTGCTCGACTTCCGCCTTGTCGCGATAGCGTTCGGCGTCATACATCGAGTGCGCGCGGAAGCGATAGGTCTGCAATTCGAGAAACAGCGGTTGATGCGCGCTGCGCACGTACGCTGCCGCTTGCGCCGTTGCTTCGCACACGGCCACGATGTCCATGCCGTCCGCGCGCCGCGTTTCGATGCGGTATGAGGCGGCTTTAGCACAGAGATCGGTTTGCGACTGGTAGCGCTCGAGTGCGGTGCCCATCGCGTACAGATTGTTCTCGCAGCAGAACAGCACCGGCAGTTTCCAGAGCGCCGCGAGGTTCATCGACTCGTGGAACACGCCTTCAGCAACCGCGCCGTCGCCGAAAAAGCACGCGGTGATACGTTGTGCGTGCTGCATCGTGTCGGCGAGCGCAAGGCCCACCGCGAGCGGCAGGCCGCCGCCGACTATGGCGTTGCCGCCGAAGAGGCGCGTCTTGCGGTCGAACAGATGCATCGAGCCGCCGCGACCACGCGCACAGCCTTCGATCTTGCCGTACATCTCGGCCATCAGCACACCCATGTCCATGCCGCGCAGGAGCGCATGCGCGTGCTCGCGGTACGTGGCGACGATATTGTCGTCGGCGTCGAGCGCGTGAATCGTGCCCACGCCGGTCGCCTCTTCGCCGATGTACAGGTGCAGAAAGCCGCGGATCTTGCCTGCGCCGTAAAGCTCCGCGCACTTCTCCTCGAGCCGGCGCACCCGCAGCATGCCGCGCAGCAGCGCGAGCGAGCGCGCCTTGTCGTAGGGGACCGGTCCGGTGGGAGGCGCGGGAGCGGGGTGATCAACGGCAGTCATGATCCGGACTCCAAAGTTGACGTGTCGCCTTCGGCGAGTCCTAGTTCACGCGCCTTCAGCAAGCGGCGCATGATCTTGCCGCTGCGCGTATGCGGTAGTTGCGCGACGAACTCCAGCTCCTTGGGCGCGACCGCCGCGCCAAGACGCTTACGCGCGTAGCCGAGCAATTCCATGCGTAGTGCTTCGCCTGCCTCGTAGCCGTGATTCAGGGCGACGAATGCCTTGACCGTCTCGCCGACCACCGGGTCTGGCTTGCCGATGATGCCGACCTCCGCGACAGCGGGATGCTCCATCAGCGCGCTTTCGACTTCGAACGGCCCGATCAGATGACCGGCCGACTTGATCACATCGTCGGCCCGGCCGATGAACCAGTAGTAGCCGTCGGCGTCGCGCCGCGCGAGATCACCGCTCAGGTACCAGTCGCCGGCGAAGCTCTTCAGGTAGCGCGCTTCGTTGTTCAGGTAGCCGCGGAACATGGCCGGCCAGCCGCGCCTGAGCGCCAGTTCGCCCTGGGTATCGGGCGTTTCGACCAACCGCATGCCACCGCCCTCCACATGCTCGACAATCGCGGCATCGACCCCCGGCAGCGGCCGGCCCATCGAGCCTGGCTTGATGTCGAACGCCGGCGTGTTCGCGATCATGATCCCGCCGGTTTCGGTCTGCCACCAGTTGTCGTGAATCGGCAGGCCCAGCACCTCCTTGCCCCAACAGACGGCCTCGGGGTTCAGCGGCTCGCCGACGCTCGCAACGAAGCGCAACTGCGGGAATGCGTACCGCTTCGCGATCGGCGCACCGGCGCGCATCAGCATGCGGACCGCCGTGGGCGCGGTGTACCAGACCGAAACGCGCTCGTCCTGCAGGATGCCGTACCAGCGCTCGGCGTCGAACTCTTCGCGCTCGACCACCGAAGTGACGCCCTGCAGCAATGGCGCGATGACGCCGTACGACGTGCCCGTCACCCAGCCCGGGTCGGCGGTGCACCAGTAGACGTCATCGGGGTGCAGGTCGAGCGCGTAGCGGCCGGTCACCCAGTGCGTGAGCGCGGCACCGTGCACATGCAGCGCGCCCTTCGGCGTGCCGGTGGTGCCGCTCGTGAAATGCATGAGCGCGAGGTCGTCGGCCGAGGTGGCTTCGTAGGCGCAGACGGTGGGCGCATGCGCCATCAGCGTGGCCAGGTCGCGCGTGCCGGGAATGGCGGTCGTGCCGCCGTCTTCCGCCACCAGCAGCACGTGCTTCAGGCCTGGCATCTGGTCGAGACAGTGCGCGATCTTGCGCTCGAAGAGCTCGTCGGTCGTCACGAGCACCGTGCCCGCGCCGAGGTTCACGCGCGTCGCAATGGGCTCGGGGCCGAACGCGGAGAAGAGCGGCGAGACGACGGTGCCGTTCTTGAGTGCGCCAAGCAGCGCGACGTAGAGCTCGGGAATGCGTCCGCTCAGAATGAAAAGGCGGTCGCCCTTGCACACGCCGAGCTTGCGCAACACGTTGCAGAACCGGTTCGTGAGCGCCTCGAGTTCGGCATAGCTGACATTCCTGGCCGGGGCGTTGCGGGCGAGAAAGCGCAGGGCGGTTTTCATGCGCAGTGGCCCGGTGCAGTGGCGGTCCACTGCCTGCCAGGCGATATTGATGCCGCCTTCGGGTTCCGCGCCCAGTTCATGCGCGGCCGCTTCCCACGAGAAGCGGCCGCGCTCGCCCTCGTAGTCGGCGAAATTCGGTGCGACCCGCAAGTCGGCCGCGGTCTTGCGGATGACAGGTTGTACGTCCATCTCTGCGACTTCCATCCTGAAGCGGGTGCAGGGCGCGTCCCTACGCGTGGCCCACGCCGGTGGTGACGCGTTGCGTCGCACCATCGGGCCCGGCGACATCGCGCTGCGCACTGGCAGGCGATGCGCTAGCGGGTAAGCCCGCCTGCACGACGACCTCCGACACGCTCTTGCAGTAATGCATCGCGTGCGAAAGGCAGGAGGGCAGCATCAAGCTGCCGATTGCCATGTATTCGGGCGCGCTGCGTGTGAGTGCACAGCGCGCCGAGGTTTCCATACAAAGCGCCAGCCAGTCGGCATACGCTTGCGTCTGGAGATTCGCGAGCGCCATCCAGGCGCCCGCGAGCGCTTGCGGCGGCGTCGGGGCGCTGGAAGGTGTAGGCGAGGGTGAAGTGGGACTGGGCATGAGCGTCTCCGGCATGAACGGTTCCCCGTACTCGCAAGCTGCGCTTTCGCAGCGTTTCTTTGTAACGGTATCCCTCAATCGATTGCAAAATTTGAGACAGGTCAAAGACGAAGGGGGTGGGCCGCGATGCGTCGCCCGACAATTATTGACATGTATCAAATTGCCGCGACGGCACGCGGATGAGAGTGCCGATAGGGGCGTGATGATGTGCAGCGCTGGACACAGTCAGCGCGTGCAGCAGGGCGAAGGCGACCGCAGAGCACGCGCTCACATTTCACCGGGACGGCAAAGAGTCGACTCGCGGCTCATTTTCAGTTGAGGAATGATCAAGCCTGATTTCATTCTGATGACGCGGCTTTCGGCCGAAGCACTTCGTTCCGGGGTGAACGCCGAGGCCAATGAGGAACGCGCGCTTGAGCGGATCGCTGGCGCGTGCCCGGGCATCGAGTGGAAGCATAGTTTCGCCATGCTCGGACAGTACGATTTCCTGGACGTATTCTCGGCACCCGACATTGAAACAGCGATGCGGGTGTCGGCATTGATGCGGACGCTGGGGCGGTCGCACTCCGAGGTGTGGCCGGCGATCTCGCGAAAGGATTTTCACGCGATCATCGAAGCGATTGCCTGACGCCCGTGACGCGCCCGACGTACGTGAGTGCCGCTTACGGGTGGCGCGCCGCATAGCCCGGCCGGTCGATCTGTTCCGGATGTTGCGGAACGCGCCGCAAACGCTCGGTATGCATACCATTGCGGCAAGCTTGCGCGCCATCGCGCCGTACACGTCTTAGTCCATGTCGGGCGCGGGAGAGAGGATCAAGGTGCAGCGCCATGCTCGATGCAGCGAACCGTGTAGCGGTAATCGGGATTACAGGCCCGATCGGTACGCGCTTCACCTGACCGAGCCGTGCGTCGGGGCACCAGGGGCGCCTCACAACCGCGCTTCGAACACTGCGCAAGGCGTGCAAGCTTGAGTGCCCTTGCATGTATGGTCTGGAGCGGCCAGCGCATGTGCGTTCCAGTAACTTGCCGCTGCCGGGACCGCGTGAATACGCAGACATGTGGCGGTCGAGACAGAACGGACCATGGCGCGGCACGCGGACTGGCCTCTGCCATTCGCCGCCGCTCCGCGCCTGCCGGGCGATGATCTGCATCAACCTGCCGATGTTCCCGCAGTCCTACTGTTCAAACAGATCCGTTCGATCCATTGAATCGGTCGAGGCGAACGTGGGAGTACAGGAGACAGTTGATGACCAGAGAACGGAAAGCTGCGCCCCGGCCAAACCCAGCGGACTGCGCACCGATCATTGGAGAATATTGCAGTGGGCCGGGGCACTTCGGCGAGCGCGGTCTGACACGCGCGCTGCCCGCCTATTGGCTCTACGAAACGGCGCATGCGGCGCTTAGTCCCGCACGAGCGTTAGCCGGCGCCGGCCAATTCCTTTTCCAGCATCCCGCCAACCCGTTCGCGGCTACCTTTTCGGGCAAACTGGTTGCCGCTACCTGTGAACTGGTCGAGCGCGCCACCCGCCACTACGGGAAACCGGAATGGGACATTACGTCGACAGTCATCGACGGTCAGACTGTGCCCGTGGGTATTACGCCGCTCTGGGAGCGGCCCTTCTGCCGCCTCATTCATTTTGAGCGCTTGCTTGACGACCCTGTGCGGCCACAGCCTCGTCTTCTGATCGTCGCACCGATGTCGGGTCACTTCCCGACCCTGATCCGCGGGACGATCCAGGCCTTCTTGCCGAGCCATGATGTCTTCGTGACGGAATGGGTGGATGCACGTCTGGTGCCCATTATCGCGGGACATTTCGACCTCGATGATTACATCGACTACCTGATCGAAATGTTGCACGTCCTGAAAGGCGACGTTCACCTGATGGCCGTATGTCAAGCGTCGGTCCCCGTCCTGGCCGCGGTCGCTCTCATGGAGGCTGCCGGCGATCCGGCGGTGCCTCGCTCCATGATCCTGATGGGTGGCCCGATAGACACGCGCATTAACCCTACCTCCGTGAACAGACTTGCGGAACAGCGTGGGCTAGAGTGGTTTCGACGTAACGTGATTACGAAAGTGCCCTTTCCAAATCCTGGCTTCTTGCGCGATGTCTATCCAGGTTTTCTTCAGCTTTACGGATTCATGGTCATGAATCTCGACCGGCACATGCAAGCGCATCAGAGACTGTTTCAGCACCTTGTTGCAGGCGACCACGATTCGGCTCAAAGGCATCGGGAATTTTACGATGAATACCTCGCCGTAATGGATCTCAGCGCCGAGTTTTACCTGCAGACCTGTGATACGGTCTTCATTCGTCATGCACTACCGAGAGGCGAGATGACTCACCGCGGGCATCCGGTTGACCCCTCCCGGATACGCCGGGTTGCCCTGATGACGGTCGAAGGAGAACATGACGACATTTCGGGCGTAGGACAGACAGAGGCTGCGCACGAGCTCTGTCCAAACATCCCGGCACCGCGGCGTTCTCACTGGCTGCAGCCGGGCGTGGGCCATTACGGTGTCTTCAACGGCGAGCGCTTTCGCACCGAAGTCGTGCCGAAGGTGACGGAATTCATTCTGGCGTGCTCTATGTAATGAATCATCGACGTCGAGAAGACGTAACGCTGAAAGTGGTACTGGGGAGCCGTGCGGGTCCAAATGCCGCATCGGGCTGTAGATCATCAGCGACCTTGCAGGTCGCACCTGCGTGCCGTATTCATTGAGTTGATATGCGTCAAAAGGCCGGTCGTTCCGAACCCTATCCTGAATTTGATCGTCGACGACTTGGCTTGCGGGCGGCACGGGTGAGGAACAGGATCGGACCGAAATCTAAAATGCCGAATTGATCAGGTCGCTGGCCCGAACGGATGTCGACACCCAGATCAGAATCACGCAGGTCTCGGCAGCGGATGAGCCGTGCGCCTGAAAAATAAAGAAGGTCTCGCAACCAGGGCGATCGCGGTGTCGGGAGATTCCCCTGATGATCTTTCGGGAATCGACCTCAGGAGCGGGCATGCAAACAACGTTCAGAGCGAAGCGCAGTCGCGTTGATGGGCCCGGGGAAAAGGATGACCAGGTCGGGGGAGGCAATGGGACTTGGAATGCAGATTGTCTATCTGGGCTTTTCGGGCTCTGCCAATATAGAAGCGGAGGCCGCTGTTCAGCTGTTGCGTCTCGAGCCGTTTGGCGGGTTGCTGAAATCCTGTCATCTTGCGATCGAATCATTGCATTGCGAGGACAATCGCGCGGCGTACGGTGTGCGCCTGGATCTTTTCATGGCGCCGGAGGAGCTCAAACCTGTGGTCCACTGTACTGACGAAGATCCTCTCGTCGCGATCCGGGTGGTATTCGAAGCCGCCGAGCGCACGCTGCAACTCGCGGGCGCTCCCCGTTCGGCCAGGAAAGACGGCCACGCGCGGCGCGGCCATTGAATGAAATGTGAAAACGTCTGAAGTCCCAGGATGAAGCGTCATGCAGAACGCCAAAGACGCTCCTCTGGATGTTTCCGGTCTACTGGCTCAGTACCCACTTAACGAGTGTACGGGCGTCCTCAGCCGAAAGTGGTGCGCCGCGCTCGACCGGCAAAGGCATGGGCAGGTCGCCCCAGTGTGCCTTGCCGCCGCGCCTGAGCTTTTCTTCGAGCTGCGTATGAGCGTTGGGCTTGTCGCGGTAGCGTTCTGCGATCTGGTGGAACGAAGGCGCGAGAAACGGCGCGGGTGCATCGGCCGTGTGGCAAAACATGCAGTGCTGCTGCTCGATGAGTTCAGTTGGTTCAGGAAGCGCTGCGAGTGCGATTGCGGCATGCGTCGAAACCGCAGACACCGCGATGAACCGCAGGCGGAATGCGCCCGCGCGCGGGCGGCCAGGTGAGCGCGATGCGGTGAAAGCAGGGGGAAGTCTTTTGCGGGGCATGGATCGTCTCCTTCGACCGGCGGACATGCCCCGAGGGGCAGTAACCTCGCGTTGCCTGGTGCGGCACCCTTGACCTGGGGTAACGGGAAAAGGTGCCGCGGAGTCCGCCTGTGAACTGCACAATGGGCGCTGCGAGACAGGTGCGCGTCGAATGCGGCAGCCGACTTGCAAGACTGCTGGGCAGGCTTGTCCGGGCTGCCTGAGATCATACCCGTGAGAGACGCTCCGCGTCGATGATGCGGATTTCCTTGCCGTTCGGCTCGACCATGCCCTCCTTGTGAAAACGGGAAAACATCCGGCTCACGGTTTCGAGCTTCATGCCGAGAAGGCATCCGATCTCCTCGCGGCTCATCTTCAGGTTGAAGTGGGTGCCGGAGTAACCGCGCGCCCTGAAGCGCGCAGCGAGATCGAGCAGAAAGAACGCGAGCCGTTGCTCCGCCGTCATCGTGCCAAGCAGCATCATGAGGCTCGATTCGCGTACGATCTCCCTGCTCATCAACTGGTGGAGATAGCGTTGCATGCGATGACTTCTGGAGCACAGTGATTCGAGCTGGCTGAAAGGCATGACGCAGACCGTGCTGTCCTCGAGTGCAATCGCATCGCAGTTGTGCATGCCGGCGCAGATGCCCCCGAGTCCGAGCGAATCACCGGGAATCTGGAACCCCGTGACCTGCTCGTGGCCGTCCCGATGCAGGACGACAGTCTTGAACGACCCGGTGCGCACGGTATACAGGCTCTGGAAAACATCGCGCGCGCGAAACAGCTTTTCGCCACACCGGACATGACGGGTCGTGAGGACGATAGAGTCAAGCTGCTGGATTTCAGTGACCGTCAGGTTCGTCGGCATGTCGACGGACCGCAGCGAGCGCACGGGGCCGGGCGATACGGCCGGGAGAGGCACAGCGTTAGCGTCAGGGTTCGTAGCGTCGGTTACCCAGCGCATCTGCGATGGCGTGGGCAACGAGGGATCGTACACGTGCTCGGCATACATGACTCTCTCCAGTTCAGCGTGCGGCGCACGCACGCTGTTTCACAAACCTGGCAATTGGTGCCGGCCGCGTTGCCCTCGGCCGCATCGTCAGATAAGGCGTCGCCCCCCGCTCACTGGTTGCTGCCCCGAAGGAATGGTGCTGGGGAAGTCCGGAGTCCGGACACGTCGTTTGGGCGGATCGGATCGTCTTGCAGACAGTATCGGCGGCGCCGTCCCGGAAACAAATCAGCGGCGGTTGAAAATGCCGTACGCAGGGAGGAAGGTTTGTAGGGTGATTCCTACAATCATGTGGAAGAACAGCGCGGCGCAAGCCTTAAGGATTGTCCTCGTCATCCAGAAGCTTGTGGTTTAGTGCGTAACGGACAAGGGCAGCCTCATGCGGAAGCTGCATTTTGTCGAGAATACGGATCTTGTAGGTGCTCACGGTCTTGGCGCTGACGCAGAGAGACTGCGCGATTTCGCTGATCGTCTGTCCAGCAGCGATGCGGCGGAAGACTTCGAATTCGCGATCAGACAGCCGCTGATGTGGCAGGGCGTCGGCAGGTTCATTCAGGCTTTGCGCAAAATGCTCGGCCATCCTCATGCTGATGTAGACACCGCCGGTCGCAACTTTCCTCACCGCACCCACGAGTTCCGTGCTCGCGCTTTCCTTCGTGAGATAGCCAGAGGCACCCGCCTTGAACGCGCGCACGGCGTACTGCTGCTCGGCGTGCATCGTCAGTACGAGTAGCCGTAAGGCGGGCTTCTCTTCCTTGATCTGCTTGATGAGATCCACTCCACTGCGCCCCGGCATTGACAGATCGAGCACAAGAACCTTTGCATCGCGCGAGCGTACGAGAGCGAGAGTGGATGCGCCGTCCCAGCCTTCACCAACAATCTCGAAATCTCGCGCGTCCTCGAGGATACGGCGCAATCCCTCTCGCATGAGCGTGTGGTCGTCGGCAATGATTACTTCAATCATGTCGTGATCCCTCCGGGCTGAAGCGCACCCCGCCGCCTTAACAGGCGCGGGATGGCAGCTCCTCGGTGAAACCGTATCAATTTCTATGGCTCTATGTCAATTTCATCTGATGAATGATTCACGATTTCATTCTTGCAAGCCACGCGTCAGGATCGAATCAGCTTGACGCTGTCGTGAGTCGAACGGCATCAACTAAGATCAGTATGGACCAGTTTGGCCAGCATTCGCCCAGATATCGCGTGGTCCATCACCGCAGCCGGTAGTTTCGTCGTTTCGCATGAAGTACTGCCAGAAAATATGGCGTTTGCAAACGCCCTGTGTGGATTGAGGCCGGTCCTTATGCCGTTGATCGAAATCAATAGTCTGGATGCGCGAGCGCATGATGATTTTCTGATCGCGGGATGTGTCGGCCCCCAGAACGGGAAAATACAGAACGGATGGTTTGCTGGCCGTTAAGCACGGCAGCCTATTCACACTCGCAGACAGCAGGAGGTGAATTCATGAAGGTCGAGGAATGCCATAGCCACGGGACAGTGCACATTCCGATGTCGTGCAATCTGAAGGAGGCAGCAAAGCAGATGGCAGAGCAACACGTGGGCACGCTGATCGTGACCGATTTCGGGCGGCAGGAGCGCATGGTAGGGATCGTGACGGACCGGGACATCGTGCTCTTGCGCGGCGGGCAAAACCGCGAGCGCACGGGTAGCGTGCAGACACCTCTTCACGTGTAGCTCGCCAATCGAAAAGGAGTACGAAGTACTTTTCATAACCTGATTCTGCAGTATTCATATGATATGAATCCAAACGGCAATGACCGGGCGACGGCGGGCGCGCCGCGCGAAAAGAGCATGCACTCGCACAGTGAAGACAGCCATCGCATGCCTTTGCGTGTGATGAACGGTACTGGCTGCCGCGAATGCGGAGCCGTCTACGAAAGCGGCCGATGGATCTGGAGCGCCACTGCGCGGGTGACGCGCCAGCTACTGTGCCCGGCCTGCCGAAGGATTCTCGAGCATGCGCCAGCGGGGGAACTGTGGCTAGACTCGTGCGGCTACCTGCACAAACATCTCGCCCAGATTATTTCGTTCCTGTCGAACGAGGCGCAGCACGAAAAAGAGTGCCACCCGATGGAGCGCATCACCGGCATCAACGTTGAACCTCGCGGCGTGCGCGTCACAACTTCCGGTCCGCACATGCTGCGCAGGCTGGGTTCGGCCATGCTGCGGGCGCACCATGGTGAGCTTTCGATCGAATACCGGGACGGCGAAGCGGTAGCGCGGGCGAACTGGACCCACCAGGGCTGAATATAGCGTGGTCTCCGAACGATTTCGTCCTCATAGCGACAACGAGCACATCGCCTTCTGCCTGGCAGAGGCCGCGCAACTCCTGGGGGCCGAGGGCACGATTCGCTGGCGCGCCAACGCGTATCGCGCAGCGGCGCGAACGATTGGCGAACTGGAAGGCGGCGTGCGCGAGCTGTTTGACACCGGCGGGACGCAGGCGCTTGATGCACTTCCGCATATCGGTCCTGGAATTGCGGGGGCGATTGAGGAGATGCTGATCACAGGGAACTGGCAGGAGTTGCGGCGGCTGCGTGCCGGGGTAAGGTCCGGCGAGGGCTTTCAGTGCATACCGGGAATAGGGCCCGCGCTCGACGCGCGCATCCGTGACGTGCTCGGCATCCATACGCTAAAAGGGCTCGAAGTCGCGTCACGAGACGGCCGCCTTGCTGCGCTCGCTGGCGTTGGCTCGCGGCGGGCCGCGGCCATTCGGGCCGTGGTCGGTGAGATTCTGGACAGAGGCCGCCGCAATTATCTTCGTGGCAACGCGACAGCGATGGCGGAGCCTTCCGTTGCGCTGCTACTTGAGATTGACTCCGAATATCGTCGACAGGCGGCCGCCGGAATTCGTTAACATCCAATCGCTGTGAGGTATAGATGAGCATGAAAGCTTACACTGAACTGGAACGTGAACTGTCGCACATCGAGGCTGCCATTTCTGTCCTTGAGCATACACGTGCACACCTTTGCGCCCGCGTGTCAGTCGATGACCCCGCGTACTGGAAATCCAGGCTCAGTGCGATATTGGATGCACGCCTTGGCGACTTGATTTTGGAGCGGCAGGTTGCGGATCTGTGCGACCGCCTGAAGCGCCTTCAGGCAGATCGCGCGGGGGTGCACGCCAAGGGCCGGCCCCGCAATTGATGCGCTCACTTAACGCAATCGGTGAGGCGAGCCAGCACGCGCCGCTTTCGCGCTGCCAGATTTGGATCGACGCATGTTCAACCGCATTGGACGCAAGTAGCCAATCGCTGCATAAATGCGGGGCCACGCTGGCAGAATCGACCTCACGGCCTCGCGTTTAGAAGGTTTGGCTCGTCGCGCGTTGCGCTCGCAGAAATTAACCCGTGCTGTGCCGGCCGTAGACCGACTGCCCGTGCAAACCGTAACGGATTCACATTATTCGTCATGCGAAACCAGTTTTTGCCTCCGTGGCCCGCTACGGCTTACTCTGGATAATGGGGGAAGTTTGCGGCCAGTCACCAGACCAAATATACAGTGAGAGAATGATCCATGAGTGCAAACGGCAAGATTCCCAGCCCTCCGTGGTCGGATCGCCGCGCGCGGGCGGCGGAAATGCTCGCGTCCGGCATGGGTATCGCGTGCGTTGCGACGGAACTTGGCCTGAGTCGCACGACGGCGCGGCGTTACCATCAAGTCTTCATGGAAGGCGGTCCGGAAGCGTTGTTGAGGCTCGGTGACGTCGGTCGTCGCCAGCAACTCCCCTCTGACGGCATTGACCGGCTGATCAGTGCAATCAGGCAAGTGCCAAAGCTTCAGGGACTGGCAGAGGATTGCTGGACAACCGAACTGGTGCGCAGCTTCATACAGCGCGAGTTTGGCGTCTGCTATTCGTATTCCCACGTCAACCGGCTCTTGCGCGATCACGGCCTGCAGCCTCTCATGCAGCAGGTGCGGGTTCCGATAAGCAATGCCCTAGCGGGCGAGGGATGACGCGCCTCTGCCACACGATTTCGACGGCGCCTGCCATGTCTGTGACGTCACGAACCCACGCTACGGGACCCATCACGCGCCTGCAAAAGCGGCGGGCGAACGACTCTGCTCGGCAGCACTAGATGGGACCTTGACCACTGTATTTTTTTGTAAAAACGGTCGTTAGCCTTGGCCGACAAACGCAGGCCGATCGGGCTAATGAGGCGCCCCGAAATTCGACATAATACGTCCCTCTTGAGCCTGTTTGTTCATTTACCACTATTTAACAACACTTGATATGCATTCCTGACTACGTGTGAAAAATATGACTGCGTGATACCGCAGATGGGAGAAGCATCCTAGGCTAGGCAGCCGTTGGCTATCGGCTCGTCAAATTCGTGTCTTGCTGGGCGTTGTATTGATTGGCGCCAGCTTGAAGCTGCTCCTGCCCATTTGAATCACGGCAATTGGCTGCAGCTCGGCCAAGACGTGACGAATACACGGAATGCGTGAAAGCCCTCTGTTCGATCTCAAGCCACGCTCGAACGTCGCCATAGACACGTGGGAGTTGACTGTAGATGGCCGAACGCTGCCCGATGCGGTCGGCCGCAGCCGACCCTGAACTGCTCTCCGACCGGGCGAAGTCCCACCACCCGGTTACAAAGGTATAACGGCCATTTGCTCTACCCCCACCAGCCGGCTGATGCTCGGCCGAACCGGGCAATCGCGTAATATGCTTGGCGTCCGCCGATGGTCACGGCTGTCCGCCGAGCGCACACGAGACGGTCGGGCAGTTTCTGCTGCACCGCGAAAACGAACAGGCTGAGCCTGTTTGGAGGGGTGTGTCATGCCAAAGCGCTTCGCTCACCACCTTGATCGTGATCGAAATCATTGGGATTCGCACTCAGGCGCCGCTGCCTGAGGCCACGTACCTGCACCGGTCGCGTGTGCGGGACAACGTGTCCGCCTTTGACTTTCCCTTTGTGTCGAGTCCTAAAATATCCTACGCTGACCGGACAGGTTGACATCTTCCATCCGTTCGACTTGAAGACAACGCAGATAATAAATGATCCTCGGTACACGACTGCCCGTGATCGCGTTGCTTGCCGCCGCCGGCCTCACGTTGACGCCAGCCCTCGCACAGAGCGAGGACGGCGCCCGCATTGCCATGCAGATTTGTTCCGGCTGCCACGGTGTGGGCGGGCGTAGCGAATCGCCGATGTTTCCCAAGCTCAATGCGCAGACGCCCGAATACATTGAAGCCCAGTTGAAGGGATTCCGCGAGCACGCGCGTGGCGAAAACACAGCCCGCGATTACATGTGGGGCATGGCTGCACTGCTGGATGACGCCGCGGTCAAATCACTGGCCGACTATTTTTCCCACCAGCCGGCAACACGAGGCGCGACTGGAGATGCCGGCTTGACCGCCAAGGGGCAGGAGATCTTCGAGCACGGCGTGCCGGATAAGGGCGTGCCGGCTTGCGCGACATGCCATGGCGCCGAGGCTCAGGGAGCTGGCACATTCCCGCGGCTGGCCGGGCAGCACAAGGAATATCTGTTGCATCAGATCGAAGTTTTCAAAAATGGCACGCGTGGCAATGCGCCCGTGATGAGCGCAGTGGCGCACACCCTGAATGACGAACAGGCCAGGGCCGTGGCCGTCTATCTGCAATCCAGATGAGTTTTCCCCCGCTTTGCGGATCGGCGGACTCCAAACGAGCTGTTCCGTCCGTCAGTTGATCTCGGTCAATGCGTCACTGGCAAGGCGCAGCAAGATTCATTCGTGGCCAAATGACTCACCTTCGCTGTCTATAGTCTTAAGGTTTCCTTAAGGAAAAGTGCGACGCGGTGCGACACCGCAGACGGAGAAACGATCATGACGCCCGCGCTTGCGCACGACCGAACATCCTGGGGCCTGTTCCGTCGCGCCTGCATCGCTGTACTGGCGGCGCTTTGCCTGTTCCAGGCCTCTGCAGCCCACGCGTTGCCGATATTCGCGCGACAGACGGGACAAAGTTGCGTGGCGTGTCACGCGGGCGGACAATTTCCTGAACTGACACCCTATGGTCGCTGGTTCAAGTTGAATGGCTATACCCTTGGCCAACGCACGATTCCGCTGGCCGCAATGGCCACTGTCGATCTGAGTAACACCAGAAACAACCTCGACTCCAACGGGATGCCCATCAATCCCAAAAACGGCCTTCCGATGTTCGATTCGGCCAGTATTTTCCTCGCGGGGAAGATTACCGATCATATCGGCGGATTCGCCCAGTTCACGTACTCGAATTACGATCACCAGAACGGTGACGGCAAGTGGGAGGGGCGGTGGGGATCGGACAACACCGACTTCCGTTTTGTGGACAGCATCATCGGGGACGCCAGCGACCTGATACTCGGCCTGACCCTGCATAACAATCCGACCGTGCAGGACGTCTGGAATAGCGCCCCTGCATGGAGCTATCCCTACATTTCTTCGACCATTAGCCCGGTCGCTCGCATCCAGAACCTGCCGATCATCGATGGGGCATTGGCCCAACAGGTCGTAGGCATGGGTGGCTACCTGTACTGGAACAAGACGATCTACGCGGAATTGACGGCGTACAAAACGGCCGATGGCATCTGGTCCTTCCTGAGCCATGGCAACAGTGCGGGCGATCCCGCTCACCCGCAGATCTATCTGCGCGGGTACAACCCTTACGCGCGAATCGCCTTTACCCGCGACTGGGGCCCGCATAGTGTCATGCTAGGCGCGTTCGGGTTAAACGTGGACGTCTATCCCAACGACGCAAACTCTTTCCCGATATTCGTACAGGGCGTAACCCGCTATCGGGATATTGGCGCGGACGCCCAGTATGAGTACATCCTCGACCCGCATACGATCACCGCACAGGCGCTCTATGTAAGAGAGAACATCCACGACCCGAACAATTTCGTATTGGGCGACAGCACGTCGGGGAATCTGAACAGCCTGCGGCTTAAGGCGTCGTACGTCTACCAGAACAAATACGGCATAAGTCTTTCCTTTTTCAATACGACGGGCAGTCCAGACAGCGTCGCTTACGCCGGCAGCGCGAATTTTTCCCCGAATACGCAGGGCTGGACACCCGAGATTTTCTGGATCCCGGTGCAATACCTTCGCATTGGCTTGCAGTACACGCATTTCACTAAATACCTTGGCGCGAGCACCAACTACGATGGTAACGGACGCAACGCAAGTTCCAACGACACACTGTTTCTATATTTGTGGGCTGCGTCCTGGTGACACGGGTTTCGCTTCGGCACGCCGCGTGGCCCAAAACAACATGGCTTTGATGACCGCGTCAGCGTCGAGCATCGCTTGCGCGATGTGGACTTGCCTTTGCATTCCCCTCCACTGGGATTTTAGGTCCGCTATCCACACCCTAAAGCGCCGCTCAAGCCTTCTTCACATAAGCGCTACACCAACCCTTGGCACTGACCGGTTTGCCAGCAAACACCGTGCAAGGTCCGGACGTCTCGCCTGACTTGCCCTGATAGAACTGACAATTGGCGCAGGCTTGCCCTGCCTGATACTTCGGGTACTTGGCGGTGTCGACAGTCGCGCCGTCAGATTTGTAGCCGAGGGCCTGGGCGGTGGGGTCGCTCTCAGAGACTTCTGGGGAAGCCGCGCGTGACTCAGTTTGGAGCACGGACGCTGACGCGAGAGATGCGGCGACAATAATGAAGTGACGGCGTGAGATTTGCATCATGCACTCCTTTTCAAAGGGGAAATACTGATGCGAGGTAACGGCTCACGCGTGGAGTTACCGACGCCCACCGTGCCCCTTCGAGAATTATCGGGACGGCAACCCGGGCGCGCTTGATTTGCATCAACGTTCGGTACGAGAATCGCCCCAACATCACGCGGCAGCGAGGTTACATTATTGCGCGGCGTCGATGTTTCTCACGGTGAGCTCCCGCGCCAGTGGCGCCTATCATAGGAATCATCGATGGTCGCGTCTGGACAAACTCTGGCCTTTGGCCGCTGGGTGGCGACCGTCGCTTCATGGCCCGCTCGTGCCCGCTGCACCGGTTCAAATACCGCAGCGTTCTTACTTTTTGCCCACTAATGCAAGCGCGGGGGGCGACTCGTTGGTCAACAGGCGCGGGCTTCAAGAGGTCAGCTCTGCTTCAGGCTGTTGCACCACGCACACGCGGTCGCGCCCCAGGCCTTTGGCCTCGTACAGCGCCGCATCGGCTGTTTTCAGAAGGTCGGCGGCACAGGTGACTGTCGCGATAGCTTTTGGAGATATTCCAACGCTCACCGTTAGAAACCCTGTTGGCGTTTGCGAATGCGAAACATGCAGGTCAAAAATTGCGGTCCGGATTCTCTCCGCGATCAGGATCGCGCCAGCGGTATCCGTATCCGGCAATACGACGACGAATTCCTCGCCACCGTATCGCGCGACATGGTCGCCTGGTCTGTCGATACACTTGGATATTTGTCTAGCTACCGTTTTCAATGCGACGTCGCCGGCCTGATGACCATAGTGATCGTTGTAGGCTTTGAACCTGTCGATGTCGATGAACAGAAGGGAGAGCGGCTTTCCATCGCGCCGGGCGCGTTTCCATTCCATTTCCAGAACTTCATCGAACGTGCCGCGGTTTTCCAGTCCGGTGAGCGAATCGCGATGCGCCATGCGCTCCATCAAAGCTTCCGCACGTTGCCTGCGGCGAAGCTCTCGCACAAAGAGCCACGTCCCCGCTGCCTTGATCATGGTGAAAACCAGGATAAGCGCTCCGAACCACTCCACCCTTGTCCACCATTCTGCGTAAACCGTGCTCAGCGCAGGTTCCCGTTGCGCCATCGAATCATTACCCCGTAATCTTTTCTTTACCTGAATTATGACGGGATTTATGCACGATGAATGCGGTGCCCAAGCAACAACCAGCTGGGGCAGTCAGGCTTAGTGCGCGTAAGGGCGAACTGGCAAAAAGTTGATTGGGATCAGGTAATTGTTGCCCGTACCCCCTTGCTGCCATTCGCTTTGACGTCATGTCATGGGCAGCTTACGGGGTGCGGAGCTGACAGTTCAACGTCCGCACATTGGGAGCGGCCACTGGCCGCTTGTGGCCGACGAGTGTCTGCTCGCTGGCCAGTTCACCTTCAAACTTCGGTTTACTCCGCCATTTGGAGAGCGTCATCCACCTCAATGCCGAGGTAGCGAACTGTGCTTTCGAGCTTGGTATGGCCGAGCGGCAACTGCACCGCGCGGAGGTTCTTCGTTCGGCGGCAAATCAATGAAGCCTTTGTGCGACGCATGGTGTGCGAGGCGTACGCGGTAACCGCCGCGGCGGGCAAACACGGAGAACCGTACGGGCACGGCGGCTATCAGCACAACTTTGGAAGCGGCAACAGCGAGGGCTGGTATGGCCAGATTGCGTACCGTATATGTGGTGAATGAAGTCAGACTTCGGATCGCTCACATCGAACAACGGGTTCACAGTCGACTACGGCCGTTCGATTTGAAAGTGCCGGATTCGTTCTTCATAAACCAGAGCTACTAGCGAACGCGGCTGGACCGTCGAGAACGCGACTCAAACTGGGCGAGTTCTTTGTCAGCAAGCACATAGTCGCTGCAGTTAAGGAGACGAGAGAGGGCGAGGTCCAGGAATGCTCGTACACGTTTGGGCTGAGCCGTGCGGCTGCCGTAGTACACGTGCAAACCGATGTGCGCGCTCATGTGCTTCACGAGAACCGGCTGCAGTCGTCCCGCACGGATATAGGGTGCCGCCGAAAAGCTCGCGAGCTGCCCCATGACTTGCCCAGCAAGTACGGCTTGCAGTTCCAGTTCCGCGTCGTTCGTCGCGAACGCGGGGGACATCTGCCGATGTTCGAGCTTGCCTTCTACGGTCAAGTACCAGGGCGCTACCTTGCCGGTGGCAGAATGCCGGAACACGCTACATCGATGCGCCGCCAACTCATCGAGTGTCGATGGCGTGCCGTACGCCTTTAGGTAGCTGGGCGCCGCGCACACGATCATCTGGATCGGGAAGAGTTGTCGACCAATCAGGCCCTCGCCGGGCGACGCCCCGATCCGGAACCCGACATCGACGCGATCCAGCACCCAGTTGCCGATACCGTCGTCGAGCTGGACATCCGGCTGGATACCGGGGTGCTCTCGGCAGAATTCGTCGAGCAACGGCATGAGGATTGCGGCGAACGACGATTTTGGCCCAACGATCCGCAACGGTCCCGCAATCTCATCCTTGGACTCTCGCGCCAAGGCTAGCGCTCTGTCCAGCATCGCCAGGGCGGGCAGTGTGTTCTCAAGGAACCGTTGGCCCTCCTGGGTTAGGGCCAGACTCCGCGTCGTCCGGTGTAACAGGCGCACTCCAAGATGCTGTTCCAACTGTGCGATGGCCTGGCTGGCAGCCTGCGGCGTTACGCCTTGGGCCAGCGCAGCCTGTCGGATACTGCCGAGTTCCACGGCTCTGGCAAACGTCGCGATGGCCTTGAAGTCATTGGTGGACATGGAGAACTCTTCTGATCAAGTAAGCGCGGGTGGAACCGTCGCATGGTCCACCAGTATCAACTAAAAATTGACACTGATGTAAGGTTAATTCGCCTATTCACTTGAAACCGATTTGCATAAAGTTACGGACATCGGGCAATTGCCCTTGTTATCGATGTGGCGTATTTTCGGCAGAGCTCGTGCCGCTATCGACCCTCCCATCAAGGACTGACCATGCAGCACGTGACCCTGAACAATGGAATGAAGATGCCGATCGTCGGGTATGGCGTCTTCCAGATCGCCGACGAGGCGGAATGTGAACGATGCGTCTTGGACGCGGTGCAGGCGGGCTATCGCCTGATCGACACGGCTGCCTCGTACAAGAACGAAGAGGCCGTCGGACGAGGTCTCAAACGGTGCGGAGTACCGCGTGACCAACTGTTCGTCACCAGCAAGCTGTGGGTCGAGGATGCTGGTTATGAGCGCGCTCGCGTGGCCATTGACAAATCTCTGAGGCGACTCGATCTTGATTACCTCGACCTGTTTCTGATTCATCAGCCGTTCTCGGACGTTCATGGGGCGTGGCGAGCGATGGAGGAGGCGCACCGCGCTGGCAAGCTGCGTGCGATCGGAGTGAGCAACTTCCAGCCGGATCGCCTCATGGACATCACGGCGTTCAATGAAGTGAAGCCAGCCGTCAACCAGATCGAAGTCAACCCCTTCCACCAGCAGGCTGAAAGCATCGATTTCATGCGTGAGCTTGACGTGCAACCGGAGGCTTGGGCGCCCTTTGCTGAAGGACGAAACAACCTCTTTCAGAACGAGCACCTGGTGGCCATTGCGCAGCGCTACGGCAAAACGGTTGGGCAGGTTGTGCTTCGATGGCTGGTTCAACGAGGTATCGTCGCTCTCGCGAAATCGGTGCGCAAGGAGCGCATGCTGGAAAACCTGGCCGTCTTCGACTTCGAATTGTCCGAGGCAGACATGCAGGCCGTCGCAATGCTGGAAACGGGTAAAAGCAGTTTCTTCTCGCATCGCGATCCATCGATCGTGAAGTGGATGAGCGAACGAAAACTCGGCCTGTGAAACGCAATCGGCACCACCGTATGTGAAGTGCCGGGCAGGTCACCTCTTACCCGAGGGCGGTGGGAGTCGATGGGCGGATGCGGCGGGGCTTGATCCGACAGCGTACGGCACACATTCGATGTGCTGTACGAAGGCAACCCTGATTTACAAACGAACGAAGAATCTCCGGGCGGGGCTTGGCCATAGCAGGATTGAAAGCACAATCCGATACCTTCGCATCGCCTTCACTGCAGCATCTTTCGTTGTGCAAGGTAAGTTGTAAGTCTCATGAATGAGAAGAGGGGCGATTACCCCCTTCGGGATTGGCACCTACCAACCTTACGCACTGACTCTGGCATCATGATTTGATGGTTTGCCTCTGTCATGGAGGAGCCATGGCCACCCTGCACGAAGTCTGGCGCCTTATCGCCGGCGCGCCGCTCGATCCACTCGACCCGCGCACCCGGCACGCGATAGCCGTCACGCCGTTACTGGCCTAGGTAGGGCTGGGCGCCGATGGCCTGTCGTCGTCCTGTTACGGCCCGGAGGAAGCATTCCTGGCACTCGGCCAGGGCTGGCGCCTTAATTTAGTAGCGTGACGGGTGTCGTGCGAAGCCGCCAAAGTTTCACGAGCATGCCGAGTTTGCTCAGCATGCCGAGATGACTCGCGTCGACGACGACGATATCGGCATGGCCTCGCTCGACGCATCGGGACACGCTTCGCACGAACGGGCCGCACATATAGCTTGCGGTGTACGGGACCCCGGCATCGGCGAGAATTGCGCAGGTTTCGCCCAGTGCGTGACTCAGGTAACGTTGGCTTTTTTCCCGTAACTCATCTTCCGACCAGAACGCACTGGTGCGTTCGATCGTGACGTCTTCGAGCACCTCGACGATTTCGACTTCGGCAACGCAGTGCTCGGCGAACAGGAAAGCGCTGTGACGCGCAGCCTCGGCAGCACCGCGGCGGTCAAAGATGGGAATCAGTATTTTGAGCACGATTGCTCTCGTTGGAAAGTGGAATCCGCAATATGGCGTGAGGGCGGAAGCACGATGATCGATCCGTGGATCTTCTGCGAGTAGCGTAGAGTGATGCCCGTAAATATGGTGCAAAAGTTCAGCGTGTTGTGGCGTCAGGCAACGCCCGATCGCGACTCACAGCGTCGCCGTATATCCCGCCTATGCACAAACTCCCTCCGGATTTACGCAATTTTTATCTGCCCCGCCCTATACCCTATTCACCTTGCCGGAGAGGCGTGAACACTGTGCGAAAAAGCGCAGGGGAGCGCCCGGCCGCAAGACTGAGAGACGGGGAGTCGCATCATGAATCTGGTCGTCTGGGTGCCGATCCTGTTTGCGCTCGGGCTGGGCAGTCTGATGCTGTGCGTGGTGTTCGTCGATCCATGCGAGCGCATTTGAGGACACCGCCGTGGCATGGCGTGTCGCGGCGCTATCGGCCGCGACGTTTGTGTACCTGTTCGTCGCGCTGATATGCCCTGGGTGGTTCTGAGGGCTACCGGCCCAAAAGGCTCACAACGCACGCTACCTTGCGAGCGCAGGTGCTATTACCTTGAGTCTCGCGCTCTGCGAGCAGCATGGCTACGCAAGGTCCTGCCGTGCCCAGCCACGGCGACGCGGCGCCACATTCGTTAATCACTTCGTACAACGTTCAGCGGCCAGCTGAAGCCGAACGGACAACGGAAACCAGCGCGTCGCGGTCAGTTGATCAGTCAGTTGAATATCAAGCCTGCATGACTGCTGTCTGCGACGTTGCGCATAGCTGACGACGTGTCGGAGAACCGTGCTGAGGGTGACATGCGTCTACATGAACTGCGAATTTGACACTACGGCGAATTCTGACCCCGGCTGCGTTCTTGCATGGTGCGGAATCAATGGCTTCAAGGCGGAGCCCGCACTTACCACTCTACGATTCCCTCCTCTTGCAGCCATGCGCTTGTGAGCATGAGGTGCCTGGGTTTGTGAGACAGTTGCATAATGGATTGATCCCGCGCGACCGTCTATCACCGGTTGCTGACCTGCGTGTATCGAGAAAATTCGAATCGGCCCGTCGGTGTCCGGTAGTGGAGGCAGCAATGAGCAGCGAAGAATGTGCAGGAAATCCTGACGAAGCACCGACATCGGGCGGGTTGGAAAACGCGCGGGACCGATTCCAGCTAATGCTGGATCTCGACGGGGATTTCGCAGTCTTTACGCTGGATTCCAACGGCTGCATCGAAACGTGGAATACCGCGGCGGAACGTGTCACAGGTTACGGCGCCGGGGAAATTGTAGGCAAGCCGCTGACCGTCCTTTTTGCACCTGATTTCGCTGAGGGGGCACAGCCGATGGACGCCGTGTTCTCCGCAGCGTCGAAGGGGCAGACCCGCTATGAGGGCTGGCACGTCCGCAAGGACGGCGCCCGATTCTGGGCCAATGTTGTCGTCAGCGCGCAGCGTCATGGTCAAGGCGACCTGGCGGGGTTCGCCGCCGTTGCGCTGGATGCGTCCGAACGTCTTCTCTACGAGGCCAGACTGCGTCGGAGCGAAGAGAAGCTACGGTTGATGATCGACAGCGTACAGGATTACGCTATCTTCATGCTGAGCACCGCTGGTATCGTCATTTCCTGGAACAGCGGGGCGCGGAAAATCAAGGGGTATGCACCGGATGAGATCCTTGGCCACCATTTCTCCGTTTTCTATACGCCCGAGGATCAGGCGGCTGGTTTGCCGCAGCAGCTGCTTGCCACGGCAGCAGCAGAAGGCCGGGCGCAGTCCGAAGGCTGGCGTGTGAGGCGCGACGGCTCCCGCTTCTGGGCGGACGTGGTGATCTCGGCGATCCGGGACAGTTCCGGCACGCTGCAGGGCTTCAGCAAGGTCACGCGCGATCTCACCGAACGCCGGCGCTTGAATGAGCTGGAGCGCGCAGTGGAAATCGCTACCGCCGCTGAACGTGCTCGCGAGGCCGAGAAGGCACGCGTTGCCCGGGAATTGCACGACGATCTCGGGCAGCAACTGGCGGCGCTCAAGCTGTACGCTGCTGAAAACGAGCGCGCGGTTGAATCTGGAGTGCTGATGCCGGACCACGCGAAGAAGGCTCACGCGCTTGCTTCGCAGATCGACGGAATGATGACGGCGGTCCGACGCATCGCGGCTGATCTTCGTCCGACTCTGCTCGATGACCTCGGGCTGGTGCCCGCAGTCGAGTGGCTCGCTGAAGACTTCAGCCGACGCTTTCGGGTCAACGTCCAAACGCGTCTGAATATCGGGGACCTGGAGTTCAACGAGACGGCCGCCACCGCGATATTTCGTATCGTGCAGGAGGCCCTGACTAACGTGGCCAGGCACGCCCACGCCACCCGCGTTTGCGTCAGCATCGAGGTTGTGGGGGGCGAGTGCAAGATTAACGTTGAAGACGACGGCATTGGCGTTAATCCGGATGAGCCAAAAAAGGAGAAGTCATTTGGCCTTCTTGGCATAGGGGAGCGTGTCAGGCAGTTGGGCGGGAGCGCGAGATTCGCAAATACTCAGGAAGGGGGATTCAAAATTAGTGTGACACTGCCAATCAGTGCGGTTAAGCGCATCTAACGAGATGCGGTCGGCGCAAGCCGCCTCACTCAGTTTGCGGGGGCCGTAGACAGGTTTAACCAGCGGCGATGATCCTGTCTATGTCTATGGCCGAAGTTGATGACACGTCATAGCACGGCCGGACCCCGAATATCTTCTCCCGTTTATTGGGACACTAGTCGGCGGTGCCGACACGTACTCTTCAGCGTCTGTGTTCCTGTTCGATCCGTTTGGAATCCTCAAGAGCGAACACAACCTTTAATGTCGGCACGGGCTTGCGCGGCGGCGCAGCAGGTGCAGATGGTGCTGTTCTCCCTCATGGATACGCCCGACGCGTACAAGAATGCGCTCAAGCGCCTGATCCGCCATCGCAAGCGCGCGCTCTTTGAGGAAATGGGCATTCCCTGCGAAGAGGGCGATCCGAACCAGGTCGACTACTACACGATCCTCGACATGGAGTACATGGGCGAAAGGCGCTTCGGGCGCGACTTCGTTGACTGGCTGCTCAAGCGGGTGAAGCCCAACGAACTGCTGTTCCGTCTCGCCAAAGAGGCGCGCGTGGTGCTGCTGCCGGGCATGGGCTTTGGCACGCCGCATCCGTCAGGGCGAGTCTCGCTTGCTAACCTCAATGAGTCGGACTACCGGAAGATCGGCCGCGCGGTGCGCAAGCTCACCGAGGAGTATGTGCGGCGCTACAACGAGGAGACCGGCAACAAGCTCGATCCGTCCGCGTTGCCTGCGCTGAAAAAGTAGGGGGCGGCGGCTTGCAGGCCGCCACCTTGAATCTGCGGTCCGGGCCGCGCCCGGCCTTGGGTGCGGGCGCGGCTCGACGATCTCGCGTTCACGCCGGTAACCGGCCGATGGCTAGCCCGTTCTCCGCTTCGCACGCGGATGCTTCGCAGACGTCTCGAACTGGCTCGGGCTGCGTCCGAACCGCGTTCTGAACCAACGCGTGAATGCGCTCGGTTCCGAAAATCCCAGCAAGCCGGAGATTTCGGAAAATGGCCGCTCACGCCGCTCCAGATAGCGCAGCGCCAGTACGCCGCGCACCTCCTCCAGGATCGATGAAAAGGTCACGCCTTCCGCCGCGAGATGGCGGTGCATCGTGCGACGGCTCATGCCCAGATGCCGCGCAACCGTGTCGATCGTGCTACGACCCTGTGGCAGGAGCAGAAAGACGAGTTTGCGCACGTCATCGGACAGCGTGAGATCGACCGCTTCGCTGCCGAGATACTGGCGTACGTACTGGCCCATGACGGGATCGGCCGAAGGCAGCGGCAGCTTGAGATCGTTGGCATCACAGACGATACCCGTGAACGTGTGGCCGAACTCGACGTGCGGCCCGAAGACCCTCGCATGGACCGTGCGATCGGAGGGCGGGCCGTGCGTGAAGCAGACGGACTTCGGGTGCCACTCGTCGCCGAGGAAAAAGCGCAACAGGCGGAACATGACCGCGAGCGCGAGTTCGGCCCCCTGACGCACCGGCACGCCTTCACTCGCCAGCAGTTCTTCCCGGATGATCGCCGTGTTCCCTTCTTCTTCGACGCTGATGAACAGCGCCTCGTTCTGCAGGTGGCTGTAGCGCGCTGCGGCATTCAGCGCGTGGCGCAGCGTCGGCTCGTCGCGCACCGCGAGGGCAAGGGGTCCGAGATTCGACGCCCGGCGTGTCTCCGCCATGCGCAACCCGAACGTTTCGACCCCGCTCTCCTGAGCCGACAGCTCGAGCAGTAGCGCAACCTTCTCGGCCGGAATCTTGAGGTCGGCATTCCTCAGGCTGTCAGCCGGCAACCCGACCTCTGCGAGCATGAGAAAGGGGTCGAGCCCGGACGCGCGGGCAATTTCTGCGTAGTGGGTGAGGCTCGCACTGCGGACAAGTTTCGGCATCAGGGTCTTCCCGTGTTGTCCCCTAATGTTAATAAATTGGCCCGCAAAGTCAAGCGTTCCCGAAGCCGCCTTCCTAAAATCCATATATGTCCCGCACAGCCACGCCAAGGCGTGAGGTGCAAGTCTCTATACACAATGAATATGGAACGAGGAAGTCTTCCCATGAATACGAACGACGCCACGGCAACGCCGATTTGCGATGCGCTGCGTGCGAGCGGCAACTGGAACCCGAACTGGGAGCCGTTTGCGGAACTCGATGCCGCCTGGACGGAGAAGTTCATGGCGATGGGCACCGCGCCGATGCTCTCCGGCGCGCTCGACGCGAAGACGATCGAGTTCATCGCGATTGCCGTCGACGCCTCCTGCACGCACATGTACGCACCGGGCGTGCGGCGCCACATTCGCAAGGCGCTCGAACTGGGCGCGACGAAAGATGAAATCACCGCCGTGCTGCAGTGTGTCTCCGTGCTCGGGATCCACACAATGAGCCTGGCGGCTCCGATCCTGATTGAGGAAGCGAAATTACACGAGAGCCGCGCACAAACCCACCAGAAGTAAACAGCATTCGACCTGAGAGCTGTGCACAAACCCACCACAAGCGAACAACATTCGAATCCAGAAGGACACCATCATGCAATTCCTTGACGACTCCCTCCTGCCCGAGAACCAGGAAAAGCTCGTGATCCAGGTCGCGCCCTATGGCCCGCAGTTCCTGCCGAGCGACTCTGATGACATCGCCGTGAGCATGGACGCCCAGATCCAGAAGGCCGTCGACTGCTACAACGCCGGTGCGACCGTGCTCCATGTGCACGTGCGCGAGGAAGACGGCAAGGGCTCGAAGCGCCTGTCGAAGTTCAACGAGATGCTCGCGCGCCTGCGCGAGGCGGTGCCCGATATGGTGCTGCAGGTGGGCGGCTCGATCTCGTTCGCGCCCGAAGGCGAAGGTGAGGCCGCGAAGTGGCTCAACGACGACACGCGCCACATGCTGGCCGCGCTCACGCCCACGCCGGACCAGGTGACCATCGCCATCAACACCAACCAGATGAACGTCACCGAACTGCTCACCGCCGAGGATTGCGGTGACACTTCGATGGGCCACCCCGCCTACTTCCAGGCCTACAAGGAAATGTGGATCCCGTCGGGCCCGGCGTTCGTCGAGGAGCACCTGAAGCGCCTGCAGGCCGCCGGCATCCAGCCGCACTTCATGCTCGGCGACGTCGGCCAGCTCGAGACGGTGGAGCGGCTGATCCGGCGCGGGCACTACACCGGTCCGCTGGTGCTGAACTGGGTCGCCATCGGCGGCGGGGCCGACGGCCCCAACCCGCGCAACCTGATGGAATTCATCAACCGCTGCCCGCAAAACACCGTGCTGACCGTCGAAAGCCTGATGCGCCACGTGCTGCCGCTCAACACGATGGCCATCGCGATGGGCCTGCACGTGCGCGTCGGCATCGAGGACAACCTTTGGGGCAGGGCAGGCGAGCGCATGACCTCGGTGCAGCAGGTCGAGCAGATGGTCCGCGTTGCCCGCGAACTGCACCGCGATGTGGCGAGCGGCGAGGACGCGCGCCGTATCTACCGGATCGGTGAGCACTACGGCAGCGTCGACGAGACCCTGGACGCACTGGGCTACAGGCCGAATCGCCGCCCCGGCCAGCGCGGCTTCCAGATCGCGGCGTAATGCACACAGGGCTGTGAAGCGGGCTGGCCCCCTCGCAGCCACACACCCAGTTGATGAAGCACGTGACACGACACCGCTGCGGCGATGCGGTTCATGGAGACATGCATGGCATGGAAGAACTACCCTCGTGCGGTACTGGCGACATTGCTGGTCACGCATATCCTCGCGCAGATCGACCGCAACATCCTGCTCGGCTTCTCGTCGAGTCTCGTTGCTGAACTTGGCATCAGCAACGCCCACTACGGGCTTCTCGTGGGCGCCGTATGGGTCCTGAGCTATGCCGTCATGGCCATTGTCATGGGCGCCTGCGCCGACCGCTTCAGCCGCACACGCGTCATCGCGGCGGGACTGATCATCTGGAGCGTATGTACGGCGGCGTCCGGCTCCGCTCACAGCTTCGGGCAACTGGTAGCTGCCCGCCTGCTCGTGGCGACCGGTGAAGCGGCCCTGGTGCCAGCGGCAGTTGGGATTCTTGCCGAGGTCTTCTCAGCGCGCCGGCGTGCCACGGCGCTCGGCCTGTTCTTCATCGGCATCCCGCTCGGCGTCGGTTCGAGCTTCGTGCTGGCCGGTACCGTCGGCGCCGTCTATGGCTGGCGCGCGACGTTCCACGGGCTTGGCGTGATCGGTGCGCTATTGGCAGTGGCCCTCGCGTTCCTCAAGGATGAGCGCGAGCAACACGCGGCCGCCGCGCGTGGCACGCCATTCGCCGGGCAACTGCGCGAGATGCTGGGCGTGGTGCGTGGCAGCCCCGCGTTGCAGCTGGCGATCACGGGGTTCGTCCTCGTACACCTGATATTTTCCGGCCTCTCGTTTGCTCAGCTATGGCTCGTGAGGGAACGGGGACTTGACCCGGCGGGAATCACGCGCCTCATCGGCGCCGTGCAGATCATGTTCGGCACGCTGGGTGCCCTCGTCGGCGGCGCGGGAGGTGACCGTTGCGCACGGCGCTTCGCCGGCGGCCACGCTAGCTTCATGGTGTTGCTTGTAGCCGTATGCGCGCCGCTGATGATCGCTTACCGGTTCGCGCCCGCGGGCTCCCCGTTGTTCTATGCGGGCATGTGCGCGGGCGCCTTCCTGCCGCTTGCGGTCTATGGGCCGGCCATCAGCGTGATCCAGGGCCATGTGCCGACGCGCATGCGCTCGACGATCACGGGGCTGACGATGACGCTTATCAACCTTTTCGCGTTCGCCCTCGGAAATTATGTTGCCGGCGCGCAGAGCGACCGTCTCGCGAAGGCAGGTGTTCATACGCCGCTGACGTGGGTTCTGCTTGGGACCGACCTGTTCGCCATCGCGTCGTTGCCGTGCTTCCTTGCACTCGCGCGGTGTGCCCGCTCACGAGCGGCACCCGGCGATAGGGGGGCGGAGAAGGCGTGCGTCGGGTCATCACAGCAACAACCTCAAAACTGAAGGAGGTCCAATCATGAATAGCGCTCCCGAGCAATATCATGCGGCCGCGGGCCTGCTGGCGCAGCGCGTGGCGCTCGTGACGGGCGTTGGCCCCGGCCTTGGCCGGGCATGCGCGGTCGCGCTGGCCAGGGCAGGCGCGAGTGTTGCGATCTGCGATGTCGACACTGGGACTCTCGAGGCGACGCGCGCCGCAGTGGAGGCCGAGGGCGCGCAATGTCTCGCGGTGCGCTGCGACGTGTCGTCGAGTGCCGACGTGCAACGCATGTTTTCGCAGGTGACCGAGCGCTTCGGCACGCTTCACGTCCTCGTCAACAACGCAGCCCTCGTGCCGAATCGACCTGCCGATGCCCAGCGCCGCAACCAGCACTACGCGTACATCACGACGCCCGTGCCGAGGCAGTCGCTGGGCTTCACCAGCGGCATGAGCGACGAGGACTGGCATCGCTACTGGGGCGTGAACGTGCATGGCGTTTTCTACTGCACGCGTGCGGCGCTCAAGCTGATGGAGCCCCAGCGTTATGGGCGGATCGTCAATGTTGCCTCGATTGCAGGCATCAGCGCAATGAGCGCGCACAGTCCCCACTACAGCGCGACCAAGGGCGCGGTGGTCGCGTTCAGCAAGGCGTTGGCAGCGGAGGTGGCCGGCGCGAATGTCTTCGTCAACGTGCTGGCGCCAGGCGGGGTGGCGACGCCCGAGTTCAACGCGTACCTCGGCGCGATCGGCGACGAGGCCCGCAACCGGCTCTGGCAGATGGTTCCGTCGGGGCGCCTTGGCACGCCCGAGGAATACGCGGCCACCGTCGTTCATCTGGCCGGCGATCACCACTATCTGGTCGGGCAGGTGATCAGCCCGAATGGCGGAGCGGTGATCTGAAAGCCGTTGCGTCGGACAGCAGCATCAAGCAATTTGACTGAGAAGTTTCAACTGACCCCGAAGTACGCCCGCCGGAACGGTCCGGTAATTTCAAAACTAATTCGGAGACCCAATGAAGTTGAAGTGGAGTGGCGCTGCAGCGCTTGTCGTGTTCGCCAGTGCGGCGCACGCGCAATCATCGGTTACGTTTTACGGCGTTGCCGATTCCGGGTTCCTGTATCAAAGCGCGAACGCCTCGAACTTTCAGTCCAAAACCAATCTTGGACATGTCTACGAACTCAAGGACGGTGGGATCTATTCGAGCATCTGGGGTTTGAAGGGCACCGAGGATATCGGCGGCGGCTATAAGGTCAACTTCAAGTTGCAAGGATCTTTCAACACCGCCAATGGCAAAACTGGTCTGGCCGACGCGCCGGGGGCGACTGCGGTGTTCAACCAGCAGACGACCATTGGCCTGTCAGGCCCGCTCGGCTCGATCGATGCGGGCCGTCAAATCGTGCCGATGATCTACGCGATGGCCGACACCGACGTTCGCAGCGCCCAGTACTTCGGCTCCATCCTGACAGGCTGGCTCGGCCTGAACCAGGCGGCGCGCTGGCAGGGCTTGAGCACGAACGGGCCAATTGGCGCGCTCTACGATGACAACGCGATCGTCTATCGCTCGCCGAAGTTCTACGGCGCGTCGCTCGCGCTCGAATATGCGCCAGGCGGCGTGCCTGGGCAATTCCAGGGCGGCACACGTGAGTCGGCCGTGTTGCAGTACTCAAACTACGGCCTTAACCTGGCGGCTGTCTATTACAACGGGCACGATACCAGCCCGTTCACACAAACAGGCCCCACGACGATCGTTACGGCGCCCTCAACGGGCTTGAACAACAACCAGTTCTACTATCTCGGCGGGCAGTACACCTTCCACGGTTTCTCGGTCTCGACGTCATACAGCCGTGCTCGCAATCCCTCGAATATGAGCGCGCCCAAAGGGTTCAACCTGGAGATGTATTCCGGAGGACTCGGCTACAGGTTCAGTCCTGTCTTCAAGATCACCTCGGGTTTCTATTACCTGCATGACCGCAATATAGGCGCCAACCACTCGGCCGAGTACGCGCTGGGCGCCGAGTACAACCTGTCCAAGCGTACCCTCGGCTACACGCAGGTCGGCTACGTCGACAACCACGGCAACATGAGCCAGACGATCACCTATGGCGCACCGGTTCCAGAAGGCCGGTCGAGCACGGCGGTGATGGTCGGCATCCGCCATAGCTTCTGATACCAATCCGCTTGAAAAACTGGAGCATTCCATGAAGACAAAGAAGGTGATCAGGATTGCGGGCGCCGCCTTGATCGCGTTGGCATCCGTTCACACGTGGGCGCAGCCGGGCGCGAGTGAAGCGAGTGGCACGTCGAACGTTGCCGCGGTCGCCACCTCCGGCGGCATGACGTCAAAGGACATCCGCAAGGCCAATCGCGTGCTGCGCAGGAAAGTCTACGCAGAGATCGTCAAGCACAAGGAGATCAACGCGGGCGACATCAGCGTTGTTGCCAGGAGCGGGGCGGTGACGCTCGACGGCACGGTCGTGGACGCGTCCCAGATCGACAAGGTTGCCGAGATCGCGCGTGGCGTTGCGGGTGTGACGTCCGTGACCAACCGGCTGAGCGTCAAGAAGCCGTTTGGCGGCCAGTAGGCTGCAAACAAACGCGTCCACGCCACGAACGCGGCGTCGTCGTCCAGCTTCCGGGCGGTGCCGTCGCGCCGGTCGACCTTGAGACGCCGCTGCCGGCCGAAACGATCCGCTTTCACAGTTTGAGCGTGTGTCGGAGATGGCGAAAGACTGGGGCAGCGGCCTTGTCGACCTTGGCGAAGTGGACCACCTGAACCCCGCCACGGGCTACGGTGAATGCCTAATCGCAGAAACCCTGATTCGCGAGTCTATTTCAGATGACGCATCAAGTAGTTGTTGGCCTTGCCGGCGACCCCGCACCCGGCGAGCGCAAGCTTGCTTTTGTCGACGGTCGCAGCATTGTCTTGATCAACGTCGATGGCACGATCCACGCGATCGACAACTCCTGTCCTCACAGCGGCGCATCGCTCGCGAGCGGGCAGCTCGAGGGGTGCGTTCTGCGCTGCCCGGCACACGGCCTGCGCTTTGACCTGCGCACCGGCTGCGTAGCGGGCGCCGGCAGCTTGAGCCTGACGAAATTTTCCGTGCATGAAGCCGATGGAAAGCTGGTCGTGAGCCTGGACGGGCAGGTCACCGGTCCCGCTGGCGCGCAGGCGTGTCCGGCCGCAACCTGACCCGCGAGCGCGAGCTCCATGCACCCGCACAGGGAAAAACGCTCAGGCACGTCGAAAGCCATCACGGCAGTCAGGTAATCGTGTCGCGACGGGCCGAAGGGGACATTCATCGCTACACATACCGGGGATCTTTGCGCAACGTGCGCGCCGGATGGCGACGGCCCTCGCAACCCATGGCGTAAAGCAGGGCGAGCGGGTCGGGACGCTGGCATGGAACGGCTACCGGCATACGAAGTTGTACTTTGCGGTATCGGGATTGGGGTCTGGGCTGCATACGCTGAATTCGCGGCTGCAATGACCGCCGCCACCAGTTCGTCCTTGGGCGAAGTCTGGGTCATGCACTTGTCAAGCGGCAAACGCGCGGTCGCATATCTCGACGCGGTTGCGGCCGAGATGCTTGGCGCGATAAAGCGCATTGTCTGCATCACGCGCGAGCTGTTCGATCGTCGCTTCGGCGGCGGCAAGGCAGGCTACACCCACGCTACACGTGCAGCGAACGGGTGCCTTGAGCGCTGGCTCGGAAATTCGCGTGCGGATTGCCTCGGCCAGCCGGCAGGCGCTCTGCAGGGAAAGGGCCGGCAGCAACACGGCGAACTCTTCCCCTCCCCAGCGAGCGAGATAGGCAGATTCCGGCAAGACCCCGCTCGCGCGCCCCGCGAAATCGATCAGGACGCGATCTCCCATATCGTGCCCGTGCTCGTCATTCACATGTTTAAAGTGGTCGAGGTCGATAAGGAGCATGGACAATACACTTCCGTTGCGCTTCGCCCGCTCCTGCTCATCTTCAAACGCGAGTGCGAGCGCCCGGCGGTTCAGAAGACCAGTCAACGGTGCGACCCACGACCGAGTCATGGGCCAGCCACAACCAGGCCGTGCCGGTCGCGCCGATCGCGAGGAGCAGTTCGACGAGGCGCCAGCTCGGTCGGCGCGCGAAGAAAAGCTGTGAGCCAACGAGACCCAGCCCCGTACCAAGGATGATTCCGCAGTTCCCTGCGAGGATCGAAAGCCAGCCAGATACGCTGCCGCGCAACGCGAGGAGGATCGCCGATATGCTGACCACTAGCGCACCCGAAGCCCAGTGACGGACTCCGCGTATGTTCTGAGGAAAGCCTCGGGCGAGCGAGAACAGAGCGATTGCCATGAGTCCCGGCATGACCGAAGACATCAGAATGACCGTGCGTAAATCGAAGGGCGGCATGCGGATTCAACGAGGGTAGCGTCGCGTTTGTATACCATACGCAAGTAGTTGGCGGCGCTACCTGCTACCGAACTGCGAGCAGTCACGGCTTGACACAGATCGATGCACAGTCCATCACTCTCACGGTTTGACTCGATGGCCGAACGAATCACCGCCGGATAGGGTGCAGCACAGTTCGTCGGACTCGCAGCATCGATGGACTGCCGCATGAAACAGTGCAGTTTATACAATTCGCCTTCTTCACGCGCCGCAGTTCCAACAATATTTTCATGCAAGTCGGCATTGGCAAGATAACCGTCTCGCAGCAGACTACACCAGCCGTTGCTCAGGGACCTTCGCTTGACTTATGTTGTCGGCGCGATCCAATGTGGCGCGACTCACCTCTCGGTCCCGATATCACGCGACACCTTCTGACTTTGCTGCAGTGCCTGCCATGCAGCAACCGCCTGTTCCAGATTCAGGAACATGCGCTCATGCCCGAGTATCTTGCCGAGCGGCGCCCGATCGACGATAGTGAATATTTCCGGGCTCAGGCCCACGAGCCATAGCGCGATTCCTTGTTCGCGATACTTCTTCTCTCCCTCGGTCAGCATTTGCAGGGCCGTGTACTCCAGATCGAAGACGGCCCTCATGTCGATCGCGACAACCTCGGGATGAGCCTCATCGACAAGCGGCGCAATCTTGTGCCCGATGTTCGAAGCATTGACAAAGAAAATCCGACCCTCCGGCCGCAGAAGCAGCAGCCCCGGAAATGCCTCATCGGCAGGGTGCTCATCGGACACCGGGCGGAAGACGTTCGTGCCTGGCTTGCGATGCAGAACATAGACAGGCGGATTGGATACCTGGTAAGCGAGCGCCGCGAGCGACACGAGAATTGCGATCAGAATGCCGTTTAACGTACCGACTAGCACCACGCCTACGAGGGCTACTAGCGCCCAGACGAACTCGGTGCGTCTGATGGCGAGAATCGCTGCGAATTCTGCGGGCTTGAGCAAGCCAATCGAATAGACAATCACCACGGCGGCAAGAGTCGCATACGGCATGAGTCCGATGAGCGGCGCGAGCAACAGCATCGTGCCCAGGGTAACGGCAGCCGTCACGAGTTCCGCCAGCTGCGAATGCGCGCCAACGAGCCGATTGACCGCGGTCTGTGTCGTTCCTCCGCCTGCAGGCATGGAGCCGAGTAGCGCCCCCGCCGCATTGCCGAGGCCCGTCGCCAGCAATTCCCGATTAGGTAATGGTATGGCTTCTCCACTACGGACAAACGCGCGCCCAGAGGCAATCGTTTCGGTGAAGCTCATCAGCGCAATCCCGGCCGCCGCGGGCCAGAGCGATTCGACAAGCGAGATATCTGGCATCGTAAGACTTGGGAGGCCTGTCGGAATGTGTCCGACGACCCCGACGCCGTATTTTTGAAGCCCGAGAACAGCGACTGCGGCTATTCCACACGCCACCGCGATGAGCGGAGCAGGTGACTTTGGATAAACGTGTTCAAGCGTGACGAGAATCGCAATCGTCGCAACGCCGACCGCGACCGTTGCCGCCGACGCGTGAGGCAGCCCCAAAGCGAGCGCGTACACATTGTGGAAAAACGAACCCTTCACCACGTGAATGCCAATGAGTTTAGGCAGTTGATCCAGCACGATGACAATGGCGATCCCACCCTTGAAACCCGTTAGCACGGGCTCGGAAATGAAATTCGCGACGAAGCCGAACCTGAGCAATCCAGCAACCACAAGAAAGGCGCCGACCAATACCGTTAGCGTCGCGGTCGCAACGGCAAGTTTGGTTGGATCGGCGCCGGGAGAAACCTGGGCAAGGGCGGCTGCAGTCAGGATCGCCAACGTTGCACTCGTGCTGACGCTGAGCGGTCTGGACGTACCGAGGATCGCATAGATCACCATTGGCACAAACGCCGTGTATAGACCCACCTGGACAGGCAGGCCGGCAACCGTCGCGTAAGCCATCGCCTTCGGAAGGACGACAGCCGCTGCGGTGACCCCGGCTACGATGTCCGGCTTTATCCACGACTTCTGATATCCGCGCACCCATTCGAGAACCGGAAGACGAAAGCGAGAATTGCGTTGCTGCAAGGACTGACCGTGCATGATCGTATGTCCAGGAATGCCGGAGCCAGACCGGCAGATGCTCATACTGCCCATCGAGTCGCTCGCGTCAACCTGTTGTTTCCGGTAGTTATTGAGCGACCGGAAACTCAGAATAGCTACGCGATCGGTCACAGAATTGATACAGGTCAACTGCTTGGAGCTTCGTTCCCATCGACGGTACTACTTCCGGTCACCGGGACATTTCAAGCACCTTGCTTTTAGTGGAATGAATCACTCACCGAATAAAAGTCTTGATGGCGGTCATTTGACTGATCCAGGTCAAGTTTGATTGACGAGTGCCCTATAAGGTGGTGACGTTGCTATTCTCCACCGCAGAAGAAAGACTCCATTCCATCTTGGAGAGCCAAAAACGCGGGGGGATTGCCCGTTCGCGACGTAAAGAGGAATTGTTATGTTGAGCCGGTGGTGCGCAGCACTGCTGATGATGATAACGGCCGTGGCGACAGCGGTCGCTCAGCCAGCGAGCGTACCGGTACGGGTGGCCACATTGGTTCTTCCGCCATTCGTGATGGAGCAGGGGGGCGCTCTGAGTGGGTTCAGCATCGATCTGTGGAACGCTGTAGCGGCGAAGCTCGACGTCTCGTGCAGCTACCAGATGACGCCGGACGTAAAGGGTGTCTTTGATGCCTTACGTTCCGCGAAAGCGGATGTTGCTGTTTCCGGGCTGTTCTACTCGATCGAGCGGGATCGCGAATTCGACTTCTCATACCCAATCATGGAGGCTGGACTGCGGATCATGGTTCGGGGCACGGGACAGTCGTCAACACCCCAGCCGCTGCGCGACCTGATGAACCTGTTGTTTTCGAGAGTGACTCTCTACTGGGTCGGGGCCGCCGCGCTGATCGCGCTGATCGCCGCGCGTCTCATGTGGTTTGTCCAGCGACACCTCAGGGACGATGCTGCCGGTTCCAGTCAAAAATACTTTCCTGCCATATTTCGCATGATGTACTGGGCTGCCACGACACTTCTGACGCAAGCCGACGACGCCCCGCCTCCTCACTGGGCTGCCCGAGCCCTTGCCGTGCTGTGGATGTTTGTCGGTATCGTATTCGTTGCGCTTTATACCGCGCAGTTGACGACGACGCTTACAGTAGAGCAGATACAGGGTGCCATCAAAGGTCCAAAGGATTTGCCCGGGAAGCGTGTCGCTACGCTAAAGGGTGGGTCTGCCGTTGGTTATCTCAGGCAACATGAGGTTGATGTGCAGGAGTTCGACGACCTTTCGCACGTATACCAGGCCTTGCAAAATCGCGATGTGGACGCCGTGGTGCTAGGCGCAGCGGGCCTTGACGACTACGCCGCTCACGAGGGCAAGGGGCTTGTCAGGATGGTAGGGCTTGAGTTCAACAAAAACGATGTTGGCTTCGTATTTCCGATGGGTAGCCGCATACGTAGACGTGTTGACAGCGCGTTGGTGGCATTGCGTGAGGATGGCACATATCAGCAGATCTACGATAAATGGTTCGGCACTCAGTAGCCGCCGAAGCATTGGGCCAGACCGCACACGAGGTTGTAGGTGAGATGCCACGGCCGCTGGTGGCAGCCGCGAGTGCCCCCGCCGTGTCATTGGTCGCGACGTGTGGCTGGACCTCGACAACTGCAAACTGCCCGTCACGCCCGAACTTTGGTTCCGATTCGATTCTGATAGCGCTGCACCGTACCGATTGCGGCATCAAGCACTGCTATCATCACGCTCCGAAGTTGCTTGCACAGCAAGCGGGCGTCGCGCAGGAGGAACTCGATTCGCTAGCGATCACGGCTGCCCACGGGGCCGTGGCGCTCGACGTCGCAGCACTTACGGCCAGCAAGGATGTTCCCGGCGGCAATACGGTGTCGCGGGCCGTCTACGATGTTGCGACTGGCAAAGTCGAGATTGTCGTTGCACCTGTACGCCTGCACCCGGAATATATCTCCGGCGTTCACTAGATTGTGATGACACACTTCAGAATTTCCGTATCCGGCCGATACTTGGCATGAGAGCATGCCGTGTTGCGCGTTGAGGGAATTGCCGATTCCGGGGACGACTGCGTAGACAATGGCGTTGTACGGGCACACAGTCTCTCTGACCGCATAAAGAACCTTGGAATGGACGCTGGAAACGATTATTGCGTGCCGGTTAGTGACCTGCCGATGCCGGTCATCCGTTATGACGGGCAGGGTACGCGGCGCTACATGAACAGCGCGGCCCGGGCGATGATCGGGGCCGCATCGGGCGGCTCCCGCGCGTTGTACGCAGAAGCCGGATCACTTTCGCCGATGGCGCTGGAGCAGTACCGTGACGCCATTCGCGAGGTCGCGAGCACGGGCATCTCGCGCGAGCTCGAGCTGTCGTTCGATGGCGCGCCCGAGGCGCAGCGCGAACACTACCTCGTGCAGTTTGTGCGGGACCCGATCCAGGACGGCCCTTCTGGGGTGCTTGCGATCTATTTCGACATCACTGCGCGCAAACGGGCGGAGACAAAGCTTCGCGAGCGCGAGTCGTTCCTCGAATCGCTGCTCGATACCATTCCGATTCCCGTCTTCTCAAAGGATAGAGCGGGGCGGTACCTGCACCTCAATCGTGCGTTTGAAGAGTTTTTAGGTATCCCAAAGCAGCGATTCGTCGGCAAGACTGTCTTCGAGACGAGTCCGAAAGAGCTGGCGCAGACCTATTTCGACAAGGACGAGGATCTCTTTGCAAAGGGCGGGATCCAGCGTTACGAATTCAAGGTCCAGAACGCAGGTAAGGAAATACGCGACGTTGAATTCAGCAAGGCGGTTTTCCACGATGATCAGGGCCGCCAGGCCGGGTTGATTGGGGCGATTCAGGACATTACCGAACGTAAGCGTGCGGAATTCGAACTGAGGTTGCAATACGAGAAGATTCTTCTGCTCAACAAAAGCCTCGAAGACAAGGCGCTCGAATTGTCCGATGCGCGGGCGCAGCTGATCACCGTGTTGCATACCATTCCCGACATGGTGTGGCTAAAGAGCACGACGGGCGTTTTCCAGCTGTGCAATCAAAGCTTTGAGCAGTTTGTTGGCAAGTCGAAAGCTGAGATTCTTGGGAGAACAGACTACGCAATTTTCGATGCCGAGCTTGCCGACTTCTTCCGGGAACGCGACAAGGCGGCCATCGACGTCATGCATGTTTGCCTAGACGAAGAATGGGTGGTTGCCCCCGCGACTGGTGAACGCACGTTGCTCGAGACTCGTCGGCTACCGGTATTCGACGCAGGAGGGACGGTGACTGCCGTGCTGGGCGTGGCAAGAGACATGACTGAACGGCGCCGCTTCGACGAAAGACTGGCTCGTCGCGAGCGCGAATTCCGAACCCTCGTTGAAAACTCGCCCGATACAGTCGCCCGTTATGGGAGGGACTTCAGACGGCTCTACGTCAATCCAACGTTTGCATCGCTCACCCGGGGAGGAGCAGGCGCGCTGCTCGGCAAGACGCCGAGTGAATTTCCAGGCGGGCGCGCTACTGTGCTCTACGAGCGGCAACTCGGCGAAGTGTTCGCAACGGCAAGCGACAGGGAGTTCGAGCTGACGTGGGAGGCTTCCGACGGCAGACAACTCACACACCTGCTCCGGCTGACGCCGGAGTTGGGTGCGAATGGTGCGGTGGAAACGGTGCTTGCCGTGGGGCGCGACATCTCGGAACTCCACGCGTCGCGAGGGAAAATCCATCGTATGGCGTATTTCGACGCGCTCACGGCGTTGCCCAACCGCGTCCTCTTCAACGAGCGGTTGCGCGAGGCGGTTACCACCCGTTCAGACGGTTGCTTCACGGCGGTCATGATGATCGATATGGACCGTTTCAAGGGTGTCAACGATACGTTGGGCCACGCGGTCGGTGATGAGTTGCTGCGCGAGGCGGCATGTCGTCTGCTCGGCTGCGTGCGTCCCGGCGACACGGTCGCGCGCTTTGGAGGAGATGAATTCTCCATTCTGCTGCCTGAGGTTTCCGATCAAGGCATTCTCGAAGAGATCTGCGCGATGATCATCAAGCGGCTCGATGAGGCGTTCCTGCTCGACGGACGAGAAGTGTTCATTTCGTGCAGCATTGGCATCGCGCTCTACCCGATCGACAGCGCGGATGCGAAGGATTTGCTCAGATACGCAGACTCGGCAATGTACCAGGCGAAGCGCTCGGGAAGGCGCGGCTTTCGTTTTTACACGAAGGAGTTGACCATCGAGGCCACTGCGCGTCTGTTACTGGAGTCGGAGTTGCGTCGCGCGATCGACCAAGGGGAGCTCGAATTGCACTACCAGCCTCAGGTTTTGCTCCAGGGGGCGGAGGTCATCGGCTCGGAAGCGTTGTTGAGATGGAAGCGTCCCGGCGAGGGGTTCGTTCGCCCTGGGCAGTTTGTACCGCTTGCGGAGGAAACAGGCCTGATCGTCGATCTCGGACGATGGGTGCTTCGCGAGGCCTGTCGCGCCGCCGCTGAATGGAATGCTGAGGGTCGCGTTCGGCACAAGGTATCGATCAATCTGTCGGCCAGACAGTTTCAGTCGCGCGACCTGGTGCTGGTGATAAAAGAGATCCTGGAGGAAACAGGCTGCCGACCCCAATGGCTTGAGTTCGAGATTACAGAAAGTCTCCTGCTGGCGGAGAACGACTCGGTCATGAGTGTGCTTCTGGCATTCGAAGACATGGGGTTATCGATCGCTATCGATGATTTCGGTACCGGCTACTCCGCGCTCAGCTATTTGACCCGCTTCCCTATCGATACGCTCAAGATCGATCGGACGTTCATTCAGCGCGTCACCTCCGACCGACGTCATGCGGAGCTCGTGAAGGCGATCCTTTCCATTGCACGTTGCCTTGGACAGCGGGTCGTTGCTGAAGGCGTCGAGACGATCGAGCAGGCTGCCTTCCTCGATGCTCATGGTTGCGAGGTCGCACAAGGCTACTTCTACAGCAAGCCATTGCCGAAGACTGAAATTTCGTTGCTTCCCCGTTATCTCAGCGTCGCATACAACAGCAAATCATAAGGAGACTCTGACTCGACATTGCCGTATTGTGAACGCCGAAATCATCGATAAAAAATGCGTGTTTCGTTGAGTTTCTGATCTATTCTCGAATAGATGGCAGGGTTGAACAGGTCGTGCTCCATTTGTATTTTGCGACGTTCATCAGGTGTCCCGATGATGAATCTCGATAGTGCACCACTAGCCATCGCATGCTGCGTACGGGAATGTTCGCAACCTGGCAGCGTACTTCGGGACAACACTCATGGAGTCAATGATGGCAATCAAACCGCAATGGCGATCGCTGTTGTCTCTGAGCCTCCTGCCTCTGTCAATGCTGGGCAATGTCGCGCACGCACAGACCATCCCCATTGTCACGGGGCAGCAGTGGACGGCATCCTCGGAAAGTGAAAAGAAAGCGTATCTCGTCGGCATCGCCAATCTGCTTGAGATCGAGCGTGCCTACGCCGGCAATAGTGTGAGCAGCAGCGATATCTCGCAGCGCTTCGGTAAAGGCATGCAAGGCCAGACACTCGACAGCGTGCGCCAGGGGCTGGACAACTATTACGCGTCGAATCCCACAATGATCCAGCACCCGGTGATTGAAACCCTCTGGTTTCAAATGGTCCTGCCCGGCCTGAACAAGAGTCAGTGAGGATGCCGATCATGAAACGCTTTGGATGGTTCGCAGGTATGGGGACCCTGGTTGCGATCATCGGCTGCACGGATATGACCCCTCGTCAACAGGGCACGATGAGCGGAGCGGCGATCGGAGCGGCCGGCGGCGCGGGCATTGCGGCGATCGCAGGTGGTAATGCGTGGACCGGCGCGGTTATCGGCGGTGTCGCGGGCGGCGTGGCCGGCAATATACACGGTGGTCATCAGTGACGTTGCCGGCCGTGTTGGCGCTCGCGGCACCGGTAGGACTGCGAGCGGCCACACGCAGCCTCAGGAGCAGAAACTCATGTTAAAGAACTTCGCGCGCATTCTGGGCCCTGTCACACGAAGGGCGTGCGAGCGCGATGTCCGTCACGGTCGGCATTACGGCATTCAGGATCGCACGTCGGGCATTGTCTGGACGATCAGCGCATAGAGATCGTCAAGATCGTCTTCGGTCTCGAGACTCTCGAACGGATCGCGATTCGCACCGAATGCCTGATCGATCTCCACCCAGTCGGCTACGGTCAGATAGCGCTGCGCGCCAGGCAGGATGACGGTCTCTTCAAGCTGTTGATGTTTGGCGTAGAAGTCGGCATAGGCAGTGACTTCGGCGCGTAGCGCCGGCAACGCACTGCCGCCCTCCAGTTCAAACCGCGTGAGAGCGCGTTCGAGTGCCTGTATACGCCGCTCGCCCGCCTCGTGCTGATGCCCAAGCTCCTCGATTGTGGCGGCCAGTTCGTCAGTTCGCTCGCGAAGCCGTGCGAACAGATGTCGTTCTTCCTTCGGATGATGAATCTGCTCGGGGAACTCGTGTATGTAGTAGAGCATCGCGCGCATGAGCATTGCTCCCGATGAGTCGGCATTGGACGCCATGCGATTGGTCACCCGAAGCATGCCGTTGACGACGCTAGTAAGACGTCTGTGTTCGCTCAGTATCACTTGTATCGCGTTGCGTCTCGTGGCGGGTGCCATGTCGGGCTCCGTGGCTGGCTCGGCCAACCGGGTGGGGATGCGAAGTTGGGGCCGCACCTGGGCGGCGCCTCTTGCACTGTGGAACTGGTGCTGCAGGAAGCATTGATCCTTGTCAATCTGTACAGGTCCTGCACGCTATCGCGTTCCTGTTCGCCGCACACCGCGGGAGGCGATCGGCGGCGCGGGTACGGTCGTCTAATGGAGATGGGAGTAGATCTGGTTCGCAATCGAGGCAGCGGCAATCACACCGCCCATCATGGCCCCTGTAACGCCGGGGCTTGTGACATCCTGGCCGGTGAGAAATAGTCGCGCAATGGGTGTCCGGACATTCAGACTCTCCGAAAGGAATCTGCGAGGACTGACTTCGAGCCCGTAGCTTGCGCCCCGATACGCTCCTGAATAGGTCGCGAGGCTCAAGGGCGTGGAGACTTCATGAAACACCACCATCGGCGCCAGTTCAGGGAAATGCCGTGCGAACTGTGCAAGCAGGCTTTGCTCAATGAATGCCTTGAACGCTGTGTATTCGCCTGGTCTATCCTGTAGCGTAGAACGGGACCAACGCGCGAATGGCTCCCAGCTGGTGAGCGCCACGACCTCGGCCGTGTGCCGTTGATGGTCATCCGAAGCGCTCCCCGGATCCTTCAGCGATGGGAAAGAGACGAATAGCACGGGGGCAGTTGTTTCCTGATTCGTCAATTGCCATACGCCGTCGCTCGTCCCCCAGGTTTCGTGGAACCAGTGGTTCGATGCGGATGCACCATGCGCGCTGATTTCGCCTTGGAGTCCGACGTATAGCGTGACGTGGCAGACCGAGGGCTGGAAAGAGCGTATTTCCTTCGCCCAGGCGCTCTGCTGCAGTTCTGCCGGCAACAAGCCAACCGTATTGTGCGCGCCGATATCAGAGAAGATTGCCTGGGCGTGCAATACGGTTCCATCATCGAGCAGCACACCTGTTGCCTCTCCGTCCTCGATGCGCAGCGCCTCGACTCTGGTTTCGAGCCTGATCGAGCCGCGAGCCTGTTCGATGATGGGAACCAGCGTATCGGCGAAGACTTTCGCGCCGCCCAACGGATACCATGCGCCGTTAAGGTAATGGTTCATCACCACCGCATGTATGCCGAAGCTGGTCTTCGCAGGGTCCGTGCCGCCATGGTCTCCCTGTTGTGCAAGGAGGACGGCGCGCAGTCGCGGATCGCTCACGAGATCGGCGAGTACGTCGGCGGTGGTGCGGCCCCACCACTTGTGAATAGCGCGACGGTGCCAGAGTCCATAAACATCACCGAGCAGTCCGGATAGTGCTCTGCGGGTAAAGAGCGCCCTTCCTGCATGGACGGCCTCATCGAGTGCAGCAAAAAATGCGTCAATCTCTGCCGCGCAGTCCGGGAATCGCGATTTCAGTTCGCCCTCGAGCGCGGCCCTCGGGCGCGTGAACGGCACGGTGAGATTGTCGGGGAAGTGGACGATATCGTAGGCGTTGCCGAGTGGCGCGAACGTCATGGCCCGGCCGGTGAGCCAGTCAAGTACGCCGCGCGCTTCGCCTTCGGGACCCATCTCCCCGAGATAATGAAGACCTACGTCCCACTGGAAGCCGTCGCGGCTGAATGACTGGGTCAGCCCGCCGGCCACGTGCTGGCGTTCCAGCACCAGGACGGCTTTACCACATCGAGCCAAGGCGGCGGCGCAAGCGAGGCCGCCGATTCCCGAACCAATGACGATCGCGTCAAAGCGATTCCAGCCTGTTGACATATTCCTCTCCGTCGCGGGCCGAGGGCGAGGCACGCTGCCAGCCATCAAGCCAGTACCGGAACGCTATGTCAGCTGAAGGCTGGAACTGTTGATTCATGTCAATTCGCGGTCGCGATCGTGCTGGCGCAAGACGCGAGTATCCAGTGCGGATTGGTTTGCAGACTAACAGTGTAAGAAGGGCCAGGGAGGGTGAAATGCTGAGTCGATCGAGCGACGATACGAGGGGGCGCAATCCGCCAGTTGATGCAGATCAGTCGCAGAAACGCGCTTCATGTCAGGCTCGCCTCAACGGCCCGCGTTGGGCCATTGGATGGAGGCGACAATGAAGACCGATTTGCAACTCAAGCACGACGTGGAAGCGGAGCTGGAGTGGGAACCTGCAGTGACCGCCGCGAATATCGGGGTCGAGGTGAGGGACGGTATCGTGACGCTCGCCGGGCACCTCGCAAGCCTTGGCGAGAAAATCGCGGCCGAACAGGCGGTGCGCCGTGTAGGCGGCGTGCGCGCACTGGTGGTCGAACTGGATGTGCGCCTTCCGGGCGATGACGTCCGCACCGACGAGGATATCGCGCACATCGCGCGTTCGGTCCTGCGCTGGACAGCCGGACTGAGCGCGGACGCAGTCCAGGTGGAGGTTGAGCACGGTCACGTGGCGCTCAGGGGCACGGTCGATTGGCCGTGGCAGAGCCAGAGCGCCGTGCGCGCGATTGCCCAGCTGCGCGGTGTAGCGGGCGTGACGGATCACATCGAAGTTCGCAATAAGGTGGCGCCGGAAAAGATCAGCCATGACATTCTGGACGCGATGCGGCGGCATGCCGACCGCGAGGCGCGGCACATTCAGGTTACTGTGCATGAGGGGACGGTCAGGTTGTCCGGCACGGTTCACTCGTTCGCCGAACGCTGCGTGGCGCGAGGGGCGGCATGGGCCGCGCCGGGCGTGCGCGCCGTGGTGGACGATCTGACTGTGGAGTGAGGCAGCGGTTGCTGCCTTGTGCGCGTGCCGTTCAGCACGATTTGCCGACGGCGCGCGCTAGTGCGAGACGGCGCGATTTTGCGAGCGGTTGAGCGGCGAATGCCAACGGTCAACAATGGTCATCAACGGTCAAGGTGGTGATGCCGCCGCGCAAGGCGGCGTATTTCGTGCGCAGCACGGGCAAGCCCGCGGCTTGCGCGAGAAGGGCGCGGCCACGCGGATGCGCGCCAACGGCGGCGATGACGAAGAACGAACCGGGCAGTGCGAGGATGACCAGGAAGATCAGTCGCTTGTACATGATGGATCTCGCCAATGGGGCAACGAATATGAAATCAGCTTAGGCATGGAGCGAGTCTCCGGCTTGACCTGTATCAGGGAAATCCAGCTGGCTGCGCCGCCATCGCCCCGCGCGGTCTCATTCGCGCACGGGGCCAACCTGGCAACACGGTGCAGCGGCACGGCGCACGAGCGCCGGGAAATCGAACTGGACATTCGCGCCTTGACGCGCATTCACGAGCACCACGCGAGTCTGCCTCGTTCCCGCCGCGTACGCGGTGACCTGGTACCTGCCGGCTGGCAGCGAGACATAGAGGAACGGACCGAGCGTGCGTGTCTTAAGCACCGGGGCCCCGGAAGGCCCGATGACCTCCACATCCACGTCCGAAAGGAATTGTCCGCCTTGTGTCAGGAAGGTCATCCTCAGGCTGTACTTGCCTGCGACGCTGCGCACCGCAGCCGCTTCATCGCTGCCCACGCCCCCGGTGATGTAGGCCACGCCGTTCTGCACGGTCCGCGTCGCGGCGGTCTCTGTTTCAGCCGGGGCACTCTGCGCCGCGCAATAGGTAGGGCCAAGAGTCGCTGCCACGACGAGGGCGACGGTCACAGTAATTTCGTAGACAAGTTTCACGGAACTCTCCTCGTACAGGAAGCAGCCGGGTTTGTCCCGGCAACAGCAGCATCCCGCTTCTCGCGTCGCCGCTACTGATGCAAATCAAGCTATGCCGATGCCGCGCCGTTGGATGTCTCTTGATGCAAATCAATCGTGTGACGTGGTGCGCTCCGAAGATGTGCGTCAGGCAAGGCGGTGCTGTGGCGCGGGATATCCCGCGGGTCAGGAGGCGGAGCATGTACGAGAAGATTCTGGTTGCATTCGATGGTAGTGAGACTTCGAAGCTGGCCCTCGACGAGGCGCTGCGCATGGCCCAATTGACCGGCGCCCGGCTCTGCGTAGCGCACGTAATCGACGCCGTTGCGCCGTTCGGCATGGGGCTCACCTACGTTCCGGTGGAGTTGCTCGCGTCGTATCGCGAAGAGGCCAAAGCGCGGCTCGAAGCGGCGCGCTCCGAAGCGAAGGCGGCGGGTGTCGACTGCGAGACGCAAATGCAGGATGTGGGCAGCGTCACGCAAAGCGTTGCGGACTCTCTGCAAGCCTGTGCGTCGCGTTTTGGCGCGCAACTCGTGGTGCTTGGTACACATGGCCGGCGTGGCGTCAGGCGCGCCTTCCTCGGCAGCGTAGCCGAGGAGTTCGTGCGCAACGCGCCGTGCCCGGTGCTGCTCGTGCGGGGCGGGCCCGCGTGAACCGCTGCGGCCCACATTCATTCTGTCGATGTCTTCCTGTTTCTACGCGGAGCAACCCATGGAAAGCACTTCCTCACCCGTTGTCTCGCTCGCACAGGTCACACGCGCCGATCTTGCACGTGTGGGCGGCAAGAACGCGTCGCTCGGCGAGCTGATCGCCAAACTTACGCCGCACGGGGTCAAAGTACCATCCGGCTTCGCGACTACGGCGCAGGCGTATCGCGACTTCCTCGAAGCAAACGGTCTCGCCGACGTCATCGCCGCCGCGCTGGATGATCTCGCGGGCCAACGTCGCACGCTCAAAGAAACGGGTGCGCTGATCCGCGCGGCATTCCTGCGAGGCATTTGGCCTGCTGCGATCGCTCAGGGTATCCGTGCCGCATACGCGGACCTTTGCCGCCAGACTGGCAACGAGAGACTGAGCGTTGCCGTGCGCTCGAGCGCGACGGCCGAAGACCTGCCAGAGGCAAGCTTCGCGGGCCAGTTTGAAACGTTTTTGAACGTGTGCGGTGCCGACGCGGTGCTCGACGCCTGCCGGCGCTGCTACGCGTCGCTCTATACCGACCGGGCGATCAGCTACCGCCAGGCCAAGGGCTTCGACGCGCTTGAGGTCTCAGTCTCGGTTGGCGTGCAGCAGATGGTGCGCGCCGATCTGGGTGGCGCGGGCGTGATGTTTTCGATCGATACCGAAACCGGGTTCGACCGCGTCGTTCTGATCAACGCGGCCTGGGGGCTGGGTGAGAACGTGGTGCAAGGCATCGTCGACCCCGACGAGTATGAGGTCTTCAAACCCTTGCTGGACGACCCGGCGTTCACGCCCATCGTCGGCAAGACGTGCGGCGCGAAGACGGTCAAGATGACCTGCGCGCGTAGCCGGATGCAGCCGACGAAGAATGTGCGGACCTCGCGCGCGGAACGCATGGCTTACGTGCTGAGCGACGACGAAATCCTGCATCTGTCGCGCTGGGCGTGCTTGATCGAAGCGCACTATGGCTGCCCCATGGACATGGAGTGGGCAAAGGACGGCATCACGGGGGAGTTATTCATCGTGCAGGCGCGTCCGGAAACGGTACAGTCGCGGCGCGATGCCGGCGCGCTCAAGACATGGCGCATTGGCAAGACCGGGCCGAAGCTGCTCTCGGGCGTGAGTGTCGGGGAGGCCATCGGCGCGGGCCAGGTCTGCGTGATCGAGCAACCCCGCGACATGGCGCGCTTCGTGGACGGCGCGGTATTGGTCGCGCAGACGACCGACCCGGACTGGGTGCCGATCATGCGGCGCGCTTCGGCGATTGTCACGGATCACGGCGGCCGCACTTCACACGCGGCGATCGTGAGCCGGGAACTCGGCCTGCCGGCGATCGTTGGAACCGGCAACGCGACGCGCGTGCTGCGCAACGGCCAGGCGGTTACGGTGAGTTGTGCGCAGGGCGAGGAAGGCATGGTGTACGAGGGCATCGCGGAGTTTCACGCTGACGAGATCGACTTCTCGAATCTGCCGCCTACGCGCACCGGCATCATGCTCAACCTCGCGAATCCGGCGGCGGCGTTTCGCTGGTGGCGTATCCCGGCCGATGGGATAGGGCTCGCCAGAATGGAGTTCGTGATCAGCAACCAGATCCGCGTGCATCCCATGGCGCTCGTCCACTTCGACAAGTTGAAGGACGAACAGGCGAAGCGCACCATCCGCGATCTGACCGCCGGTTATGAGGACCGCACGGAGTACTTCATCGAGCATCTCTCGCGCGCACTGGGGCGCATCGCGGCAGCGCAATATCCGCGACCCGTCATCGTGCGCATGAGCGACTTCAAGACCAACGAATACGCAAATCTCGTGGGCGGTGCCCAGTTCGAGCCGAAGGAAGCCAACCCGATGCTCGGCTTTCGAGGGGCCTCGCGCTACTACTCGCCGTTGTACCGCGAAGGTTTCGCCCTCGAATGCCGCGCCATCCGCCGCCTGCGCGAGGTGATGGGATTCACCAATGTCGTCGTGATGATTCCGTTCTGCCGTACGCCCGAGGAAGCCGACCGCGTGCTGGCGGTGATGAGGGAGAACGGCCTCGAGCGCGGGGGCCATGGTCTGGAGATCTATGTGATGTGTGAGATTCCGTCGAATGTCGTGCTTGCGCGCCAGTTTGCGCAGCGCTTCGACGGCTTTTCGATCGGCAGCAACGATCTCACGCAACTCACACTGGGTGTGGACCGCGACTCGGCACAGCTCTCCGGGCTCTTCGACGAGCAAAGCGAAGCGGTCAAATGGATGGTGCGCAGGGTGATCGCCGACGCGCATCACGCTGGCGCGAAGGTCGGCTTATGCGGCGAGGCTCCCGCACACCATCCCGAGTTCGCCGCTTTTCTCGTCGAGTGCGGTATCGACTCGATTTCGGTGAGCCCCGACAGTTTCGTTGCGGTCAAGCGACGCGTCGCGGCCAGCGAGCCGGCGCTCGATGCGGACGCCGGCATGCCTGTGACCCTGGCGGAACGCTTGCCGCTGTGACGGGCGCACGGTGTCGAGGCGCGCAGAGTCCGGCACATCGCGGCGCAGGACGACAACGTCTACCGCCTCGAGTGGGTCCAGTTCAACGTGTCGTGCTGGCGTCACTGCTTGTCAGGCTGTGAGCGTCCAACGGTGATTCCACGGAAGCGGCCTGAGCGCCTGCATCAGGCTCGCCGCATTTCGCGAGGAGCGCCGAGCGGGTACGCTCACGCAAGCTGACCATCGCGCGGAAATCGCTTCCCTCAGGGTATATCGGGTCCAGCATTTCGATCTCGATTTCGCCGCGCTCCGGTATCCACCGTCCATCGCGCAACGCAGCGCGTGTGCCGCGCAGGGCGACGGGCAGTACCGGACGGCTTGCCAGGACAGCCGCGCGAAACGCGCCCAGTCTGAACGTCTGCAGCCCGGCGGCAGCTACGAATGTTCCTTCGGGGAAGAACAGCAGCGTTTCGTCGCCAGCGCGGGCGCATTCGACCAGCTTCGCTTCATCGGCCAGGCTCTGGCCGTAGTCCTCGCGCGTGACGAAGCGCGTGCCCAGCGCGCGCAGCACGCCGCCAACGAACGGGCGGCGCGCGAGGTCCCGCTTCGCGACGAAATACACCGGCTCGGGGAGCATGGCCAGCAGCACGACCACATCGAGATAGCTCGCGTGATTGGCGGCCAGTACGGGATGCGTTGCAGCATCGAGATGTTCGGCGCCGCGCAGCGTCGTGCGCAGGCCGACCGCGCGCAGCACCATCCGGCACGCGCGAGCGGCCATGCGCCAGCGGCGCGCGGGCTCGCGATCGAGCGTGACCAGTACCCAGACTGCCGAAAACGCGAGTCCGACGAGCGACCAGCACCAGGTTCCGCGGACAGCACGCCGCAGCCACGCGCCGGCCGCACGCACGAGCGGAACTGCGTTGGCGGCGGCGAACGCCAATGTCCGACGCCACGGCGAGAGCGCACGCGTCGGCTGCTCAGGGGCACCGCCGTGGCGCAGGCGCTCGATTGTCGCGGCGCGACGGATCTTGCCACCCGGCGTTCTCAGAATGCTTTGTGGTACAACGAGCAAGACCCGTTCGGCGGGCGCGCCGCACAGGCGCCTCGCGACAGCGTTGACTCGGGCCTGAAGGTCGGTGCGCCCGGCGGCCTCGTTCATCGACGTTTCGACGATCAGGACGAGGCGCTCGGTGCAGGCCAGGGGATCCGGCTCGCCGCAGGCCGCCACGCCGCCTGGTTCGACTCCGCTTAGCTGCCCGAGCGCATGTTCCAGCTCATCGGGGAAGATGTGGCGGCCGGCGCGAATGATGAGATCCTTCGTCCGCCCCGTCACAAACAGCTCGCCATCGGCGAGATAGCCTAGATCCCCACTGTCGAGCCAGCCATCGTGCGCGAGACGTGCCGTTTGCCCGGGGTTACGGTAGTAGCCCGTCGTCGCGCTCGCGCCGCGAAACTCGATATGCCCGATACGGCGCTCGGCGAGCGGCTGCCAGTTGTCATCCACGATGCGCAGCCCGGTATCCGCGAGCGGATAGCCGCACGCGACAAGCGCAAGCAGCCCGTCTTGTGCGCCCGCCGTTATGGCTTCACCGCACATGCTCAGGGCCTCGCGCTGCACGAGGTCGACGCGCAGGCCACGCGACGGCGCGGGGAACGTGACGGCGAGCGTGTTTTCGGCGAGCCCGTAGACCGGCGTGATGGCGCGCGCGTCGAACCCGAACGGGGCGAAGCGGTCAGCGAACGCCCGCAGCGTGTCGGGATTCACCGGCTCGGAGCCGCAGAACGCAAATCTCAATGACCCAAGATCGAGCCCGGCGAGCTGGCGCTCGGGCACGCGCCGCGCACACCACTCGTATGCGAAGTTAGGCGCAGCGGTGATCGTCGCACGGTATTGCGAGATCGTTTCCAGCCAGATTGCGGGACGCGCGAGGAATGCGAGCGGCGACATGACGACGAGCGGAAAACCGAAGTAGAGCGGGGCGAGCCACGCGCCGATGAGTCCCATGTCGTGATAGAGGGGCAGCCAGCTCACCAGTTTGTCGCCGGGTTGCACCTGCATGCGCTCGCCCATCGCGCGGATGTTTGAAAGCAGGTTCGCGTGGCTCAACATCACGCCCTTGGGCTCGCCTGTACTGCCCGAGGTGTACTGGAGTAACGCGAGGTCGTTCGGTGCGGTTCTGACGAATGGCGCAGGCTCGTTACCTTCAGTCGGTGACGGGGCAAGTGCCGCGCTCGTGACGACTTGACGCAGCGTCGGCACGTTCAACCTGAGCATGTGTGCCACCGCGCCCAGCGATGCCGCAGCGATCAGCTCCGAGACTTGCGCATTGGCAAGGATCAAAGCATAGCGTTCGACGTGTTCCTCGACCTGGGCGAGGCTCGTGGGTGGATAGATCGGCACAGGAACGGCACCGCACAGCATCAGCGCCGCGAAGACGACGAAATAGTCGGCGCCGGTAGGCAGCATGATCGCAACTCGCGCGCCAGGATCGACGCCGAGCGCGCGCAGGGCATTGGCCGCGTGCGACGCACGCCGAAAGAGCGCGCCATAGGTGAGCACCGTAGAAGCGCCGTTCTCGATCAGCGTGAGATGCAGCCGGTCAGGGTGGCGGAGCGCGTGCCAGCGAAGCACGTCGGCCATCGTCTGGGCCTGCTCGGGCACCGCCAGCGTGGGTTCGTCTCGCACTTCGGCCTGCGCCTGGAAATGCGGCGCGCGCTGGGCGCCTTGTTCGATCGCCTTGAGCAGGTCCGCAGGTGTAATGGCTGCAAACGCATCGGGTGGCAGGCGGACGGCAAAGGTGTGTTCGATCCTCTCTGCGAGTTCGGCGCGCGCGAGGCTGTCGAAGCCGAGATCCCGTTCGAGCTGCGTCGTCATCGAAACGCGCACGGGATGCAGCGCTTCGCCATGCAACTCTGCGGCGAGCGAATCGACAAGACGCAGAAGGCGCACAGCGAGGGTATCTTCGGCGAGCGTATTCATGGAGGCCGTGGGGAAGGATCGTCTACCGTGGTACCCAGTACATCCCGTCGCGGCCATACAGGCGCTTCACGGCTGCCCACGCAATCCGGCGGGCGGCTTCCTCCCGGCGCGGGTCCAGGGCGTGGTCGGCGTAGGCGCGATTGAATGCGGCCCGGAAGATGTCCTGGGCATGCGGAGGCAAATGATTGCGTACGCCCAGAGGCAAGTCGCTATTGGTCGGGTAAGTCATGGCGGTGAGGCGCGGATTGCGCGCGTGTCAATCGGAGCAATGGAAAGGCTCGCGCGCCCGGGCAGGTCCGCTTCTGATTCAAATCAAGAGAAGCCGGATCCTGTCTGCGCGCCTGCGCCGCCAACCTGCCCCAAAAACTTCTGATGCAGGTCAATTGCACGGGAAGCGCCCCCATTAGATTGAACGAAGAACCCGGGCTGCCGTGCAACGCCGCGAGCGGTAGATCACGCAACGGCGTTCAATCGACCAGGAGATCGAAATGACAGACACCCCTCAGAACATGCAGTTTGCGCCAATGTGCATGATGAGCGTGGGCACACGCATGGTGCAGCTGGGTCTGGAGGAACTGCAGGCCGCGCTGGGCCTGCAGGCGAAGTGCGTGGAACGCGACCGTGTGGCTGTGCAACATGCCTGCGAGGCCCTTCTGGATGCTCGCACGTACGATTCGGGGGCATTCGTGCAGACGTGGCAAACCTTGATGCGCGAATATTTCGCGGCCAGCACGGCGCTATGCGAGCAAGGTCAGGATCTGGCTGCGCGAAGCCAGGCGGCATTTGGGGCCTTGATGCGAGAGGCAGCAGTCGATTTCGAAAAAGCTTGCGTGCACGCGCAGGCGCAGGCCTCGCACCCGGCAGGCGTCCTGCCGCCAGCGGCCGACTGGATGACGTATCTCGGCCAGTTCGTCGGCTTGCGCCCGAACGGCGAGGCGATACCGGCCAAGCCCGCGAGCGGCTCCGTTTCCTCGAGTGCGTGATCATCAGGATGCCGATTCGATAGATGACGCCGGCGCGAGCGCACCATGAAAGCCGATACGCAACTGAAGCAGGACGTGCTGGACGAACTGACGTTCGACCCCGCGCTCGACGCATCGCGCATTCGTGCCGAAGTGGCGAACGGGGTAGTGACTCTTACGGGATCGGCGCCGTCGCTTGCCCAGACGCATGCCGCCGAACGCGCCGCATGGCGCGTGAGCGGCGTGCGTTCCGTTGTCGCGCGCATGCGGGTCGACGTGCCGGTTACCGACTCGCCCGGCGACGAAGAGATCGCGGATATGGTGCGCGCCGTCCTGCACTGGACGGCAGGGGTGCCGCAGCGGGCCGTGGAAGTTGAAGTGAAGGACGGTCATCTTTTCCTGCGGGGCGCTGTCGAATGGGAGTGGCAGCGCGAACTTGCGATTCGCTCGCTCGTGCGCTTGCGTGGCGTGACGGGGATCACGAACCGTGTGGAGGCGCACCGGCGTACGGACGCCAGCAAGATCAGCGAGCGTATCGGTCGGGCGCTGCTGCACTACGCCGAGGACGAGGCCACTCGCATCCATGTCGAAATCAGCGACGGCGTGGTGACGCTCAAGGGTACCGTTGCATCGGAAGCCGAACGTGCCGTGGCGCGCGGTGCGGCGTGGGCACAGCCCGGCGTGAGCGCGGTCATCGACGAGCTCGTGCTCGCATGATGCCGCGGAGAAGCCCTGTGCCCAACAACCATCCCTCAAACGACACTGCGGCTTCTGCCACGCGCGCCGTCGGACGCGTGAGCGCCTTGCGCGGTGCGGTGCTGGACGTCGTGTTCGAAGCTGGGCCGCTGCCACCCGTCGAAGACGCGCTGTCGATCATTCGCGACGACGGCTCTCGCCTCACAGCGGAAGTCGAAGCGCATCTCGGCACCACCGTGCTGCGCGCGCTCGCCTTGCAGTCCACGGCGGGTCTGCGGCGCGGCGCCCGCGTCGAAGCGTACGGCGGGCCGCTCGAGGTTCCCGTGGGCGACGCGGTGCTCGGCCGGCTGCTCGACGTGAGCGGCGTGGTGCACGACGGCGGCGCGCCGCTCGACGCAGACGTTCCGCGCCGCCCCATTCACCGCACGTCGCCCCCGCTGGCGGCGCTGCGCGGTTCCACCGAGATCTTCACTACCGGCATCAAGGTGATCGATCTGCTCGCGCCGCTCGCGCAGGGCGGCAAGGCTGCGATGTTCGGCGGCGCGGGCGTCGGCAAGACCGTGCTGTTGATGGAGCTGATACATGCGATGGTCGAGCGCTACCAGGGCATCTCGGTGTTCGCGGGGGTCGGCGAGCGTTCGCGCGAGGGCCACGAGATGCTCTCGGATATGCGCGGATCGGACGTCCTCGAGCGTACGGTGCTGGTGTACGGTCAGATGAACGAGCCACCGGGCGCGCGCTGGCGCGTGCCACTCACGGCGCTCACGATCGCCGAGCACTTTCGCGACGAGAAGCGCCAGAACGTGCTGCTCATGATCGACAACGTGTTTCGCTTCGTGCAGGCGGGCGCGGAGGTGTCGGCGTCGCTTGGGCGCATGCCTTCGCGGGTCGGGTATCAGCCGACGCTCGCGAGCGAAGTGGCCGCGCTCCAGGAGCGCATCGTCTCGGTGGGCGATGCGGCGGTGACGGCCGTCGAGGCTGTCTACGTGCCTGCCGACGATTTCACCGATCCCGCCGTGACGACAATCGCGGCGCACGTCGACAGCATGGTCGTACTCTCGCGCGCCATGGCGGCGGAGGGCATGTATCCGGCCATTGACCCGATCGCTTCGTCGTCGGTGCTGCTCGATCCGCTCGTTGTCGGCGCGGAGCACGCGGCGGTTGCGATCGAAGTGCGACGGCTCATCGAGCACCATCGCGAACTGCAGGACGTGATCGCGCTGCTTGGTGTCGAGGAACTGGGCGCCGAAGACCGTCTGCTCGTGCAACGCGCGCGTCGTTTGCAGCGCTTTCTCACGCAGCCGTTCGCGGTCACGGAAGCATTCTCGGCACAGCCGGGCCGCTCGGTCTCGATTGCCGACACACTGGCGGGCTGCAAGGCAATACTCGCCGGCGAGTGCGACGACTGGCAGGAGCGATCGTTCTTCATGGTCGGCACGCTCGACGAAGTGCGCGAGAAAGAGCGCGTTTCGGCAACAGCGGCCACATCGGCCGCACTCGCATAGGGGGCAAGCATGGCCGTGCTACTCGACCTGACGATCGCCACGCCGCTGGACATGGTGGTCAATCATGAGGTCGCCGGCTCCTTGCGCGCCGAGGACGAGAGCGGCTCGTTTGGCATACGTCCGGCACACGCGGACTTCATCACGATGCTCGTGCCTTCGGTGGTGCGCTGGGTCGGGCCGCACGGGCAACGGCGCTATTGCGCAGTGGACGGCGGCCTCTTGACGGTATCCGGCGGACGCACGGTGGCCGTTGCATGCCGCGAGGCGATCGTCGGCGATTCGCTCGAGCGCCTCGAGCGCGAAGTCGCCCGTGTGCGCGCGGCTCAGATCGACGCCGAGCGGCGAATGCGCGTGGAGACCGTGCGCCTGCATGCCCAGGCGGTGCGGCAGATGCTGTGTTATCTGCGCGGCCCAGGGGTGCCGGACGGACAGGAGATTACAGCGCCGCAGGAGCGAGGGCGATGAGTGATCCGTCAGGTGAGCGCAACCACATGGCGCAGGCGGCGCGCGACGCCGCGCAGCGCGAGGCGCGTGGCCGCGCGCAACCGGAGCCGTCGCTCGGCAGCCGGCTCGGGCAGATCGGCATTCTCGGCTGGACCATCGTGTTGCCGACGCTGGCGGGGCTCGCGATCGGCCACATGCTCGACCGCTTTTTCGGCACGCGCGTGTTCTTCTCGGCGCCGATGCTCATGCTTGGCGCGGCGGCGGGTCTCTGGTTCGCATGGAAGTGGATGCATCGACAGGAGCGGGGTCATCAGGATGACTGAGCACTCGACGATCTGGGCATGCGCGGCGGCTCTTGCCGCTGGAGTCGCGGCCGGGGCGGCGCACTTCGCCGCGCTGCGGTGGAACGCGCGGTATTTTGCGGCGGGCCGCATGGGTATTGCGCTCGGCGCACAGGCCGTGCGCTGCGTGCTGACTGCGTTTATCCTGTTCGCATTCGCGCGCGCGGGCTTCCCGGCGCTGCTCGCGGGGATGGCCGGGCTGCTGCTCGCTCGCCATGTCGTGCTACGCCAGGCGGTGCAGACATGATGAAAGCCTCGCCGCTCGCCACCACACCGCTCTGGCACCTCGGCGCGCTCTCGATCACGGCACCGGTCGTGGTCACGTGGGCCATCATGGCCTGCATGGCCGCCGCTGCGGTCTTGCTCACGCGGCGGCTCGCGCTTGCGCCTTCGAAGACGCAGACCGTGCTGGAACTGCTCGTCACCACGCTCGACGCCCAGATTCGCGACACGATCGAAGGCGACCCCGCCCCGTACCGTGCGCTGATCGGCACGCTATTTGTGTTCGTGCTGGCGGCGAACTGGTCGTCACTGTTGCCGGGTATCGAGCCGCCGACCGCACATCTCGAAACCGACGCCGCGCTCGCGCTGATCGTGCTTGCAGCAACCGTCTTTCACGGTCTGCGCACACGCGGGCTGCGCGGCTATCTGGCGACCTTCGCCGAGCCGACGTGGGTCATGATCCCGCTGAACGTTGTGGAGCAGCTCACGCGCACCTTTTCGCTCGTCGTGCGCCTCTTCGGCAACGTGATGAGCGGCGTGTTCGTGGTCGGCATCGTGCTCTCGCTCGCGGGGTTGCTCGTGCCCATTCCGCTGATGGCGCTCGACCTCCTCACCGGTGCCGTGCAGGCCTACATATTCGCGGTGCTGGCGATGGTGTTCGTCGGCGCCGCGGCGGGTGGCGAGCGCTCGGGTCCCGGACATCGCGTACAGGGAAAGTCATGAATCTCATCGAAATCGTCAGCATTGCGGCCGCCGCGCTCGCGGTGTCGTTCGGCGCCATTGGCCCGGCGCTCGCCGAAGGCCGCGCCGTTGCCGCCGCCATGGACGCCATCGCACGGCAGCCCGATTCCGCGGGCACCGTCTCCCGTACGCTGTTCGTCGGCCTCGCGATGATCGAAACCATGGCGATCTACTGCCTCGTGCTGGCGCTTCTGCTGCTGTTCGCCAACCCGTTTGTCAAATAGCGGGGCAGCACCATGCATATCGACTGGTCGACGCTCGCGCTGCAGACGGTCAATGGCCTCGTGCTGGTCTGGCTGCTCGCGCGCTTCTTGTTCCGCCCCGTGGCGGATATCGTTGCCGCGCGTCAGAAAGCGGCGCAGGCGCTGCTTGCGGATGCCGAGGCAAACCGCCTGGCAGCGCAGGCCGAGCACGACGCCGCGCGCGACGAAACCGCGCGGCTTGCGGCCTCCCGTGACGCAGCGCTTCGCGCCGCGCAGGCAGACGCCGAAGCGCACAAGGCGGCCCTGCTTGTGCAGGCGCGAGCCGAAGCCGCGCAACTGCGTGCCCAGGCTGAGAGCGAAATCGAACGCGGGCGCGCTGCGCAGGCGCGCGACATCGAGGACGACGCCGTACGGCTTGCGGTAGTGATTGCGGGCCGTCTTCTCGATCGCATGCCACCGGAGGCGCGTGTGCAGGGCTTCATTGGCGCGACGGCCGAGGCCCTGGCAACGCTGCCGCCCGAGACGCGCGCCGAATTCGGCGCCCAGGGCGAGCCGCTTGCGCTGGCTGCGCCGCGCGCGCTGAGCGCGGCCGAACAGCAAGCCTGCGAGGCGGCTTTCGGCGCGGTGCTCGGGCGCGACGTCACGCTGCGCGTGCGCGCTGACCCCACGCTGATCGCCGGGCTCGAACTCATGGGCGCGCACGCGGCGGTGCGCAATCATCTGCGACACGATCTCGACGCCATTCGCGAGACATTGCTGGAGCATGGTGGTGTGCGCGGCTGAGTCCGGAGCGCCGAGCTGGCTATCGCGAGCGCAAGACGCGCTCGCTCGCGTGCGCATCGCGGCGGAGGCGCAAACCAACGGCTGCGTAGAGAGCGTGGCCGACGGCGTTGCGCGCATCGCGGGGCTCACCGATGTCGCACTCGACGAAACGGTGCGCTTCGCGAGTGGCGCGACGGGCTACGTGCGCACGCTCGACGCGCATCTGGCGAATGTAGTGCTGCTCGACGGCGCGACAGGTGTGGAGGCCGGGGAGCGTGTGGAGCGCACCGGCGCCGTGCTTCAGGTGCCGGTGGGCGAGGCGCTGCTTGGGCGCGTGATTGATCCGCTTGGGCGGCCGCTCGACGGCGGCGAGTTGCTCGCCGCCGAGACATGGTTGCCTGTGGAGCGCCCCGCACCCGCCATCGTCGAGCGGGGCGCTGTGAGCGAGCCGCTGGAAACTGGCGTGCTGATCGTCGATGCGCTGTTCGCGATCGGGCGCGGTCAGCGCGAGCTCATCATCGGCGACCGCGCTACCGGCAAGACGTCGCTTGCGGTCGACGCGATCGTCAACCAGCGCGCGAGCGACGTGATCTGCGTGTACGTCGCCGTGGGGCAGCGCGCCACGGCGGTGCAGCGCGTGATCGATGCCGTGCGCGCGCGCGGCGCGCCGCAGCGCTGCGTGTTCGTGGCGGCACCTTCTTCGGCTTCGCCTGGCATGCAATGGATCGCGCCGTTCGCGGGCTTCTCGGTCGCCGAGTATTTTCGCGACCGTGGCCGGCACGCGCTGGTCGTGATCGACGATCTTTCGAAGCACGCCGCCACACACCGCGAACTGGCTCTGCTTACCGGCGAGCCGCCCGGGCGCGAGGCCTACCCCGGTGACATCTTCTATCTGCATGCAAGGCTGCTGGAGCGTGCGGCGAGGTTGAGCCCCGAACTGGGCGGCGGCTCGCTCACTGCACTGCCGATTGCCGAGACCGACGCGGGCAATCTTTCGGCTTATATTCCAACCAACCTGATTTCGATCACCGACGGCCAGCTCGTGCTGGATGCGGCGCTGTTCGCGTCGAACCAGCGCCCTGCGGTCAACGTGGGATTGAGCGTGAGCCGCGTGGGCGGCAAGGCGCAAGTGAGCGCACTGCGGCAGGTGGCGGGGCGGCTGAGGATCGACTACGCGCAGTTTCTCGAGCTGGAGATGTTCGCGCGCTTTGGCGGCCTCACGGACGTGCGTGTGAGTGCGCAAATTGTGCGCGGCGAGCGCATTCGCGCGTTGCTCGCGCAGCCGCGCTTCAACCCGCTTGGCACTGCCGGGCAGGTCGCGCTGCTCGGAGCGCTCGCCGATGGCGAGTTCGATGCGCTGCCCGTGAGCGCCGTTGCAAAGATCCGCGAGCGTCTTGCAGTTGACGATTCGGATGGAGAATCATCCCAAAACGTTGCCGCGTTGCGCGAACGGGTGCGTGAATGCATCGCGGGCATTGTGCGCGACGAAGCCGGCGCGGGCCGTGTCGCGCCTGGCGAGGAGGCGATATGAGCGGAAAGCTCGGCGAGGTCGAAGCCCGGATCGGCGCGACCCATCAGCTGGAAGCCGTGGTCGGCGCCATGCGCGGGATTGCCGCGGCGCGCTCGCGCGACGCCCATGCGCGGCTCGCCGGTATCCGCGCGTGCGCAGCAGCGGCTGGAGCAGCGATTGGGGACGTCCTTGCGTTTGACCCCTCGAGTGCGTTGCCGGGCGCTGCGAACTCGGGCGACGGCGCCGAGGTGCGCATCGTCATCGGTGCGGAGCAGGGTTTCGTCGGCGGTCTCAACGACCGGATTGCGGACGAAGCCCTGCTCCGCCCTCGCGAGCGCGTCAGTCACTGGCTGCTGGTCGGTACACGGCTCGTGAGCGCATGCGCGCAGCGTGGTCTCGCGCAGGCCTGGTCAGCGCCAATGGCCGCGCATCCGGCAGCCGTTCCCCGTCTCGCGGCCCGCGTGTCCGATGCGCTTTACGCCCGGCTTGCCGATGGCGAGCGCGCGACACGCGTCACGCTCACTTACGCGCTGCCTGGCGAGTCGCGCCTGTGCGTCGTGCAGCGCACACTCATTCCGTTCGATTTCGCGCGTTTTCACGTCACGCCGCGTGCGTTGCCGCCGCTCGTCAACGTGGCGCCCACGCGGATTCTTGCGAGGCTCGTCGGACTTTATGTGTCGTTCGAACTGTGCGAGGCGCTGATGCTCGCCTTCGCGGCCGAGAACGAGGCACGCGTACGCGCCATGCTTGCTGCGCGCACGAACGTGCAAGCGCGGCTCGCCAGCCTTTCGCAACAGTATCGTGCGATGCGCCAGGACGAGATCACCGCGGAAATCGTCGAACTGACCACCGGACGCGAGGCGGCGCGGCGCGCAATGGATTGATCGATATCAGCCGCGCGGCGTCGCGCCGAGCGATGCTTGAGGCGGAGCAACCGGGCGGAAAGCTCGAGAGGAGGCCGCAATGAAATCCGATGAAGCACTGAGAGACGAGGTGGCGCGCGAACTCGCGTGGGACCCCGAGGTGGATATCTCGCGCGTCGATGTCAGCGTACAGGACCGTATCGTGACGTTGTCGGGCACGGTGCCCGGTTACGCGCAAAAAATGGCCGTCCAGCGAGCCGTCGAGCGGGTGGCGGGTTGCCGAGCGATCGTCTTCGAGCTTACGGTTGCCCCGCCGCCGAAGGTTCAGCATTCGGACGTCGATCTCGCCGAAGCTATCGTGATCGCACTGCACTGGCAGGCAGGTCTTGCCGAAAGCCAGGTTCATATCGAGGTGGATCGCGGCTGCGTGACGCTCGTGGGCGAAGTGGACTGGGGCTATCAACGCAATCTGGCCGAGAAGGTCGTTAGTAGCATGCGCGGCGTGATGGGCGTGGTGAACCGGATCGCAGTGCGCAACAGCGACGCCGTGGCTGATGTTGCCGGGCACATTTCGGCGGCGCTCGCGCGCCGCGCACAGCGGGAGTTTGCCGGCATTCATGTCGCGGTCGAAGGCGGCGTGGCGACGCTCAGCGGCAAGGTGTCTTCGCTGCGCGACCGCCGCGCCGCATGTGGCGCCGCCTGGGCGACGCGCGGCGTGCGGCGCGTAGTGGACGAACTGGTCGTCGAGTGAACCGGGCAGCCGGCAAGGCGATCCTCGCATGATTGATGTGTGTCAATCGGATGGCGGCTGGCGCGCGCAGGATGAATTTATTCGTGCAGCGGTCTTTTTAAAAGGAGCTACCGCCATGCAGAAACATCTGATCGTGGTCGCGCACCCGGTGGAAGACAGCTTCACGATGAACGTGACGCGTGACTACGTTGGCGAACTGGTCCGCATTGGCCATGACGTGCGCGTTCATGACCTGTACCGGATGGGGTTCGATCCCGTGCTCTCCGCTGAGGAACTGACTGAGGGAAGCGACGTGCACGTTCGCATGGCCGACGTCGTGATCGCGCAGAAAGATGTACTCGCGGCCGACGTCGTGACGGTCGTCTATCCGCTCTGGTGGATGGCGATGCCTGCGATGATGAAGGGCTATATCGACCGCGTGTTCAGCCGTGGCTTCGCGTACGAGACCCAACCGGACGGTGTACACGGCTTGCTGTCGGGGCGCCGCGCCGTCGTGGTGACGGTCTCGGCCGCGCCGCTGGCCTCGTTCGTGGCAGACGGCCGGTGGCAGGCAATGCAGTTGTTGCAGGATACGCATGTTTTTCGTGCGTCCGGTTTCGACGTGATCGGGCACCTGCACTTCGACGAAGTCGGCCCGGCAATGCTTCCTGCTAAGGCATCCACCAACCTCGCGCGGGTGCGTGAATTTGTTCGCGGACATTTCGCTTTGGTCCCGGCGGCATGAATCGTTGGCGTAGTGAAATCGCGGCGGGAAGAAATCAGGAGTCGAATGTAATGAAATCCGATCTGGAATTGAAGCGTGATGTAGAGGCCGAGATCGCGTGCGACCGGTCGATCCAGCCGGCGACAATCGGCGTGGAGGTCTCGAACGGGGTCGTGACGCTGTCGGGCCACCCCGCAAGCTACGCGGCGAAGCTTGCGGCGCAAAGGGCGACTGCTCGGGTCGCGGGCGTACGCGGGATCGTCGTCGAGATGGAGGTGCGTCTGTCGGTTCGCGACTTACGTAGCGACGAGGATATAGCGAACACGGCGCGCTCGATCCTCGAGTGGACCGTTGGCGTCAACAATCAGAATGTCCAGGTAGAGGTCGAGAAGGGCTGCGTCACGTTGTTTGGCGAGTGCGAGTGGGGATACCAGAGCCACGCCGCACAGCAGGCGATAGCGCATTTGCTCGGTGTTACGGGCGTGAACAACAAGGTCCGCATTCGCGGTGCGACCTCAGCCGAAGATATAGCACGCGGAATTCGCGCCGCGATCGGGCGGCACGGGGAGCGGGAGGCGAAGCATGTCGAGATCAAGATTGACGGCGGCACGGTCACCCTGACCGGCAAGGTAGCGTCGCACGCCGAGCGCAAACTCATCTACGGGGCGGCCAAAGCCACGCCGGGCGTGCATACGATCGTCAACCTCCTGAACGTCGAGTGAAACCTGAAACACTGACATGGAACGCTTCTTCCGCCGATTCGAGCGCGTGGCTTTCGGCATGGTAACGGCCGTGGCTGTCGTCTGTGCCGGTGTCCTTCTGGTTCACCGGTTCGGCGACGCGCTGGTGCCGGACGTCGAGCCATGGCACGCGACGAGCGCGGGCGCCCCGTTCGCGCTCGTATGTAAAGAGGGGAGTCACGCTGGATCGTGCGAACAGTTGCTTACCGCATGGAGGGACGTGCAATGAACGCTGGCACGCTTTGTACACGTGAAGTTGCCACCTGCGACGCGCAAACATCCATCGTCGAAGTCGCGGCGAGAATGCGCGCGCTGCACGCGGGCGATCTGGTTGTCGTGCGAGATGACGGAGGCGTGCGCGTGCCGCTCGGCGTGCTGACCGATCGGGACATCGTGCTTGCGGTGGTGAGCCCGGACGCGGCCGCGGACAGGCTGTACGCCGGCGACGTAATGTCGACGCCTGCGCTGGTCGCCGATGACGGCGACGATATCTGGCTGCTCGCGAGACGAATGCGCCTGCATGGCGTGCGCCGGTTGCCCGTGGTCGGTGCAGACGGCGGACTCATAGGCATCGTTTCGCTCGACGATCTGCTGCACGCAGCCGCTAACCTGCTTGACGAACTGCGCCTTATTTCGGCGCGTCAGCCTCATCTTGAAGTGAAGCGCCGCTCATAGTGCGACGTGGTTTGCATCGGTGAAACTTGATGGAGGTCGCCTTGAACGCACCATCACGCATCCTCGTGGTCAGCTATTCGCGCAGCGAGACGACGGCAGAGGTTGCCGGACGCCTCGCTGCCGAACTCGATGGGGATTACGAGCGGCTGTACGAAGTCGAATTCCGGCGCCGTGCCGGTCCCCTGGGCTTCCTGCTTTCGATCCTCGACGTGGTCCGCAAGCGCCCCGCGCACCTGCAACCGATGAGCCATGCGCTGGCCAGTTACGACGTCATCCTGGTCGGTACGCCGGTATGGGCGGCGCGCGCGTCGACGCCGGTGGCGACGTGGCTCTCGCTGCACTGGCACCAGATGCGCACAGTGGCGTTCTTTTGCACGATGGGCGGCCGCGGCAGTGAAGATGCATTCGCGCAGATGGCGCAGCTCGCGCGACGGGCGCCGATAGCGACCTGTGCGATCTCCGCGCGAGACATGCGCACCGACGCGGCAGTCGAGAAGGTTTCCCGCTTCGTGCTGGCGATCAAGGATGCGTTTGCCGCGCGCGAGCATGAGGCGGCGCCCAGATGAGCCATATGCAGGAGCAAGGTATGCCCGAGCAGCGTTTCGATTATGTGCTGGCAGGTGGCGGCATTGCGAGCGTGTCCGCAGCGCGCTCGCTGCGCCATGAGGAGCCGGGTGCGAGCATCGCGATCCTGTGTGGCGAACCCGTTCTCCCGTACCGGCGGCCGCCGCTCACGAAGGGCTTCCTTACCGGGAAAGTCGGCGCCGCGCGGGTCACAATCCACCCGGCGGATTTCTACGAGAATCAGAACATTGTGTTGCTGCTGCACGCTCGGGCCGCAGCGCTCGATCGCGACGCGCATCTCGTGCAGCTCGAAGACGGCACCGCGGTGGGCTACGGGAAGCTGCTAATCGCGACGGGTGCCTCCCCGCACGTGCTGGATGTTCCGGGAGCCGCGCTTGCGGGCGTGCACGGCCTGCACGATATCGGGGACGCCGCGGCGTTGCGAACGGACGCGGCGGGAAAACGCCGGGCGCTCGTGGTCGGCGCGGGATTCGTGGGCGTCGAGGCCGCAGCGGCGTTGCGCGAGCTGGGCCTCGAGGTCACGCTCATCGAACGCGGCGGGCAGATGCTGCCGCAACTGCATTCCCCCTTGCTCTCGGCGCATTTCAGTCAACTCTGCGCGGACCACGGCATCGAGGTGCTGACCGGGTTCACCGTGGAGCGCTTTACGGGCAACGACGCACTCGCCGGCGCGGTGCTCAGCGACGGCCGCGCGCTCGAGTGTGAGCTGGCCGTCGTTGCGACGGGCGTGGAGCCGAACTGCGGATTTCTTTCCGGCAGTGGCCTCGAGCTGAACGACGGTGTGATCGTCGACGAGTGCCTGCAATCCTCCGACCCGGACATCTATGCCGCGGGCGATGTGGCGAACTTTCCCGATGCGGTGCGAGGTGCGCGCCGGCGTGTCGAGCACTGGGACAATGCGGTGCGTCAGGGGCGCGTCGCCGCTCGCAACATGCGCGGCGCACGTATGCCGTACCGCGATGTTTCGATCTTCTATGGAGACGTTTTCGACGTGCCCTATAACTTTATCGGCGACCCCTCCGATGCGCAGGAGGTTGTCGAGCGTGGCGAGTTTGCGCGGCCGCCATATACGCTCTTGTTCATGAAGCACAACGTGCTGCGGGCGATGTTCTCGATCGGCGCGCCGGCCGACGACGCGGTTGCCGCCGAAGAGATGATCCGCCACCGGCGCAATCTGGCGCATTGTGGCGCGGCGCTGGAGCATGCGGACTCGCGGCTCGGCGCGCTGCCTACGCAGACCGTGCTCATCCTGCAGGGCGGCGGCGCGCTTGGCGCGTTCGAGAGCGGGGCGATCGGTGCGCTGGAGTCGCACGGGGTTTGCCCCGACATCGTCTCGGCCGTGTCGATTGGTGCGTTCAACGGCGCAGTCGTTGCGAGCCATCCTGGCGAGGCGGTTGCGGCGCTCAATGCCTTCTGGTGCGACCTGTCGATCGAGGGACTCGCCTCGCCGCGCACGTGCGCGCATCTGCGACAGACCGAACTGGCGTGGCATCTCGCGCTTTTTGGCGTACCGAATTTCATGCGCCCGCGCTGGTGGATGGGGGCGCCTGGCATCGGCAGCATCTCGCCGTGGTGGACGAGCTACTATGACACGCAGCCGATGCTCGCGCTCTTGCGACGCTACGTCGACTTCGATGCGCTGGCTGCGAGCCCGACGCGCCTGCTGCTTGGCGCCGTGGATGTCGCAAGCGGCGAGCGGCGCATTTTCGACAGCTACGTCGACCGGCTGACGCCCGAGCATCTGCTCGCAAGCGGCAGCCTGCCGCCTGCCATGCCGTGGACGACGGTGGAGGGCCGCGCATACTGGGACGGCGGCGTCGTCAGCAATTCGCCGCTCGACCTCGTGATCGAGCGTTGCGGCCAGGTCGCGGGACGCGTATTCGTCGTCGATCTGTTTTCCGGGGGCCGCCCGCTCCCGTCGAATCTCTTCGAGGTGATGCTGCGCCGGGACGAGATTGTCTATGCAGACCGCGTGCGCAACGATTTGCGCTTCGAGGAGAACGCCAACGATTTCCGCGATCTCGTCGAGCGTGTCACGGCCCAGCTCGACGCTGCGGCTGCCGCGCGCGTACGGCAGTCTCCGGAGTACATTCGTCTGATGGGCAACCACGCGCCGGTGCAGATCCACCGCATTTCGCTCGATGGCGCAGCCCTGGACAGGTCGACGTTTGCGCGCGACTTCGATTTTTCGGCGGAGTCGATCGCGTCGCTGCAGGCGCTTGGCCATGCCGCGGCGCTGGCGGTACTCGACGAGGGCAAAGCCAGGTCGAGCATCGGCCAGACGGCCTCGGATTACGAAGACGAGGTGTGCAAATAGCGGCCGCCAACACGCACGCGCATGCGAGGCACCCGATGCGATACTTCGACGTGTGCAACGGCGACGCGGACGGTCTGTTCGCGCTGCATCAACTGCGCCTCGCAACGCCGCGCAATGCGGTGTTGATCACGGGGCCAAAGCGCGATAACGCGCTGCTTGCGCGGGTCACCGCGAGCCCCGGCGACCATGTGACTGCCCTCGACCTCTCTTTCGACACCAATCGCGCCGCCGTACTCGCGCTGCTGGCGCGCGGCGTGACGATCGACTATATCGACCATCACGTCGCTGGCGAATTGCCGCGGCACCCGTTGCTGCATACGGATATCGATACGGCGTCCGACGTCTGCACGAGCATCCTCGTCGACCGGCGGCTCCGCGGGCGCTATCGCGCGTGGGCGGTTGCCGCGGCGTTCGGCGACAATCTGCCGGGCGCAGCTCACCGGCTCGCACAGCTCGCGGGCATCGATCCGGACGACGAAGCAACCCTGCGCGAACTGGGTGAGAACGTGAATTACGCGGGCTACGGAGACTCGATCGACGATCTGCTGATTGAACCTGCGGCGCTCTACGCGCTGCTCGAGCCGTACGCGCAGCCGCTCGACTTCGCCGGGGCTTGCGCGCTGCTCGCAACGCTTGGGCAAGCGCGGCGCGAGGACGTGGCACTCGCTTGCGCGCAGCGCCCGGCGGCAACATCGGCGGGCATCGAGGTCTTTACTCTGCCGGGCGAGCGCTGGGCGCGCCGGGTGCGTGGTGCCTTCGCGAACCAGCTCGCGCTGGCGGCCCCCGAGCGCGCGCATGCGGTATTCACTCCCACAGCCGAGGGCGATTGGACCGTGAGCGTGCGCGCGCCACTTGCAAGGCCATTTGGCGCGGACAGTTTTTGCCGCCGTTTTGGCGGAGCGGGGCGCGCGGGGGCTGCAGGCATAGGCCGCTTGCCTTACGCGGCGTTCGATGCGTTCGTTGTTGCGTTTCGTCAGGCATACGAAATGTCGGCGTGAGTCAGCGTGACCGGGCTCGCATGATCCTCTAGCCGCACGCGCAATGTGTGGCTGCGCGCGTGCGGGCGTCAGCGCGCCAGATCGGGATAGAGCCGCGCGCACAGCGCGACGAGCACGACAACGGCCGCCGCGAGTACAGCGGCGTCCAGCACGAGCCCTGAGCCTGCGACGCTCGCGAAGCCCGGCAGCAATAGCCGTCGCAATGCGTCGACCTGATAGCTCAGCGGGTTTGCCTCGGAGACGATCTGCAGCGCGCGCGGCATCAACGAGGTCGGATAGATCGCATTGCTCGCAAAAAAGAGCGGCACCGTGAGGACCTGTCCGACGCCCATGAAGCGCTCGCGCGTCTTCACGATGCAGGCAATGATGAGCGAGAAGCTCGAAAAGACCGCCGCCCCGAGCACGACGAAGAACGCGACGCCTGCTATCGAAACCGGGTCGACACGCAAATGCACACCGATCGCGAGCGCGAGCACCATGACGACCGCGGCCTGCACGAGCGTGCGCACGCCGCCGCCTAGCGACTTGCCGAGCACGAGCGCCGCGCGCGGCGTGGGGCTGGCGAGCAGTTTGTGAACGATACCGAGATCGCGCTCCCAGATCACCGAAATGCCGTTGAAGATCGCGATGAACAGCACGCTTTGCGCGAGGATGCCAAACGTGAGGAAGTCGAGATAAGGTGCGCCGCCCGTGTCGATCACGCGGCCCCGGCTCATGACCTGGCCGAACACAAGGAGCCACAGAACGGGCTGCACCGCGCGTGTCGCCAGTTCGGTCGGATCGTGGCGCAGCTTGCGCACCTCCATCGCGCCGATCGCAAGGGTCTTGGCCACGAGCGAAACCAGCGGCGCGCGTGGCGCGTCGCCCACACTGGCTTGTATCGGGTTACCCGAGGCGTTGGCTGGTTCGGCGGGTCTGGGAGGCTTCATCGTAAGCTCCGATGAGGGGGGCCTCGTCGCGCGTGTAGTGCTCGAACACGTCCTCGAAGCTCGCGTTCGGACCGATCGCCGCGCGTAGCGCGGCAGGCGTGCCGATGGCAGCCACGCGCCCACGGCTCATGATGGCGACGCGCCGGCACAAGTGCTCGGCTTCCTCCAGGTAGTGCGTGGTGAGCAGGATCGCGGCATTGAAGCGCGACTGCAGGCGCTCGACCTGCTCCCAGACCGACTGCCGGGCGACGGGATCGAGGCCGACCGTAGGCTCGTCGAGAAACAGCACGCGCGGGCGGTGCAGCGTGGACTGCGCAATTTCGAGCCGGCGGATCATGCCGCCCGAGTAGGTCTTCACGAGCCGGTGCGCGGCTTCCTTCAACCCCATGAAGGCAAGTGCGCGGCCAATGCGTTCGGCCCGCTCGGTGCGCGGAATATCGTAGAGCTGGGCAAACACGAGCAGGTTTTCGTAGCCGGTGAGATCGCCGTCCGCGGAGAGGGCCTGCGGAACGTAACCAATCATCTGCCGCACGCGGGCGGACTGCCGCACGATGTCGAAGCCGCATACCGTCGCCGAGCCGGCGCTTGGCGGCAGCAAGGTGGTGAGCATCTTGATGACCGTCGATTTGCCGGCGCCGTTGCGGCCCAGGAGCCCGAAGGTTTCGCCGGCGTCGACTGAAAGCGTCAGCGCATCGACCGCCGTCACCTCGCCGAAGCGGCGGCAAAGCGCGTGGGTTTCGATGACGGGATGGGGCATGGCTCGCTGGCGCGTCGGGTGTAGGGATACGGTGCTTGCATGGTGGCAGTTGCCGGTGTGGGTCAGTTGATCTGGCTCAACCGAGAGCTGCCTCCGCGACGCACGTGCGGTGTCATCCCGATACGACGCCGGATTTGCGCGGCATGGCGCGCTGCCGGAGCCGGGCCGCGTCCGCACGGATGAACAGCGCCAGCAGCGCCGGATGCACATCGTCGCGCCAGCGATCGCCCGTAAAGAGTCCATAGTGATCGCAACCCTCTACATCAAGCCGCTGGCGCGCTGCTGCCGCGATGCCACTGCACATCCCCAGAGCCGCATGCGTTTGTCCGGCGCCCGTGACGGCATCGCGCGTGCCCTCGACGGTCAGCAACTCGACGTCCCGCAACGCGGCGGGGTCGACGAGCGTACCGCTTACACGCCATGCGTGCCGTGCGAGCATGGCGCGATGGAACACGATGTCCACGGTATCGAGAAAATATTCGGCGGGCATGTCGAGCAGCGCGGTGTACTCGATCAATGCGCGGCGCGCCTCGGCGAGCGCGCTGGGGTCGCCGTGCGCGGTGGCCTTTGCATAGCGGTCGACCAGCGCCACATAGCGATGCGGGTAGACGATCGCGATCTCGGCCCGCTGCAGGTAGGTTGGAAACACGCGCCGGCCACGCCCGGCGAACCCGGCCGGTACGATATCGATCAGGTGGCGCTGGCACCAGTCGAGAGAGTGCGATGCGGCCGCGATGCCGAGCGTGCTCGGATTGACGCGCGCGTCGAGCGGGCCGCCTATCAGCGTCACGCTCGCGGGCGGCGCACAACCGCGTTGCGCGCGCAGCGCCAGCGCGCCGAGCGCAGGAAACGTGGACTGGCACACGGCCACGACATGCAGGGGCCGCGGGTCCCGCGCAAGCGTGTCGATGAAGGCGTCGAGCATTACCACGTATTCGCCGAGACCGAAACGGCCTGCGGACAGCGGTACATCGCGCGCATTTAACCAGTCGGTGAGGTAGACGTCGCCGTCGGCAAGCAGCGTCTCAACGGTCTCCCGCATCATGACGGCCGCGTGGCCTGCCAGCGGCGTGCACAGCAGGACGGTGCGCGCGGACCGGGCGCGAGCAAAGCGCCGCAGGTCGCAGAACGGCGTATGCGCAACGATATGTTCGTCAACTTCGCAATGGCGCCCGTCGAGCGCGATGGAGCGGATCGCAAACGGCGGCGGCTGCTCCGCGAGGCCGAGCAGGGGCTCGAACAGATCCGCATAGCAGGACGAGGCGGCATGCGCGAGCGGCGGCGCGGGCCACGCCTCGCACGCATGCCGCGCGTACTGCGCCGCGGCGCGCCATGCACGCAGCCATTCACGCTGTTGTTCGAGAAGGGCGTACCACATTGTTGGCCTCGGACTATCCGATCCCGATTACCGGCTTTCCGGGATTTCGTGAGCACAGGAGCGCATCGTACGCGCAAGCAGCGGCCGCAGCCTCGCAAGCGAGCGCGTGTTCAGCACGTCAGGTTTTCCCAGCCATCCACGGCGTGCCTGGTTGACGCCGTAGCGCAAATTGTCGAGTTCGGCCACGCTGTGCGCGTCGGAGTCGATCGAAACCAGAACCCCGTGATCTTTCGCCATGCGGCAGGCCGTGTCGATCAGGTCCAGGCGCTCGGGCTGGGCATCGAGCTCCAGGAAGCAGCCACGCGCTTGCGCCTTGCGCATCACACGCAGCATGTCGATCTCGCACGATTCGCGACGGCCGGTCAGGCGCCCGCCTGGATGCGCGAGCAGGGTAAAACAGGGATGGTCCATCGCGCGCAGGATGCGTTCGGTTTGACGTTCGCGCGGCAGATTGAAATGACTGTGTATCGCGCCGACCACGAGGTCGAGCCGCGCAAGCATGGCGTCGGGTAGATCAAGCCGGCCGTCTTCGAGTATGTCGACCTCGATGCCCTTGAGCAGCGTGATACCCGTGAGTTGCGCGTTGAGCCGGTCGATCTTGTCGCACTGCGTCGCGAGCCTCGCTGCGTCCAGTCCGTGCGCCATCGCGAGGCGCTTCGAGTGATCCGTTATGGCGAGGTAGGACAGGCCGCGCTCGCGGGCGGCGAGCGCCATGTCGAGCAGCGACGCACGTCCGTCGCTGGCCACGGTATGCGCGTGCAGATCTCCGCGCAGATCGGCGCGCGCGATCAACGCAGGCAGCGCGCCGCCGCGCGCCGCTTCGATCTCGCCACGATCTTCGCGCAGCTCCGGTGGAATCCAGGGCAGCCCGACGCTCGCGTAAACGGACTCCTCGGTTGCGCCGGCGATGCGCGTTTGCGCGCGGAAGACACCGTACTCGTTGATCTTGAGGCCGCGCTCCTGGGCGAGGCGGCGCAGCGCCACGTTGTGTGCCTTCGAGCCGGTGAAGTAGGCGAGCGCGGCACCAAAGCTCTCGGGGGCGACCACGCGCAGGTCGACTTGCAGGCCGCCGCGCAGCACGACGCTCGCGCGGGTGGGCCCTTGCGCGAGCACTTCGGTGACGTCTTCGTAGCCGGCAAACCGCCGTGTGACCGCGGCCGGGTCGCGCGACGTGGCGAGGATGTCGATGTCGCCGACCGTGTCGCGCAGGCGCCGCAGACTGCCCGCCGCTTCGACGTGCACCACGTCGGCAGACGCGGCAAGCCAGGCCAGCAGCGATTGTGCGCGCTCGCTGGCGAGCGCGAACGGAAACCGGCGCGATTTGTCGAGGCGCGTCTGGACGCTCGCGAGAATATGCGCCTCGGTCAGCGCGCCGAATCCGGGCAATGTATGGATCCTGCCCTGGGCGGCAGCCTGCTCCAGCTCTTCCAGCGAATGCACGTGCAGTTGTTCGTACAGCCGCCGCACACGCTTTGGCCCGAGAGCCGGCACGCGCAGCAGCGCCGTGACCGCCGAAGGCACCTGGGCATGCAGGCTCGCGAGGAGCGCGCATGAGCCGGTGGTGACGATTTCTCGGATCTTGAGCGCGAGGTCGTCGCCGATAGCGGGGATGGCCTTCAGGTCAGCGCCCTGGGCCACCATCGTACGTACGTTTTGCGCATGCTCGCCGACCGATCGCGCCGCATTGCGGTACGCGCGCACCCGGAATGGGTTGTCGCCCTGAATTTCGAGCAGGTCGGCAATCTCGCTGAATATCTCGGCGATATCGACATTGTGAATGGGCATGGGATTCACTTGCGGCGGCACTGGAAACATGGCGAGGCCGGGTATGCGTTCGTCCCCGGGTTGACCACAGCATGGACGGCGGCGCGCCACAAGCGTTGATCCAGGTCAGCGTGTCCTCTCCTGGCAGGGCGGAACGGGCGATTGATCGAGGTCAATGGGTAGATCAAGGGAGACACGATGATCCAGGCATGAGCACCTCCTCGTGAATGAGGTAATGAACTGGCACGGAGCATGCAGAACGCTATCGTGCCCGACAGCCGATACCGGCGTGCGATTGCGTTTCCAGGAGAGACAGATGCAAACCCTGCAGGTGGCCATTCCCGTCGATTACGTGAAGCTTGGCGGAATTCTGGAGATTCCCGATGACGCGCGCGGCGTCGTGGTGTTCGTGCACGGCAGCGGCAGCAGCCGCTTCAGCCCGCGAAACCGGCTGGTGGCCGCCGGTTTGCAGCGCGCGGGATTCGCGACCCTGCTGTTCGATCTGCTGACGGAGGTCGAGCAACGGCACGATGACGTCGATGCCACGTACCGCTTCAATATCGCACTGCTGGCGCGCCGGTTAGAAGCGACCCTTGTATGGCTGCGGCAATGGGCCGACGTCGCAACACTGCCGGTCGGGCTCTTCGGAGCGAGTACGGGCGCCGCGGCCGCGCTCGTCGCGGCGGCCCAGACGAACACCGTGAGCGCCATCGTGTCGAGGGGCGGCCGGCCGGACCTCGCGAGGACAGCGCTCGCCTCGGTTTGCGCGCCGACGCTGCTGATTGTCGGCGAACTCGACACGGACGTGATCGGCCTGAACCAGAAGGCCGCCGGGCAACTGACCTGCGAGCACAGCACGGCGATCGTGGCTGGCGCGACCCATCTCTTCGAGGAACCCGGCGCGCTCGATGAAGTGACGCGGCTTGCTGCCGGCTGGTTTGGACGCTGGCTGGGCAGTGCTTCGCCCTGAACACTGAGCGCAGTTGCGCCGCGTGCAGGCCCGCGATTGGAGCTTCGCCGCCATAGACAGGACTGGCGACGCATCGCATACAGGACATCGACCATGAATGGCATATTTCGCAATCGCGCTGACGCCGGCAAACAGCTCGCGGCGGCATTGACTCGTTACGCCGGGCGCACCGACGTCGTGGTGCTGGCGCTGCCGCGTGGCGGCGTGCCGGTTGGCTATGAAGTGGCGCGGGCCATGCGCTGCCCGCTCGATGTTCTGCTCGTGCGCAAGCTCGGCGCGCCTCATAACCCCGAGCTTGCGATGGGGGCCATCGCTTCCGGCGAGGCAATCTATCTCAACGATTCGGTGCTGCGCGCACTCCACGTTAGCGAGCAACAGGTTCTGGACGCCATCGCGCGCGAACGCGTTGAGCTTGGCCGTCGCGAGCTGGCCTACCGAGGGCGGCAGCCGCCTGCCGCCGTGGAGGGCAAGACCGTCATTGTCGTGGATGACGGCATAGCGACAGGATCGACCATGCACGCCGCCCTCAATACGCTGCGCACACGGAATCCGAAGCAGATCGTCGTGGCGGTGCCCGTGTGTCCAGCCAATTCCGAAGCCCGCTTCGAGTCGGTCGCGGACGACTTTGTCTATGTGATGCAGCCGGACTGGTTCATGGGCATCGGGCAGTTTTATGCCGACTTCACGCAGACGGGCGACGACGAGGTACGAACGTGCCTCCACGCCGCGCAGGACTGGCAACAAAAGGACATGGGTGCCGCTTTGCCAGAAGACGGCGCGGCCTGAGCGGCGTACCGGCTCTACGCGGCACCCAACCGCAGCGCGTGAGCAAGCAGGTTTCCTCGCCCAGGCGCTTTCGTATCCCGCATGGAGAGACTTCATCATGCAGCCATCAAAAACACCATTCCTTGCCGTTCGCGCGCTTGGTCAGCGCCTGAACGGGAATAATACGGACTACGATGCACTGATGGAAATGGCGTCTGGCCGGGATCTGGTTCTGCTCGGCGAGGCGACCCACGGCACCGCCGACTTCTATCGCATGCGTGCGCAAATCACGCTGCGTCTCATCGCCGAGTGCGGCTTCGACACCGTCGCCATCGAAGGCGACTGGCCCGACGCGTGGCGCATCAACCGTTACGTGCAGGGCGAGGGCGCAGACGACGCCACGACGGCGCTCGACGACTTCGAGCGCTTCCCTGTGTGGATGTGGCGCAATAAGGAAGTCCGCGATTTCGTTGCCGCGCTACGCGAAATCAACATGAGCCGTCCGCTGCGGCAGCGGGTGGGCGTCTACGGTCTCGATCTCTACAGCCTCTACCGGTCCGCCGACGCGGTGATCCACTATCTGGAAGACGTGGACCCCGGCGAAGCCGCCCTGGCGCGCGAACGCTACGCGGCGCTGGACCATGTGCGCGAGCCCCAGGCCTACGGTTATGCGGTGGCGCTTGGCGCGCGACCCGCCGCGCAGGCCGGCGCAGTGCGTCAACTCCTGCAATTGCGCGCCGACGAATTCGACTACCTCTCGCGCGACGGCACCGACGCGCTCGACGCGCAGTTCTTCGCCGAGCAGAACGCGCAGGTGGTGGTCAATGCAGAAGCGTACTACCGTGGGATGTTCGGAAGCCGCCTGAACACGTGGAATCTGCGCGACGCCCATATGGCCAACACGCTGTTCGCGCTGGCCCGCTACCGCGTGCGCCGCGGTGGCAGCGGCAAGGTGGTTGTCTGGGCACACAACTCGCATCTCGGCGACGCCCGCGCAACGGAGTCGCGGCGTCGCGGCGAATGGAACCTCGGCCAGATCGTGCGTGAGAGCGCGCAGCACCGGGCGTTGCTGGTGGGGTTCACGACCTACACAGGGCATGTGTCGGCTGCATCGCACTGGGACGGCGAGGTCGAGCAGAAATGGGTGCGTCCCGCGCTGCACGGGAGCTGGGAGCATTTGCTCCATACCACGGGCTACGACCGCTTCTTCCTGCCGTTGCGCGACGACACCTCGCGCACGCTCGACGAACCCCTGCTCGAACGCGCGATCGGCGTGCTGTATCTGCCGCAGACGGAACGGCAGAGTCATTATTTCGAAGCGGAACTCGCCTCGCAGTTCGATGCGCTTTTCCACCTCGACGAAACCAGCGCGCTCGAGCCGCTCGAACCGGCGGCGGCCTGGCACAGGCGCGAGGCGCGCTCCGAGACACCCTGGGTGTGAGCGAATTCGCCGCGCACGCGTTTATTCGAAATCGGGCAGGGACTGCTCGTTTGAGCGCCCGCTGCCGTATGGTGAGGAGAGCCCTTCGACGCTCTCCAAAGTGCGCCCCGCGTCATCCTTGTCCCGCTCGATTTCCCGGGCCGGCGCTGCGACGGCGTCCACGCCAGCCATATCCGCGCTGATAGGCGCGCGCGCGACTGTACGGTTGTTCCTGCGATGGCGCCCGTGCGAACGGCTTGCCGGCGTCGGCTCCAGCTCCAGGCCGAACCAGGCGACCTCGGGACGCAGGGTTGTTGTATAGGCATGCCAGCCGCGCGGGTTCTGAGCGAACAAGCGGTTGCGAACGGATGTGGCGAATGCGTCGTGGTCGAGTTTCTCCTCGAGCAATGCCTGCGGCCAGCCACAGAATGCCTGCTGCGTGCGCGCAATGAATTCCTGCAAGCTCATGGAACGCGAAACATGCCCGAGCAGGACCTCGTTTTCGAGGATCGGATTCCGCGCGATCAGGTCCCCGACGGTCTCGACCGCCGGCTGCGTCTGGAGAATGCGGGCCAGCAACTGCAGCGTGCGTCCCAGGTGAAGCAGCAGCGCGCGTCTTTCGAAAGCGTCTTCCATGTCGATACCTCATTTTTCGCCAGGTCAGGCGGGCAGTATCCGCGACCCGCGCTCCGGTGACCGGAACGCGGAAGTCAACGATCATTCGGTTGTTTCGTATCCCGAATCAGTCGGACGGGCGATCATGCAGTCCGTGGTCAGCAGCAGGGAAGCAATCGATACCGCGTTCTGCAACGCGGTGCGCGTGACCTTCAGCGGATCGACAATGCCCGCGGCCATCATGTCGCCGAACTCGCCGCGCGCGGCGTCATAGCCCCACGCGTCCTTCGCTGCGCTCACGGTGTGCACGATCACCTGGGCATCGGCGCCGGCGTTTTCGGCAATCTGGGCCAGCGGCGCGGCCAGCGCATCATGGACGATCTTCGCGCCGGCGCGCTCCGTTTCGTCGGCGCCGAAGTCTTCGAGAACCGACCGCGCGCGCAGTAGCGCAACGCCGCCGCCCGGCACGACGCCTTCCTCGACCGCCGCGCGCGTGGCATGGAGTGCATCTTCGAAGCGATTCTTGCGCTCGTGCAGTGCCGTTTCCGTCGCCGCGCCGACGCGAATGACGGCCACGCCGCCCGCGAGCCGCGTGAGGCGGCGCGACAGCGCGTCGCGTTCGTTGCCGGGGCCGAGCCGTTCGACGCGTGCGCGCAGCGCGTCAACGCGCTCCTGGAGGCGCGTCCGGTCGCCGCGCGCCTCGACGATTGTCGTGGTTTCGCGGGCGATTTCGACGCGGCGCGCCGTTCCCAGATCGTCGAGCGTCGCGTGCTCGAGCCTGCGGCCCGCTTGCGGCGAGATGACGGTGGCGCCGGTCAGCGCGGCGAGGTCGTTCAGCGTTTCGCTGCGCCGCTCGCCAAATCCGGGCGAGCGTACCGCGCACGACTTCAGCGTGCCGCGCAGATGATTGACCACGAGCGTGGCCAGCGCTTCGCCTTCGATCTCGTTCGCCACCACGAGCAGCGGCTTGCCCGTGGCGCTGAGCGCTTCGAGCAAGGGCAGCATTTGCGCAATCGAACTGATGGTTGCGTCGCACAGCAGGATACGCGGCTCTTCGAGCACGACTTCGCGCGCGTCGTCGCCGACGAAGAGCGGGGAGGCGTAGCCGTGCTCGATCAGCGAGCCTTCCACGGTTTCCAGTTCGTCTTCGAGCTTCGAACCGTCTTCGATGCTGATCGCGCCATCGCGGCCCACTCGCTCGACAGCCTGAGCGACGATGCCGCCGATACTCGCGTCGCCGCTTGCCGAAATCGTGGCGATGTGGCGCACTTCGTCGGTGCCGGCGCAAGGGCGCGACAATTCGCGCAGCCGCGCGACGACACGCTGGCCGGCGGACTCGATGGCGCGGCGCAGCGCCATCGCATCGAAGCCCGCCGCAACATACTTGTTGCCCTCGACCATGATGGCCTGAGCGAGCGTGGTCGCGGTCGTCGTGCCGTCGCCGGCGAGTTCGCTCGTGCGCGTGGCGACTTCGCGCAGAAGCCGCACACCCATTTCCTCGAACGAATCGGGCACGGCGACCGAACCGGCCACGACGACGCCCGAGTTCGCGATCAACGGCGTGTCGCCTCGGCGTTCGACGATCACGTTGCGCCCGCCTGGGCCGAGCGTGACCTTTACGGCCTCGGCGAGCGCGTTGACGCCGTCGAGAAGGCGCTGGCGGGCTGCCTGGTGAAATACGAGCGTTTTGCCTGTCACGATGGATCTCGCTGATTAGGGACTGCGGAGCATAGGGGTCAGTGCAACGGCTCGCCGTCGCGCAAAATCTGTACAGCAGTTGCCTCGACGTAGTCGACACGCACGCTGTCGCCTGGATGGAGTCCGTCGAGCAGGCTGTCGGACGACGCCTGCAATACGACCGTGCGCGTTGGGCCGCGCAAGGTAAGCAGGCGCTTGTCGCGATCGACCTCTACCACGGTCGTCACCGCTTCGATGCGGTACATGGACAGCGACGACCGCAAGGACGGCTCCGTTGCGTACCCTTTGTCGACGCGCTCGCGAATGCCACTCGAACTGGACTTGTCGGCGCGTAGCAGCAACGCACGGCTGAACGTTGCGGACACCATGTCGCCGAGTTGCAGGTTCCCGACATTGCCGATATTGCGGTCGACCATCACTTCATACGACTCGCCATTGCCTTCGAGCAGGGTGATGCTGTTGCGGCCGGTGTCGATTGCCATGACGACCGCTTTCGCATGCTTGATGCTGGTGCCCGAAAACGCGTTCGCGGACTCGGCGTTCGGCGCGGTTTTGTCGCCTGGCTCAGCCTGCACGGGCGGCGTGCCTGCCGTGGCAATTGCGAGCGCCGCCGCGCCAAGAAGGAAACTGCATCGCCATCCACGGCTCATGGTGCGTTCTCCGTGTTTGCTATAGCCAGCTCGAGCGCGGCCGTGCCGGTGTTCAAAGTCATTCGACCGCCGGGAAGCAGGCGAGCGCTTGACCTGCATCAATTCAATCGTCGCGGCTTCGCTTGACGTCCAGACCTTGCATGTAAGCCAACCTTATCCCGGGAAGAGGCGTGTCGATTGACGTGCATCAACGCTCCGGGTCTCCGCAGGGAAAGAATGGAGCAGCAGGTGGCGGAGCGGCTACGCCTCGCGTCGCTCTCCCATTTGTGAAATATCGAGAAAGACATGCTCGTGGACCGATGGAGGTAGACATGATCAAGAACGTTGATACAGCTGAAAAAATCCGTACGGAGATACTGCGCCGAGTTCAGGAAAACGCGGATCTTGGTGATAGGTGCCGTGATTGCGAGATCCCGATTCCGCGCAGAGTCGATCCGGTGGAGAACGGAGGCTGCAATTGGGTCATCGACGAGTTTCGCGGGATTGCGCAGGAGTGCATGGCGCCTTTGAAGGCGGTGATCGCCGAAATGATGCGTGAATACGATCTGCGCTGAGATCACACACGTCGTACGCCATTCGCGGCACAAGGTGTGGTCGAAGCGGCGTGTGCGGCGCCCGACCTTTCTCCCCCGAAGCGGCGTGCCGTTGCGTGAGTAGGCAAGAACCGGGGAGAACCGATGCACGTCGAAAACAGGACACGGTCCGGCATCTTGAAGGAGTGGCTCGCCCGCCTGAAGGAGCACCCGCTCGCGCGGGTCGGGCCAGGGTTGATCACCGGGGTGGCGGACGACGACCCCAGTGGCATTGCCACGTATTCCCAGGCGGGCGCGCAGTTCGGGCTTGGCATGCTGTGGACGATGCCGCTCGCCTTCCCGTTGATGGCGGCGGTTCAGTCGATGTGCGCCAATCTCGGCAGGGTCACGGGCAAGGGACTGGCCGCCAACATTAAGGCCGTGTTTCCGCCGATCGTGCTTTACAGCGTGGTGGCGCTGCTGCTCGCCGCCAATACGCTCAACATCGCGGCCGACGTGGCCGCCATGGGCGAAGCCGCCGAACTGGTGACCGGCGTAGACCGCCACCTGATGACGACTTCCTTCGTTCTGGCGACGCTGCTGCTTCAGGTATTCGTGCCGTATCACCGGTACGTGTTCTTCCTGAAGTGGCTGACGCTTTCGCTGCTCGCCTACGCCGCAGTGCTATTTACGGTTCACGTGCCCTGGCGGCAAGTGGCACTACGCACCGTGTGGCCGCACTTCACGCCCGATGCGTCTTCGGCGGCCGTTGTGCTCGGCGTGTTCGGCACCACCATCAGCCCGTACCTGTTTTTCTGGCAGGCATCCGAAGGACATGCAGGCAATACGCGATAGTGCGCCGCTCGTGACCGATCCCGGTGCCGCTTCCACCGAATTGCGGCGCATTCGTTGGGATACATGGAGCGGCATGTTCTATTCGGACATCACGGCGTGGTTCATCATTCTCGCCACGGGTGTGACGCTGCATGTTGCCGGCATAACCGATATCAACACGGCGGCACAGGCAGCGAGCGCGCTGCGCCCGCTTGCCGGCGACTTCGCTTATCTCCTCTTCGCGGTGGGCATTTTCGCAGTCGGGCTGATCGGCGCGCCTGTGCTTGCCGGATCGGGCGCCTACGCACTTTCGGAGGCGGTGAGATGGAAGGAGGGACTCGAGCGCCGGGTGGCCGACGCGCGCGGCTTCTACGGCATCATCGCGGTGAGCGTGCTCGTTGCGCTCGCCCTACAGTACTCGCCAATCAGCCCCATGCGCGCGCTGTTCTGGAGCGCGGTCATCAATGGAATGGTCGCCGTGCCGCTCATGGTCGTGGTCATCGTCCTCGTGTCGAAACGCACGGTAATGGGTCCGTTCACCGCAAGCCGGCCGGTGCTCGCGCTCGGATGGGCCGCGACCGCCGTGATGGGAGTCGCGGCCCTCTCAATGTTCATTCCGCGTTAGCGGATGCCGTGGTCGGCGCGCTCGCTCGCGAGACGAGTCCAGCTGACACGGTCGCCGCGCGAATAGCCGGCGTTTCATGCTGCAGCTGCGCCGCCCGCAACGGCACGAGAAGCACGGGGCGACGGGCGAGGCGCAGCACGCGCTCAGCTACGCTGCCGAGCATCAGCCGACGCACGCCGCGCCGGCCGTGCGTGCCCATGACGATCAGGTCTGCATGCCAGTCTGCGGCGATGCGCTCGATGCACTCCGCGACGTCTTCGGCACCCAGTTCGACTTCGGCCGTACGGGGCGTGCCGGTTACCGCCTCGCTTGTCATGCGCGCCTGAGCATCGGTGCAGACGATGCGGCCTTGTTCGATGAACGCATCGCGCGCGACCGACGGATCAAAGCCCGGTACCTCGTACACGATAACGGGGATGTCGATCACGTAAAGCGGCTGGAGTGCCGCGCCGGTAGCGTGAGCGAGATCCATGGCGGCATCGAGTGCGGCGCAGGCCGTCTCGCTACCGTCGAGCGGGACAAGAATTCGGGAATACATGGTGTCCTCCTGACTCAATGCGGGTGGGGAGTGCGGTTGCTCGCTGCGCCAGGCAAGCGAGAGCGAGCGTGACCCGTCAGGCGTGCCGACATGAAGTTCCGTCACACACGGCCGGGGTGCAATGCATGCCAGGAATCTTGTCGCTGCGCGCAAGTGGGTGCTTGACGTATATCAACCCGCAGGCGTCCGCGCGCCTGAAAATGGGTTTGCCTGTGCCAGACATGCAGGCGTACACGGCTGCGTCGATCGGTACGTTCTAACCGGAGAGCGAGATGCCCGGCATTTTTCTCCCACAGTTCCCGTGTTAGAGGGACAGCTCGAGGCACTGGTCGCGCAGATGGATCGCGCGTCCTGATGCGTCGGGCGCGCAACGGCGCGCCGTTTGTGCTTGACGCGCGCTTTATTGGCGGGGCGCCATGAATCCCGGCAAGCCCACCTGTTCGGGGTGCTGCGGAACGCGCCGCAAACCTTCAGTGTGGATACCCATTGCGGCAAGCCGGCGTACCAGGCTGGCGTACACGTCGTCGTCCATGTCCGGCGTACGGGACAGAATCCAGATGGGGCTGCCATCCTCCGCGCAGCGCACGGTGTAGCGGTAGTCGGGATCCACGTAGACCGTGAGGACGACCACATCGAATGGCCACAAGATCGTGACTCGCCATTTCCCGCCGCCGCTGCCTGGCACGGTGTGCGCGACCAGTGTGCCGCCGGTCAACGGCTGGTCAAAGCCGTAGCGTCTTCCGTAGTAGTTGTCGTCGATCCTGCCATCCGGGCGCAGTTCCCAGTCCGCGTAGCTGCCAACGTACTCGCGTTCGTTTAAATAAGGCACGGTGGCAATGGTGTACCAGCGCCCCATGTAACGCGTCAGGTCGACCGGCACGGGTTGCAGCACCGGCGGCGTTTTTCCGGAGATCGCTTCCGGAGCGTTGCCCGTGTTTTGGGTGGCGCAGGCCGCAAGGAGAAAAGCGAGTCCTGTTATTGCCGCAAGGTGCAGGAGACAGCCGGTAGCGGTATTGGACCCGGCTGCGGTGCCGGCAATGTTTTGCTTGCCTGAAGATTCGCTGTGCGTTGGCATCGTATTGCTACCGTGGCCGTTGCGCGAGGAAGGTCGGCCGCGCGAGGTGCAATGCACACTCAGCGGCCATTGCGCACGACACGCACGCAGCGGGTTCCGAAAAGGAGGGGGCGCCACGTTTCACGATCGGACTACCGTCTGGTAGGTCTCCGCGACGCGGTTGCAGGCCCGATCGGTACGCGCGTCGCATGGCCGGGCCGCACGCCTTTAGCGGAAGGACCGCCTCACAACCGCGCTTCGAGCACAGTGTGACGGGTGCATCCTTCGATGCTAAGGCATGTCAGGCCCCGCGGGGCCAGCGAACGTGCGTTCCCGTAACTTGCCGCTGCCGGGACCGCTTGAATGCGCAGAAACGTGGCGCTTGAAGTCAGGATGGATCGGATCGCGGCGCACGGACTGATCCAGGTCAATCATGTAGCGCATTGTCATTTGAGCGCATGGTGTGCGGCGTGCCGAATTCCTCAACGATGTGTGCGCAGCAGGTCAGAAGGCGGAAGCGCTCGCGACTTCACGACGCTACGACGCATCCGCGTGCATGCGGGCGATGGCTTCGGCAATGAGCGGTGCGCTGTCGAGCACGGTTAGGCGTTCGAGCAACGGACCCTCCGGCACCCGCCAGGGCGCAACGCTGTCGGTCACGACTATGCTCCGTATCGCGCCGTCGCCCAGCTTCGCGCACGCGTCGCCGAGGAAAAGGCCGTGCGTCGCGGCCGCATGCACTTCGGTGGCGCCGAGCGCGCGGCAATGGCCCGCAACTTGCGCGAGCGTCGTGCCTGTGCCGATCAGGTCATCGACGATGATGGCGCATCGCCCCTCCAGATCGCCGACGATCGGCTTGCCTGTCACGATGCCACCCGCGCGCAGCTTGCCGGCGAATGCCGCTTCCACCGGATGTCCGAGTAGCTTCGCAAGCCGTGCCCGAAAGTCCTCCGCGCGTCGCACGCCGCCCGCGTCGGGCGAAACGACAACGAGTGCCGTATCGCGCAAGTGGGTCGCGAACCACTGCGCCAGTAGCGCGTTCGATTCGAGATGCTCCGTCGGTATGCGAAACGCGTTTTGCCAGGCCGCCACATTGTGGACGTCGAGCGTGGCGAAGCGAGCGGCGCCCACGGCTTCGAACAGCTGGGCAACATAGCGGGTAGTCACAGGGTCGCGTGGCTGCGAGCGCCGATCCTTGCGCGCATAACAGAGGTAGGGCGCGACGACGCTCACACGCGCCGCAGCGGCGTCCACCAGCGCGCCCACGAAGAAGAGCAACTCGCACAGCTTGTCGTTGACGGTATGGCCGGGTTCGGCGTACAGCGAATGGATCACATAAACGTCGCGGCCGCGCACGCTTTCCAGCGGGCGCATCTTGTGCTCGCCGTCTTCGAAGGGGCGCCATTCGTGTTCGCCGAGCGCGACGCCCAGCGCAGAGGCCACGCGTTCGGCGAACGCATGGGAGGTTGGCGGAGAAAAAAGCATCGGCGCGGTGTTCATCATGCGGGCTCCCGGTGTGCAAGCGTCACGTCTGGCCCCGAGGCCGTAGGCTGCGCGCGCTCGATTTTCATCATCGGTGTGGTAATGGGCGTCGTGTTTGATGCACGTCAATCGGGGCGGCAAGGTGCGCTTCGGACGCTCGCTGATCTGAATCAAGCCGCTATGGGGGAAGCAGTGGACAGTGATCGCTAGCCCGCCGTTTGCGAGCCGTGCCAGGAAGAGTGGCGCGGCAAGCACCCTCCCGGCGCGAGGAATCTGCTCATGCCCCTTGCCCATGCCGCCCGGAAAGCGCCTGCGCGCAGGCGGGTGCGTTCGCGGCGAAGATCGAACCCGCGCCGCCTCTCGCGGCTGACGCCACGCGAATTGTTCGAGTGTCTGCGCTCGCCCGATATCTGGCCGGACAAGCCGCGTCGCGTGAGCGTCATTGAGACGCATCTGTCGTGGGTGTTTCTCACGTCGCGCTTCGCCTGGAAAATGAAGAAGCCCGTGCGGCACGCCGGTTCGGATCTGCGCTCGCTCGGCGCACGTGAGCGCGATTGCCGCAGGGAATTCAGGCTCAACCGCCGGCTCGCGCCGAACGTGTATCTGGCTGTGGTGCCGCTCACGCGCGACCGGGCGCGCTCGCTCGCGGTGAATGGCAGCGGCCGTGTGGTCGACTGGCTCGTGCAGATGCGCCGGCTGCCGGCTTCGCGGATGCTTGACTGCATGCTGCGCGCGCATACGGCAAGTGCGGAGGATTTGCGCGCCGTCTCGGCTACGCTTGCTGCCTTCTATGGTGCACTGCCCCGACTGGAAATCGACGGCGCGCGTTATCTGCGCTACCTCGGCGACCTCGTCGACGCGAATGAGCGCGACTTGTGCGACCCAGCGCTGCAACAGGACGTCGCGGCGGTCGCGGCGCTCTGCGATTGCCAGCGCGAGGCGCTGGAGCGATTGCAACCCTGTCTCGAACGGCGCGTGCGCGAGGGGCGCATCGTGGAGGGTCACGGGGATTTGCGCCCGGAGCATGTGTGCCTCGTGAGGCCGATACAGATTATCGACTGCCTGACGCTCTCGAAGGTGCTGCGCACTGTCGATTGCGCAGACGAAGCCGCTTTTCTGGCGCTGGAATGCGAGCGGCTCGGCTCACGGCAGGCCGCCCAAGCCCTGTTGCGCGAGTGGCGGCGAGCGAGTGGCGACCGGCCCGAGGCAGCGCTCGTGCACTTCTATCAAAGCGTGCGCGCTGCCGTGCGCGCACGGCTTGCGGGGCTGCATCTGCGCGAGAAGGCGTATTGCGGCTCGTCGCACTGGATTGCGCGCACACGGTGCTATCTGCGTCTTGCACACATGCATCTGCAACACTGCAGGCGGCTGATGGATACGCGCGCGGGATTACCCGACTGAAAGCGAGCGGGCCCGATGCCAGTCGTCGCGTGTGATGGCGCGTGCGGTCGTCACGCCGTCGCAGCATCGCGACCAAAACGCCGGGGTCCGATTGATTCCAGTAGCGGCAGCCAGAACGCCTTGCCTTCGTACGCACCGGGTTCGACGCCAGTGTCGAAGGCGATCGCCAGCATGCTCTCCGCGGCGCTTAGGGGCTCGGCCTGTGCGAGTTGGCCGATAAGGACCGCCGTGTCGGCATCGGATGCATCGCGTCCCAAGGCGGCGCGCGCGGCCACGCGGGCAAAAAGTGTGGCGCGGGCCGTGGCGAAATCGAGAATGGCGATCCGTACGTCCAGGCGTCGCGCGAGCGCGATGAACCCGGCCCGGTTTCGTTCGCGCAGGAACGTCGCATCCACGATGGCCGTGTAGCCGCTTTCGAGTACGGTTTGCACGTGCGCGCGGAGGTTGTCATAAATCGCGTCGGTCTTGGCGGCCGCATATGACGATGCGGGCAGCCGGACCGTGTCGGCGATGCCAGCGAGGCGTTTGCGTTCGGCGTCGCTCGACAGGCGGATCGCGCCCAGCCGGTCCGCCAACGCCTGGCTCGCAAGCGATTTGCCCGAACCGGAAACCCCGTGACACAACAGCAGGCAGGGTCGCGTGTCGCGCACCCGCGCAACGACAGCTTGCGCGACACGCAGATAACGCGCGCGTTCGGCGCTATCGCCGCGCAACCGGGCCACGAGCGCGCGCACGAGGGCGCGATAGACCGTGTAGAACGGGAACAGGCGAAGCGCGCCGTAGTCGCCCGTTTGCGCAAGCCATCCGCATAGCAGCCGGTGCGCGCAGTCCTCGCGTGCGTGCGCGGCAAAGTCCATTGCAGCGAACGCGAGATCGCTCGCCATGTCGATCCAGCGCAGGGCATCGTCGAACTCGATGCAATCGAACATCAGCAGCCGGTTGCGCCACCGCACGATGTTGTCGAGATGCAGATCGCCATGACAGGCGCGCACAAAGCCGTCCGCTTGCCGTTCGGCAAAGCGCGGCGCGGTGCGCTTCAGTTCCGCCTCGCACCATGCGCGCAACGCGGCCTCCTGCGGCACCCCGGCGTCGAGCGCTTCGATAAGCGGATGCATCTGGGCGGTCATGCAGGCCACGCTGCCGTAGCGCGGACTCGGTGCGTGGCGGGGAGCATGGAGATGGTAGTGGGCGAGACGCGCGGCCAGTGCGTTTGCATCTTCAATGCCATCGTCATGGTTCGCGCTGCGTGCGGATAGGACAGCGCTCGCATTGAAGCGCCGCATTCGCACCACGTACTCCAGCGGCGCGGGGCGCGTTTCTCGCGTGCGTGCCCTCGTAGGAGCGGCCTGACCGAAGTTGCAGCGCAAACCTTGCACGAAAAGCGGCCATACGTCCAGATAGAGCGGGCCGGCCAGCCGGTGGTTCAGTGTGTACTCAGCCAGCGCGCATTGGCGGCGCCGTGCGAGACGCGTGAGATCGATAAAGCTGAAGTGCACCGGCTTGAAGATCTTGTATGCATAGCGCCCGGCGAGATACACAAGGGACAGATGCGTCTCGATTCGCCGGATTTGCGCGGCGGGGTGCGGGTAGGTGGCGGCTCGCCGCAGCGCGCGATCGACAAGGCGGGCATCGCGCCGCCTCTTGCCGGCGCTCAACGCGAACGGGGTGTCTTGCGCGCGCGACATGGGACGGGAACAAGGACTGGCGTGAATGCACGCGTTTGCCACGTGAGGTTCAGATGCCGGGTGCGAATGAGGCGTAGGCGAAGCATGCCGAAGAGCAGCATGTGCAGGGTAGAGAGTTTCGACATGTTCGGTACTCCGGTTTGGGCAGGATGGGCGTGTGAGGTGCTAAAGGCAAAGTCACGCGCTGTTCAGACAGATCGGGTGACGCGTAATCCGTAGCATCAAACGGTGAAGACCTGCCGTGCTTTTACGGTTGCTGTGTCTATTCGAACCGGTCCGCCGCCGTTCGCGCTTGACCTGAATCAATGGCGCGGCGAAGCGGCAATAGATGATGAGCGTGTGGCGTCGACGTGGCGCGCAGCACCGGTTTCGTTTCAGAGGTCAGGACGTTATGTCGAGCATCGAAAATGCAGACGTATACCCGTGCCGTGGCAGCGCCGGGGGCACCCGCGCCGCACGAGAATCGGCTTTGGTGATGGCGGCCGTGGACGTTGTGTTCTACAAGGAAATCCTCGATCACCGCGGTTTTGCGCACCGATGCGCGTTGATGCGCGTCCCAAACGCGGCAGCGGACGTCGACGAGGCCATTGCCGGAGCCATTCTCGAATTCGAAAAAGCGCGGCGTGTCAATGACTGGACCATCGTGGCCGACGGCTACGAGGTGCAGACACAGCATGCCACCGTCTAGCGAACCGGAGGTCGATCATGCACATCGGAAGGATCAGCACCCAGCCAGTTGAAACCTGCACGGGCGATTGCAGCGCCCTCGTATTGGCCGAACGCATGCGCCACGCGCACGTCGGCGACATCGTGGTAGTCGAATATCGCAACGGCGACGCCACGCCCGTTGGAATGGTGACGGACCGCGATCTCGTTGTCGCAGTGATGGCGGCCGGCGAGGATCCCGACCAGTTTACGGCGGGACAGATCATGTCGCGCGGCCTGATTGTGGTTTCGGAGTCCGACGAGATCAGTGTGGCGCTCGACGAGATGCGTCGTTCGGGCATACGCCGCCTGCCGGTCGTCGACGAGGCAGGGCGACTCACCGGCATTGTCACGCTCGACGATATCGTCGACTACCTCGCCTCGCTGCTCGGCGGGATTGCACAAGTCAGCAAGCTGCAAAGAATCGAAGAGCAACGTTTTCGTACGTAGAACCGATATCGACGCACTGGCGCGACCGGCTGAACGTTAGCCGGCGCGCTTGCGGCGCTCGAGGCAAGAGACTTGTGCGCCTCAGACGTGCGCACGGCAGTTCCCGAGGAGCATCGCGGCCACGCGCCCTTCTTGAAGCTCGCTTCGAGCTTCTCCATGTCGACGCCTTCGGGCGTCTGGTCTGGTATGGCAGACGCGCTAGAAAGAAGCACCAGGGTGACATTCAATGGCAAGCGAGGTGCCTAGCGTCGCCGATAGCCCAGCAGGCGTAGCAGCATCAGAAATAGGTTGAGAAAGTCGAGATAGAGCGCGAGCGCGCCAATGATCGCCTTCTTGCCAGCGATGACATCGTCTTCGTCCGCGACATACAGGTTCCTGATTCGCTGCGTGTCGTATGCGGTGAGACCTGTGAAAACAAGCACGCCGATCACGGAAACAGTGAACTGCAGTGCAGTGGAAGCCAGGAAAAGGTTCACGAGACCTGCGACCACGATGCCGAGCAGCCCCATGAACAGAAACGAGCCGAAGCGTGCAAGGTCCGCTCGCGTGGTGTAACCGTAGACACTCGTTGCGGCGTAGGTAGCGGCAGCGATCACGAACACGCGCGCGATGCTCTCACCGGTGTAGACAAGAACGATGCCTGAAAGTGACAGGCCGACCAGAGCGGCATAGGTCCAGAAGCTAATCTGCGCTGCGGTCTCGGTCATGCGCTCGATGCGCCAGCTCAACAATGCGACCAGGGCCAGCGGCGCGAGCAGGACGATCCAGAAGAGGGGTGTTGCGGCGATGGAGACATAGACTCCGCTCACTGCCCCGACATAGGCAATGACGCCGGTCAGCATGAGCCCACCGGCCATGTAGTTGTAGACACGCAGCAAGTAACGCCTGCGGCCGTAATCGCCTTCTTCCCACTCGCGTGGCAAGTTTCCTGGCCCCGCACGGCCAGCGAAGTCGTTTCCCATCGTCGATCCCCTTTCGTTCGTGAAGCCGGCGTGAATACACTCAGGTCAACCGGCCTTGGCACGTCGATGCAGTTGTGCGCCACGCCCCAGCCCGTGCAACGGGTAACGAACCCGGCGATGCGCAAGCGTTGCGTCCGTGGACCTCTGAGCGTTGACGTCGACGGTGCCGAAGGCCGAAGGCGTATGGCGTGCAGCGGTCGAGTCCGCCGCCCGCTGCGCGCCTGCGCTTGCCGGGGCGCCTGTGGGCCGCCATGGCAACTGCATGTGCGCGTCGAACACAAGACGGCCCGGCTGCAATCTCGTGTGGTCGTGTGCAGTGACTTGTTTTAGGAGTCCAAGCAGGTCGACCGCGCGTGTCAGACGTGCAGCATTGAGACGGCCCGCCGCGAGCGGCGGAAGGTCGGCGCCTGCCGGCAGCGCGTGACACACTTCGATATGGCAGATGCCGCCTGGATCGTTCAGCGTCATGAGCACATCGTAGAGTCGGTGGTGGCGTCGGCCGCTGCGGTAGCGAAAGCAGAATGTTGCGGGGTCGCCGACGGCGGCGGCCGTGATCTTGGGCATGACAGGGAGATTTCGCACGATCGGGTCTCCGGTAAAGGCTGACTGGCTGAGGCATTTGGCGATTCGCCGCGGCTAACCCATTCGACCGCCGGCCGGCGCTGCGACGCTTGACCTGCATCAACGTCCTGCGCGACTGCTGTATTTCTGCAGGGCGTTACTCAATTGATCGAAATCAATCGTCTGGCCGCCCCGGCCCATGATCATTGGCCTATGGATTGCCGTCCGGCCACGCCCGGCAGGCAGCCCTTCCCATGCTGACACGCCGCAGGAGGTGAAATCATGAGAGTCGAGGAATGCCATAGTCACGGTACCGTGCACATCCCGATGTAGTGCAATTTGCAGGACGCTGCGAGGCAGATGGCCGCGCAACACGTGGGCACACTGGTCGTGACCGATGTCGGGCGGCAGGACCGCATTGTCGGGATCGTGACGGATCGGGACATCGTGCTCAATGCGGTGGCGACCGGAAGATTACCCGGTGAAACGATGGTTGGCGAGCTGATGACTCAGGGCGTCGTGACGGTCGAACCGATATCAGCACTGCCATGCAGATCATGATTACGCAAGGGGTGCGGCGGCTCGCGGTGCTTCGTGATGGCAGCGAAATCGTCGGGGTTCTCTCGCTCGACGACGTGATCGACGCGCTGGGCCGGGACTGGAGCATGTTGAGCGCTATTTTGCGTAGCGGGCAAAATCGCGAACGCACCGGCAGCGTGCAGACACCGCTTCACGTGTAGCGCGACAATAGAAAGGAACGCAAAGTATCGGTTCGATTCGTGACGTAAATTCGCTCCATGTCTGGCGTGGCTCACGCAACGTGATCCAGGGGCGCATGTCATGCGGACCGAGGTCGACTCAAGGCGGGAAAGCCCGGGCTCGATTGTATGCACTCCATTTGATTCAGATCATCGTCTAGATCGGCGACGATTCCACAGTTCTCCCATGAGCGCGCGTGTTTAGCGTCGCCTCGCCCCTCCAAAAGGAGGAGACATGGGATCGAACAATGGCCGTCACGGCCGGTCGTCAAAGCGGGGCTCGCGCGAAAGCGCCGGTCGTCCCACTATTTAGCCCCGCACGCCGGCGTTACGCACGCTCGCCCGTTGCGCGGCGGTAGTCACCGCGCTCTTGGCGATGCCTGTCGTCGGGCAGACGCCGACCTTGTCGGCCGACTCATTTACGTCCGATTTCGCGGCCATGGCCTCGCTCAAGGCGCTCGCCGCGCAGGGCAAGGGCAAGATCGGCGTGCTGTTGCCCGAGACCACGACATCGGCGCGCTACACGTCTTTCGACGCGCCATACCTGCAAAAGGCGTTCGAAACAGCGGGCCTGACGCCGGATCAATCCATCATCACGAATGCGCAAGGGAGCGAGGCGACTGAACTGACGCAGGCTCAGTCGGCAATCTCGCAGGGCGCCACGGTGTTGCTCGTCGATCCCATTTCGTCCGGCGTAGGCGGTGCGATCGAAACCTACGCGCAGTCGCACGGCGTGCCCGTGATCGATTACGACAGGCTGACGCTCGGCGGCGACCGCAGCTACTACGTCAGTTTCGACAATGTGGCCGTGGGCAGGTTGATTGGCGAAGGCATGAACGCTTGCCTCAGTTCCTGGCGGGTCGCGAAGCCACAAATTCTCGTGATGCGCGGAGCGCCGACCGATAACAATGCGACCCTGTTCGCACAGGGCTATAACGGCGTTTTGCGTGCGTCCTTCGATGCCGGGCGCTACGTGAAGGTTGGCGAGCCCGCCGGCACATGGGATCCGGCTACGGCCCGCACAACGTTCGAGCAGCAATACACGGCTCACTCCAACATTAACGCTGTCGTCACGCCCAACGACGACAATGCGAACGCCGTGATCTCCTATCTGAAGACCATGCACGTTCCGCCTTCCACGTTTCCGACCACGGGACAGGACGCCACGCTCACAGGGCTGCGGAACGTGCTGGCAGGCTACCAATGCGGCACGGTGTACAAGCCCATCTATCTCGAGGCGCAAGCTGCGGCAGCGCTGGCGCTCTATCTGCGCGCAGGCGTGCAGCCACCCGCCACGCTCGTGAACGGCAAGACCGCCGACACCACGCGGCACGCCGACGTTCCCTCGGTGCTGCTTACGCCGGTCTGGGTCACGCCGAAAAATATGGCGGCGAGCGTCGTGAAGGACCACTTCGTGGATGCCGGCAAGCTGTGCGCTGCCGGACTCGCAAGCCGCTGCGACGCAGCCGGTATCACACGGTAGCGCACGCCGTGGCGGCGAATCCAGGAGGCGAAGCGGCCGCCGCGACGCCTCTGCTCCAGTTGCGCGGCATCGGCAAGCACTTCGGCGCCGTACAGGCGCTGGAGAACGTCGATCTCGACGTGCCCGCGGGCAAGGTCACCGCACTCGTGGGCGACAACGGCGCCGGCAAGACCGTGCTGATCAAGTGCATTGCGGGCATTCATGTGCCGGACGCCGGCGAGGTTCTTTGGGAGGGGCAACCCATCCAGATCCGCACCCCGCGCGATGCGTCGGCGCTCGGCATCGAAGTCGTCTACCAGGATCTGGCGTTGTGCGACAACCTCGACGTGGTCCAGAACATGTTTCTTGGCCGCGAGCGAATGAAGTACGGCATGCTCGACGAGGATGCGATGGAGACGGCCGCGGTGAAAACACTCGCCGGTCTGCATGTCACGACCGTGCGCTCGGTGCGTCAGACCGTCGGCTCGCTTTCTGGCGGACAGCGCCAGTCGGTGGCGGTTGCGCGCGCCGTCATGTGGAACTCGAAGCTCGTGATTCTGGACGAGCCCACGGCCGCGCTCGGTGTCGCCCAGACGCAGCAGGTGCTCGAACTCGTGCGTCGCCTCGCGGACCACGGCCTCGCGGTCGTCATCATTTCGCACAACCTCAGCAATGTCTTCGAGGTCGCCGACCGCTTCGCCATCCTGCGGCTCGGCAAGCTGGTGCAGGTCGGAGAAGCGTCGGCATTCGATGCGCAGGAGGTGGTCGAGCTCATGACGCTCGGGCGCGCTAAAGGACACGGACACCAAGGGGAGCACGCCGACCTCGACACGACTGCGGCCACAGTAGTCCAGCCCGGGGGGCAGGCAGTGGCTGGGCCGGCGCGCGGCGCTGAGCCCCAGCCTGGCGAGTGCGCTCACGCACGCGCCGGCGGTGCCGCCGGTTCCGCTGTGCTCGCGTGCGTCGAACGAGGCGACAAGCGCGAAGCCGGCGAGAGGAGTCAAATCTCACGTCCATTCGGACGGGGCGACAATCGCGAGCCGTCTACGGATCAGCTAGTCGCTCCCACGACACTGCGCGCGTATCTGGTGGCGTTGCGCTCGCGGGTACTGGCGGGCGAGAGCGGAGTGTTGCCCGTCGTGCTCGGGGTGGTCCTCATAGCCGCCATTTTTCAGTTCGAGAACGCGCATTTCCTCTCCGCGGGCAACATGGTGAACCTGCTCGTCCAGGGCTCGGTTTTTATGCTGATCGGCATGGGCGCCGTGTTCGTGCTGTTATTGGGCGAAATGGACCTCTCGCTCGGCTACGTGGCGGGTATCGGGGCGACGGTCGTAACACAGCTCGTGCAGCCTGGCATGGCGTGGCCTTGGTGGGCGGCGATCATCGTCGCTCTCGCCGTGACTGCTGCACTCGGCGCATGTCAGGGTACGTTGATTACGCGGCTGCGCCTGCCTTCGTTCGTCGTCACGCTCGCGGGACTGTTGGGTTTGCAGGGCGTCATGATCGAGCTGCTCGGCACCGGTGGTACCATTCCCATTGCCGACGAAACGATCAACAACATCGCGAACGGCACGCTCAGCACCATAGGCGGCTGGTCGTTGATAGGGGCCGCCGTCGCGATCTATGGCGGACTCACGCTTGCGCGCGACCGTCGGTGCCGGCGCCTTGGTCTCGTGGTTCCCCCGCGCACGGTCACCGGGATCAAGATTGCGGCTGCCGTGGCTGCGGGTGTGGTCGTTGGCATGGTTACGAACGTCGATCGTGGTGTGGCGGCTTTTCCACTGAAGGGCATGCCCTGGGTGATCCCCATTGTGTTCGTCGTGCTGGTGGCATGGTCGATACTCCTCGGGCGCACTCGATTTGGCCGCTGTGTCTATGCGATAGGCGGCAATGCGGAAGCCGCACGGCGCGCAGGCATCAATCTCGCTCGTATCCGCACCTTAGCGTTTATGCTCGGCGGGCTGACCGCCGGGGTCGGCGGCATCGTCTATGGCTCGCGGCTTCGTTCGATTTCGACAAGCTTTGATGGCGGGACCATCGTGCTCTATGTCGTTGCGACCGCGGTGATTGGCGGCACGAGCCTCTTTGGCGGACGCGGCCGGCCTTTGCATGCGGTGCTCGGCGGCATTGTCATCGCGGCGATCGTCAACGGCATGGCGTTGCTTGGGCTGCCTGCCGCAATCCAGTTGATGGCGACCGCCGTCGTGCTGCTCGTTTCCATTTTCGTCGACGTGGTCGTGCGCCGTCGCGGCCAGACAACTCGCTGAAACACTGGGTCATGCGTGGCGGAGCATTTTCGTCGCCTGCGCTACCGAAGCGCGCTGGGATCGTGGCAAGACGCAAGAGGTAAGGGTAAGCCACTCGATGCGAGGCTTCACTACGAAGCGTCCCTATAAACTCATTTTTGCTCCGGCGCGGGCAAGCGTGGGGCAGCTGGCCGAGATGAGCAGAGCGGCGCAGCGACCCATTCGCGCACGGCCGGTCAATGAGACATCAGTACCGGTAGCGCCATCGAAGCAAGAATCGCGCGCGTGACGCCGCCCAGGACGAACTCCTGAAACCTGGCGTGACCGTAGGCGCCGGTGACGAGCAGGTCATATTCGCCATCGATTGCGAATCTGAGCAGCGCGTCACCCGTCGATACCGCCAACGAACGTTCGAAGCGGGCAACGTCCACTGGGTGCGTAGTGTGTCGCCTGAGCATCGTCACGACGTCCGCGCACGACGCTTCGGTCGGCCCCGCTTTGACCACCGTGGAAATGGCGACAACCGTCACATGTGTCGCCCGCGCGATAAATGGAATCGCGTCGTGAATGGCGCGGGCGGCTTCGCGGCTGCCGTTCCATCCGATTAGCACGCGGTCGCCGACCACCTCCAGGGAACTGGTTTCCGGTACCAGCAGAACAGGGCTGCCGGCACCCAGCAGAACCGTTTCCAGAAAATGATCGGCCACATAGGACTCTGGATCCTTCGGTCGGGATTGCCCGAGGACCACCAGGTCAGCGGTTCTACCACGCTGCACGATCGTGGTAACTGGATAACCGTCTGGTGCATTCCATCGGCCCGGCACCCGGGCACGCGTCAGTTCTGCACGAAACAGCCCCTCAACTTCACGGCGCTTTTGCGTAAGGAATCTGCGATGAGCCTCATAGTAGTCTGCTGCGCCCGTCATGGCGTAAAACCCCACCGGATGCGGATCGAGCATGGCAAATACGCCGTCGAGATGGGCGCCGAATTTTCTGGCGAGCTTCAGCGCGAACGAGAGCCGAGTTTTGGCGCCTCTGCTTGTGTCGAGGTGGACCATCATGGTCTTGTAGGTCACGGCGCGACCTCCGCATGAGCACCGAGTTTTCCGATCAATGCGTTGGCGAGAATCTCATCGCCAATGACCACCTCGGTAGCGCCGGCGTTTTCCAGCAGTGTCTTTCTCAAATTGTTTTCGCCGGGGACGATGATCGGAAGCGACCGGTTCAGCGTGTTCGCCAATAGCGTGATGGCCAGATTGGCGTCGCCGTCGGGGCTCGTCGCAATGAGGGCCTTCGCGCTGTCGAGCCGGGCGCGCCGGAGTGCGTCGTCAAATGCGTCAGCGGTGCCGAGGATAACGAGGTTGCCACTCTCCGCAGCCTTGTCCGCGAGCAACTCATCGGCTACGAGTACCAGTACGGTTTCACCTGCCTCGCGCAGTTTCGCGCTGATGCGTTGCCCGAGTGATCGGTAACCTACGATCACAATATGTCCGGCAAGCCGTTCGAAATGTCGTTCCATGGCTCGATTCTCCCTGTATGCGAGCACATCGTCGCCGGACAGAATTCCGGTCAGCCTCGATATCGCAAACGCGGCGACGAACATGGTCACGAACATGGCCGCGAGCACAAAGATCTTCTGGCGCTCGTCGAAGTCAGAAAAGTCCCCAAGCGTCGTCGTCAGATTGGCCGCGTTCCACAGCGCATTGAACAGGCGCGTATGAAGAGGGGCCGCCGACTGGTCCAGCAACATGAGGCCGCCGGTGGCGGCCGCGAGCAGCATCACGAGCATGACAATGGCGTGCCGCGCACGACGACGCCATTCACGCACCCGAACCGCGCCGAGGCGCGGTTCGTTGACACGGTAGATCCACATATCGTCAGCTTCAGGCGTGCTCAACGCGGCTTCATCGTCAAGCGTTGCGGATTTGAAAACGTGATCGCACCGTTCCCAGCTCAGATCTCGCGGAGCCTGTGTGAAGGCTAGGGCGGCCGTCGGAGCGCAGATTGACATAGGTCAAGCGCCGGTTTGCGGCCAGCATTCCAAATCGTCCTGGTGACTTGCGGCGGAGCGGTGGCTCTCGCTCGTCGGACGAAATGCGCCATCGTCTGTGCCGCTTTTTTTTGAAGCGCACATAGAAATCACTTTCTCAGGGGCTGTGATCCAAGTCAATTATCAACGTTTTTCCCTTCGCTAATGTTTATGCAACGAGAGGGGCGTGCACGGATGACCTTCCCTACGACCGGCGCAGATCGCGCATGAAGACACACGTATGACACGCGAAAGGAGCGGACGCCATGGACAAAGCGGTTTCACGCAAGGCTACGCACGTTGCCAATGCCACGGCAGCGCCATATCGCACGCCGGACGAGAGATCGGCCGAGGGCCGGCTCATTCGCGACTCGGTACCCCGCTCGTCCCAGGCCGGGTGGAAGCTGCCTGAGCATCGCCGTGATGTCGTCGACCTGCTCGAGCAGTCCAACGCGGGCCGCTTGCCACGCCTGATTCCCATACGTTTCGGTCGGATGTCAGCGTCACCGTTTTCGTTCTATCGAGGCGCGGCCGCGCTGATGGCCGCAGATCTTGCGACGACGCCCACCAGCGGGTTGCGCGTACAGGCGTGCGGTGACGCGCATCTGATGAACTTCGGCGGGTTTGCGACTCCCGAGCGCAATGTGATCTTCGACATCAACGATCTCGATGAAACCCTGCCTGCTCCGTTCGAATGGGACCTGAAGCGGCTCGCCGCGAGCGTCGTGATCGCGGCCCAGCATCTCGAACTGCCTTACAGCGATACCGTGCGTCTCACGACCGATCTCGCGCGTGGATATCGGGAGCATATGCACGACTACGCTTACATGCGTGCGCTGGACGTCTGGTACGACCGGATCGATCTGCAAAAGTATCAGGACAAGTCGGGAGATCCGGATGTCGTCGAGCACGCCCGCAAGCGCATCGCCCAGCGGATAGAAGTCGAGCGCCGCAAGACCGTACCGGATCATCTCTATCCCAGGCTCGTTACCGAGGAGGGCGGCCGGCCGCGTATCAAGGACGAGCCGCCGATCATCTTCCATCCTGATGCGGACCTTGCGCCTGGCCTCGAGTCGGGCTACGCCGAGGCACTCGCATCGTATCGCGAGACGCTTGCCGACCATGTGCGCGTACTGTTCGACCGGTTCCATCTGGTCGACCTGGCGGTCAAGGTAGTGGGTGTGGGCAGCGTCGGCACGATGTGCGGTGTCGGTCTCTTCATGGCCTCCGATAACGACCCGCTGTTCCTGCAGATCAAGGAAGCGAAAGCTTCGGTGCTGGAGCCCTATGCGGGCAAGAGCTTGTACGCGAACCACGGTCAGCGCGTCATTGCGGGTCAGCGCATCATGCAGTCCGCGAGCGATGTGTTTCTCGGCTGGAGCCGTGGGAAGAACGAGCGCGACTTCTATGTCAGGCAGCTTCGCGACATGAAAATGTCGGTCGTGATCGAGGCGCTCGACGCGGGATTGCTGCGGCAATATGGCCGCATGTGCGCACATGCGCTCGCGCGCGCCCATGCCCGCTCGGGCGACGCCGCGATGATTGCCGGATACATGGGCTCGGGCGGGACTTTCGACGACGCCATCACCGAGTTCGCTACGGAATACAGCACCCAGAACCGGCGGGACTATCGCGAGTTCATCAAGGCGATCCGCGAAGGCCGGATTCAGGCTGTGGTAGAGGATTGAGCGAGGGAGCCATGCACCGCATCAACTGCCACTCGCGAAATGATGTGCGCAACCGCCAGTCGGACTCTCCCACGGGCAATGCGCTGATAACCGCACGCAGGGGGCAACGGTCATGGGTATATTGAGCCGGCTGACGCGCCACAAGGAAGCGGGCGCTGAGGACGACGCGATCGTGCGCGAAGGTGTCGAACGGGTGATAAGGCTGCACCCGCAGTTGCGCCTTGCCGCCGGATTCGAACGGCGGCTATCGCGCGCTGTGCGCGTTTCTCTGCGCCATCTGAACGAAATGATCGGCAAGTTGCCGACGGCGCGCAAAGCCAGCCGCGAGACCTGGTCGGCGGATCCTTGTATTCACGCTTATTTTGCTGCGCCGGACGACGTGGCGCAGGTGTCGAGTCGCTCGGAAGATCTGCGACGTTTCTTCGAGGAGAATCCCGGCGCGGACGAGGCCTTCGCGGTGCTGGGCATGGTCATCCTCGAACGCAGCACGCTGGGTGCGAAGCAGGAAGGCGAGATGGTGCGCACGGATGCGGTGCGCACCACCGTCAGCTTTACTGACCACCAGATACGCATCTGCGGGTGCACAGACTCCGGGCTCAGGCGGGAAATCGTGCTGCGTATGCTCGAACAGCTCGTTCTGGAAGGGCTTTCACGCATCACCGCCTCCGCCGCGCAACGTGACGCGCTGGAACAGGAACGCGCGCTCCTGAAAACGCGGCTGCAACTACTCGAGCGACAGGGCGTAGGGATGGGGCAGGTGGTGGGAGGTGCGGCGAGCGCCGACCCCGCGGAACGAGTGAGGCTGAAGACGCAGATCGAGGAAAATGCGCAGCATCTCGCGAAGCTGGGACTGCGCAGCGAGGCGCTGCAGCAGGAGCTCGAACAGATCAGCGAGGTGCTGGACGATCCCGCTGCGCACATGGACGTGACGATCAGACGGGTACGGCTCGATGCAATGAACGTGGTCGTCGATGAAACGTCTTCGGCGCCTGCACATGTGCTCGATCTACCGGTGGCGCGCGTTCCCGCGTTGCCGGGGAAATTCAGGGGCTTCGATCTCATTCGATTTGCACGACGCGACCTGCTGCCCGTGCCGCGCATGGCCGATCAGGCAAACCACCCGCTCATTTGATCTTCGAGCGAGGAGACATTCACGCGACGCGCAATGCGGCAGGCGCGTGGTCGGCCCTCGACGCCGATTTTTGCCGCGCTGGAGAGATCATGAGTGATTCCCAAAAAGCGAAACGAACCGCTGACGCGCAACGCGACAAGAGTGGCACCATGCGCAACAAGGACTACCTGAAGGAGCTTGCGCGGCTGCACGCGGAGCTGGTGAGCCTTCAACAATGGGTTGTGCATACTGGAGCGAAGATCTGCATTGTCTTTGAAGGGAGAGACGGCGCGGGCAAGGGTGGCGTCATCAAGGCGATCACGGAGCGCGTGAGTCCGCGCGTCTTCCGGGTGATCGCGCTGCCTGCGCCTACTGAGCGCGAGAAGTCCCAGATGTATGTGCAGCGCTATCTGCCGCATCTGCCAGCCGCGGGCGAAGTGGTGATTTTCGATCGCAGCTGGTACAACCGCGCGGGCGTCGAGCGGGTCATGGGATTTTGCACAGAGGAGCAGGTGAAAACGTTCCTGAAAGATGTGCCGCTCGTCGAAAAGGCAATCATCGACTCAGGCGTGATCTTGCTTAAGTATTGGCTCGAGGTGAGCCAGGAGGAACAGACGCGTCGTCTGGAGGCGCGCATTCACGACGAGCACAAGGTCTGGAAGCTTTCACCGATGGATCTGGAATCCTATCACCGCTGGTATGACTACTCGAAAGCGCGCGATGACATGTTTGTCGCGACCGACACCGAGTTCTCGCCATGGCTCGTCGTGAACTCGAATAACAAGAAGTGCGCGAGGCTCAATGTCATCAGTGACTTGCTAAGCAGAATTCCCTACAAGCGGGTGCCGCGCACCGTGGTGAAACTGCCTCAGCGCGATAAGGCACGTGGATATAAGGAGCGGGACTACCCGTTTCGTTTTGTGGAGGAGCGGTTCTAAGCTGAGTTCCGATGCCCCGTCGACCTGAATTGATCCAGGTCACAGCACGGTCCGGCAGCGGTGAGACGCTGGGTGCATCTCGCTGCACGGAGTTCGAGGCGTGCCCTGCGATGAAATCCGGCCTGAAGCGCAAACGCAACCTCCAGGCCGCCGAGTCTTCCATAACGAGGGATACGGTAAATGAGTGTCGGCTGGCACAAGGCAGGACTCGGTGGCGTCGATTCACATGACGGGGCAGCTGCGCTTCACGCGTGGTCACACGCCCGCTGGATTTTGCTTGCAGGCTGCCTGATTGCCATACCCGCTTTCTATCTCGAACTGCTCGCGACCTCGAGTTTCATGCTTTCGATTGCACGGGCACTGTACGGCGGCATGGCGGTGGCTTGCGCGGGCGCCATTGCGCGAACCGCGTGGTCGAGCCGCAAACCTGTACGGTTTCTGGATCGCAACGCATTCGATGTAGCGATCGCTTGTGGCGCGCTCGTCAGCATGATCGGCGGAGTGAATCCGTGGTCTTCGCTCGAATGGGCGCTCAGACTCGCGTTCATGGGGATGATCGCGCTACGTATCGTCTTTGCCCTGCGTGCGTATTTCGAGCCAAACCGGCTCGTGCTGCTGCCACTTGTGGGCGCGATTGTCGTGTTACTAGGCGGTGCGGGGTTTTACGCGTTGGAGCCGCGCGTGCACAGCTACGCGGAAGGGCTGTGGCTCGCATTTGAAAGTAGCGCCACCGTCGGCTACGGCGACTACGCGCCTACGACGCCAGCGTCGCGTGTTTTTGCCGTGTTCGTCGTGTTGCTCGGCTATGGGATGCTTTCGCTGGCATTTGCGGGTATCGCCGCCTGGTTAATCGGCAAGGAGGAGCGGCGGCTCAGGCGCGAGATGCACCGGGATATCAAAACGCTGCATGCGGAAATTCTGTTGCTGCATCGCGAACTCGAAGGGTTGCGCGATGGGCTCGCGTCCGGGCATAGCGGTTCGCAGGGTGGTGGCCACAGGGCAGCATGACAACGGGGCTGGCCTTGCTCGTGTACTTGATTCAGATCAATCGCGTACCCGTGCCACCAACGCACAGTGATGCGGTTGACGCCGCCGCGCCATACCGCGCTCGGACGGCTTGACGAAAGAAGAGCGCGCCCATCATGACCGATTCCGCCGTTAGCGATGTTGAACCCTTGCATGCGAGCCGGGCAATTCGTGGGGCGCCTGTGCGCGCCGTGGAGTGCGGCCGGCGGCCGGACAACTCTCCCGCCGATCAATGGAACCGGGCGGCCCATGCCAGTGTGGCCGCGGCGACATTCGGGCTTTCGCCGCTGGCGCTCGCGCTGGCCGCGCTCGACTGGGCTGGGCACCTCGCAGTCTCTCCCGGAAAATGCTTCCAGCTTGCTTCCGATGCGTGGCTTGTGGCAAGCCGCTCCGATACCGATACGGATGATGGCGGGACGACGGTGTATGCAGGTCAGGCCGACCCTCGGTTCACGGCCCCAGGTTGGTCGAACTGGCCATTCCGAATGTACCGCGATGCGTTTCTGGCGGCCGAACGCTGGTGGCGCGAGGCGGCGAGTGGCGTTCCGGGCGTCGAGCGGCACCACGAAGAAATGGTTGGCTTTGCGGCGCGCCAGTGGCTCGACGCGTGTTCGCCGGGCAACTTCATCGCGACCAATCCGGAGGTGCTGCAGGCCACCTGGTGCACGGGCGGCGCCAACCTCGCAATGGGCATGCGCAACTGGCTCGACGACGCGACCGCCGCGGCCGACACGATGCGGGGTGCACGTCCGCGATTGGCGCAGCCCTGGTTGCCGGGTCGCGACGTCGCGGTAACGCCGGGCCGGGTCGTCTGGCGCAACGCGCTGTGCGAGCTGCTGCAGTACGCGGCCATGACGCCCGGCGTCGCGCGCGAGCCGATCCTGATCGTGCCGTCGTGGATCATGAAGTACTACATCCTCGACCTGAAACCGCACGATTCGCTAATCCGCTATCTGGTCGAACAGGGCTATACGGTGTTCACGATATCGTGGCGCAACCCGGGCCCCGAAGCGCGCGATCTGGGCCTCGACGACTACCTGCGCGACGGCTTTTTCGCGGCGCTCGATGCTGTTCGCGCGCGATGCAGTGAGCCGGTCCACGCGGTCGGCTACTGCCTCGGCGGCACGCTGCTCTCGATCGGCGCGGCGGCGCTGGCGCGAGACGCAAGGCACGACACGCTGCGCTCCGTTACGCTGCTGGCCGCGCTCACCGATTTCAGCGAACCCGGCGAGCTGGGCTTGTTCATTGACGCAAGCGAACTTGCCGCGCTCGATGCGCTGATGTGGCGCCAGGGCTACCTGGACGGTGCGCAGATGTCGGCGGCGTTCCAGTTGCTCAATGCGCGCGACCTGATCTGGTCCCGGATGATGAGCGAGTATCTGCTCGGCAGGCGTACGAAGCCGAACGACCTGATGTCGTGGAACGCGGACACGACGCGCATGCCATACCGCATGCACACCGAATACCTCACGCATCTCTTTCTCGACAACGATCTCGCGGCGGGGCGCTATTGCGTGGACGGACGGCCCATCGCGCTGTCGGACATCGAGGTGCCGATGTTCGTCGTCGGGACCGAGCGCGATCACGTTTCGCCGTGGCGCTCGGTCTACAAGTTGCATCTGCTCACGCACAACGCGCTCACGTTCGTCCTCACGGCGGGCGGTCACAACGCTGGCATCGTGTCCGAGCCCGGTCATGCGAGGCGTTACTTCCGGTGCGCGACGCGCGAACCCGACGCGCCGTACCGCAGCCGTCATGAGTACGTGAGCGACACGCCCGTCATCGACGGTTCCTGGTGGACCTGCTGGTGCGACTGGCTGCACGAGCACTCGTCTGGCGAAGTGCCGGCGCGCACGCCGGAGGCAGGACTCGGGCCGGCGCCGGGCGAATACGTGCTCGAGCCGTGAGCGGGCGCAGCGGGTTAGCGGACCGGCGGATCGAGGTCAAACGCAGCCGGGCAAGCAGAGGAATGCTGTGGAACACCATGCTGAAGTACTAAGAGGACAGCGTTGGTACCCACGAATGCCGGGCTGGCGCGACGTGGCAGCCGTGGTTCTGGTGTTCGGCACGATCGTGTTACTGGGCGAGGGCGCGCGCCAGATGAGCGGCCCGCTGACGGGCGGCCACGGCGCGGCCATCTCGCTCTCGCCTGCGGCGCTGCCGGGTTATACGCTGCGCACCGTGCTGCGCATGCTGATCGCGCTCGTGGCTTCGTTCATTTTCACGTTTACGTACGCGACGCTCGCGGCGAGGAGCCGCCGGGCGGAGCGCATCCTCATCCCGCTGCTCGACGTGCTGCAGTCGGTGCCGATACTCGGCTACCTGTCGTTCACGGTGGTGTTCTTCATGTCGCTCTGTCCGGGCAACGTGCTCGGCGCCGAACTGGCCTCGATATTCGCGATCTTCACGAGCCAGGCGTGGAACATGGCGTTCAGCTTCTATCAGGCGCTGCGCACCGTGCCCTCCGATCTGGACGAGGCGAGCCGCAGCTTTCGCCTCTCCGGCTGGCAACGGTTCTGGCGGCTCGAAGTGCCGTTCGCCATGCCGGGGCTCATATGGAACGCGATGATGTCGATGTCGGGCGGCTGGTTCTTCGTGGTCGCTTCGGAGGCCATCTCGGTGGGCGACGTGCAGGTGGCGCTACCCGGTGTGGGTTCGTGGGTCGCGCAGGCGATCATCAAACGCAATCTTACGGCAGTGGGCTGGGCAATACTCGCGATGAGCTTCGCGATCGTGCTTTACGACCAGTTGCTGTTTCGCCCGCTGGTGGCGTGGGCCGACCGGTTTCGTTATGGCGATATCGCGGCTCAGGCTTGCCCGCGCAGCTGGCTGCTCGACCTCTTTCATCGTTCTCCGTGGATGCAGAGCGCGTGCCGCCCGGCTGGCGCCGCGCTCACGCGCGCCGCACACCTGCGGCTGTCGCCCGGCGCCCGTTGGGGCGGCTTCGCATGGGCACACCGCGCCTCTTCGCGGCGCGCCGGCGACGCACTCTGGTTCGCGCTGTGCACCGCGGCCGTAGCCGCTGCGGCCGTAGCCGTGCTGCGCTTCGCTGCGCCGGCTCTCACATGGGCCGATGTGGTGGAAGCGGTGCACAGTGGTTTGCTCACCTTGCTGCGGGTCGCGGTGCTCATTGCGCTCGCCTCCGTGATCTGGGTTCCCATTGGCGTGGCGGTCGGGCTACGTCCGCGGCTGGCTGCCTGGGTCCAGCCGGCTGCGCAATTTCTCGCTGCCTTTCCGGCGAATCTGCTGTTCCCCGTCGTCGCCTTCTGCATCGTGCGCTTCAGGCTCGCCCCGGATATCTGGCTCTGCCCGCTAATGATCCTCGGTACCCAGTGGTACATCCTCTTCAATGTGATAGCGGGCGCCACAACCTTGCCGAGCGATTTGCGCGAGGCGGCGACGAGCCTGCGCCTGCGCCGCCGCGCGCGGTGGCTCCAGGTGCTGCTGCCCGGCATCTTCCCGTATTACGTGACAGGCGCGATTACCGCGAGCGGCGGCGCCTGGAACGCAAGCATCGTGGCCGAAACCGTCAGCTGGGGGACGACCAGCCTGAGCGCTGGCGGACTCGGCGCCTATATCGCACAGATGACGGCGAAAGGAGACTACCCGCGCATCGCCCTCGGCATCGCCATCATGTCGATCATGGTCGTCGCCGCCAACCGTTTGATATGGCGGCCCCTCTACGCCTTCGCCGAACGCCGCACGCGGCTCGCCTGAACCTGTCGCCATGGAAATCGCCCCAATGCCAGCTCTCGCACATCCCGCAATGGCACTCGACGGCGCGAAGCCCGTTGGCCCGACCGCTCCAATACTGGAACTCGACCGCGTAGGCATGGCGTTCGCGCGTCCCTCCGGCGAACCGCTGCCGGTGCTCGTGGATATTGACGTCACGCTGCGCAAGGGCGAAATCCTTGGCCTGCTCGGGCGCTCGGGCTCAGGCAAGTCAACGCTCTTGCGGGTGGCCGCAGGCCTCGCGCGCCCCACGTCGGGCGGCGTGCTGTACCAGGGCGCGCCGCTCGAGGGCCCTGCGGAGGGTATCGCCGTGGTGTTTCAAACCTTCGCCCTCTATCCGTGGCTCACGGTGCTCGCCAACGTCGAGCTGGGGCTCGACGCGTCTGGGCTTGCGCCCGGCGTGGTGCGCGAGCGCGCGATGTCCGCCATCGAAATGATCGGGCTCGACGGCTTCGAATCCGCGTTTCCGCGCGAACTGTCGGGCGGCATGCGCCAGCGTGTGGGTTTTGCGCGGGCGCTGGTGAGCGAGCCGAAACTGCTGCTCATGGACGAACCGTTTTCGGCGCTCGACGTTCTCACCGCCGAAACGCTGCGCAGTGACTTTCTCGACCTTTGGACCCAGCGACAAACGCCGATCGAGGCGGTGCTCATGGTCACGCACAATATCGAGGAAGCGGTGCTGATGTGCGACCGCATCGATGTGCTGGGCGGCCATCCGGGCCATGTCGTGGCAACGCTGAATGTGCCGCTGTCGCGCCCGCGCAACCGGCTCGACCCGGCGTTTCGCGTCATCGTCGACACGCTGTACGGAATCCTGACCGCTCGCCTGGCCGAAACCGCCAACGGCACAGGCGCCGTGTGCGGCGCGTTTGGCCTGCGCCTGCCGGCGGTGTCGAGCCATCGTCTCGTCGGCTTCCTCGACACGCTCGCGGCGGCGACGCACGACGGCCACGCTGAACTGGCCTCGATGGCCGCGGCGCTGATGCTCAAACCCGATGAGCTCTTTCCCGTAGCTGCGGCGCTGCACCTGCTGGCATTCGCGGAGTTGCAGGAACGCACGATCAAGCTCACGGCGGCCGGACGCATGTTCGCCCACGCCAACGACAACGAGCGCAAACAGCTTTTTCGCGAACATGTGGTGCAGTTCGTGCCGCTCATCGCCCACATCCGCGAGGTCCTTGACGAACGGGAAGGGCACCGCGCGCCGCGTGCGCGCTTCGAGCTCGAACTGGAGGACCACCTCCATCGCGCCGATGCCGAAACGACGTTGCGGACCGGGATTGACTGGGGCCGGTACGCGGGTCTGTTCAGCTACGACGACCACACGCGTACGTTTGGCGATTGAATCTGCCGCGGCGGCAAATGCTTGATCAATATCAAATGTGCGGCCTTGCCGCCGCTCATCATGGGACAGGCGTGAATACCGTCACGGCCACAATGGCCGTCGTTCCGAAATCTCCTGGAGGAACCATGAAAGCACTGGTCTACAACGGTCCGGGCAAATTCGCCGTTGAATCGCGGCCCATGCCCGCTTTGCAGGGGCCTGGCGACGCCATCGTCAAGATTTCGAAAACGACGATCTGCGGCACCGACCTCCACATTCTCAAGGGCGACGTGCCGAGCTGCGAGCCGGGCCGCATTTTAGGCCACGAAGGCGTGGGCATCGTTCATGAAGTCGGCAGCGGCGTGTCAACGCTGAAAGTCGGCGATCACGTACTCGTGTCCTGCATTTCGAGTTGCGGGCAATGTGAATACTGCCGGCGCGGGATGTACTCGCACTGCAAAACGGGCGGCTGGATTCTCGGCAATCGCATCGACGGCACGCAGGCCGAATACGTCCGTACCCCGCACGCGCAAACGAGCCTGTACCGGATTCCCGCAGGCCTCGACGAGGCAGCGCTCGTGATGCTCTCGGACATCCTGCCGACGGGTTTCGAGTGCGGCGTGCTCAACGGCCGAGTCGAACCCGGCAGCACGATCGCCATCGTCGGTTCGGGACCGATTGGGCTGGCCGCGCTCCTGACCGCGCAGTTCTATTCGCCCGCGCAGATCATCATGATCGACATGGATGCCAACCGTCTGGAATGTGCGAAGCGATTCGGCGCGACGGCGTGCATCGATCCGCGCGCGGGCGACGCCGTCGAGGCGGTGATGACGCTCACCGAAGGCGTGGGCGTGGATTGCGCCATTGAGGCCGTTGGCGTGCCTGCGACGTTCGAACTCTGCGAGCAACTCGTCGCACCGGGCGGCACGATCGCGAACATCGGTGTCCACGGCGTGCCGGCGTCGATCTTCCTCGACAAGCTCTGGGACCGCAACGTGGCAATCACGACACGCCTCGTCGATACCGTGAGCACGCCCATGTTGCTCAAGACCGTGTGCGCCGGGCGGATCGATCCGAGCCGCCTGATCACGCATCGCTTTGCGTTCGAGGACGTACTCAAGGCCTATGAGACGTTCTCGCACGCGGCGAGCGCGCAGGCGCTGAAAGTCATCATCGAAATGTGACGTACCATGAGCAGCCGCGGGTTTTCCACAGCAGTGCGCGCCGGCCGTCCCGAAGTTTGCGCGGCGCGCCCCTCGCGGCGCGAGCGCCTGCCGGCACGTAAGGAAGAGTTACCGCTGGCACCGCGCGTGCGCCAGCTGATCGAAAGCCAGAGTTACGTTCAGGCCGACGAGGACGCTGCGTTTCTGCGGCGCCCGGAAATGTGCGGTGTGCGCCTTCAACTCGACTACTGGAAAACCGAGGAGCGACTGCAGCAACTCGGCATCGCGCATACCGTGGTCGTCTACGGGAGCACCCGCGTCGCGAGCCCGGCGGCGGCGCGCAAGCGGCTCGCCGCGGCGCGCCGTCGCGCCCTGGCCGACACCGGAGCCGAACCGCAACGCGAGCTACGCGTCGCGCAAGCGCTCCTTCGGCGCAGTGTCTACTACGACGTCGCGCGCATGTTCGGTGCGCTGGTCGGTCATGCGCCGGGCACCGACAAGCTCCCCCGCCTCACCGTCGTGACGGGCGGCGGCCCCGGCATCATGGAAGCGGCCAACCGAGGCGCGTTCGATGCTGGCGTGCCTACGGTCGGGATGAACATTGCCTTGCCGCACGAACAGTTTCCAAACGCCTATCTGACGCCGGAACTGTGCTTCCGCTTCCATTACTTCGCCATCCGCAAGCTTCATTTTCTGGAACGCGCGAAGGCGGCCGTGTTCTTTCCCGGCGGATACGGCACCTGTGACGAACTCTTCGAAGTCCTGACGCTTCTGCAAACGGGCAAGATCGCGCCTATCCCCGTTCTCCTCGTGGGACAGACGTGGTGGCGCAGCGTAATCGACTTCGATGCAATGGCCGAGGCCGGAATGATCGACCCGGACGACCTTGCGCTCTTTCGCTTCTGCGAATCGGCCGAGGAAGTCTGGAGCGCAATTCGTAACTGGTATGGAGAAGAGGACTGAGGCGACGTGCCTGACAGCCCGACGCAAGGAGAGAGAGATGAACTGGCTCACTGATTACTTCGCTCAACGCACACCTGAACTGTGCCTTTCGCTTGCGGCATGGCCGCCCCTGCGCCTCGGGCCCGAAGGTCCAATACCGCAATCGCCGCGCTGGCTGCCGTATCCGGGAGCGACGCTGGTTTTCCGGCCCGCAGGACGGATTTCCCACGGCGATCGGACGATCGAGTTGCCGGCGTGCTACGAGATGCGCAGTCCAACGCCATCGCAAGCGGCAGAATGGGCTCGCAATGCGGATGGCGCTACCTTCTTCGAGTCGGTGAGGATTATTGCGCCGTCGTGCTACAACCCTGAGTTTCTTTTCACGATCAACGACTCGCTTTCGTTCGTGCCGGTGTTTTCGGCCGACGGCGCGCCGGGCTTTTTCGGCACTTGCATGGCATGCGCGCCCGCCACGACAGAGATATTGCACATGGAACTGCCATGGTCCTTCCAGGGCTACATCACGATCTAGCTCGTTCGCGAGCGCCCATGCGAAGGAGTGCATCAGCATGAACATCATCTTTTCCGATTGCTCGCCGCACTATGACGCCAACCGGCTCACGTTGAACTTTCCCGCCACGGCCGGCGACCTGCACGTCGAATGCGCGATCACGGCCGAGGCGCTCGAAGATCATTTCGGCGCCGCGTCGCTGCGCGAAGCGGATTTGTGCGGCGCTTTCCTGGCCCATCGGGCCGCGATCGAAGAGGCGGCTGCTCGCATGATCGAGGCAACGCAGTCCGAGGCGATCACGCTTCACAGCGGCTACTTCCGGATGTACAAGGAGTCGGGCGATGCCGTGAAAGGCCGTTCGCGCTAAGGCCGCACGCTTGACTCAAGTCAATGTGCGCAGCCCGGCAGCCTTTAAATTGAGTCACATCGGGGCGTTGGCCCTTAACGGAGGACCTCATGCAAGCATCAGGCATCATGACGACGGACGTCGTCACCGTCCGCCCCAATGCGTCGATTTTCGAGGCGGCGACGCTGCTCGCCGAACATCACATCAGCGGCATTCCGGTCGTCGACGATAGCGGAGCCGTTGTCGGCATTCTCAGCGAAAGCGATCTGCTGCATCGCGTGGAAACGGGCACCGGCAAGCCGCAGCGAAGCTGGTTTGGGGAATTCCTCCATTCGACGCGCAAGCTTGCAGGCGAGTACCTGAAGGAAAACGCGGTGAAGGTGGACGACGTCATGACCGCCAATGTCGTTTCGGTGTCGCCTTCCACGCAACTCAGCGAGATCGCTGATGTGCTCGAACGCCTTCGAATCAAGCGGGTGCCCGTGCTGGATCAGGGCAAGCTCGTGGGTATTGTCAGTCGAGCGAACCTGATACGCGCGCTGGCAAGCGCCGCGCGGCCCGATCAGGCGGGGCTTGCTTCGGACGAGACGATCCATCGGAACGTGATGCACGCACTGGATGGGCACCGCTGGGCGATGGCTGCGGAAAGCGTCGTCGTCAAGGACGGGGTCGTCCACTTCTGGGGCACCGTGAATTCCGAGGAAGAGCGCAAGGCTATACTCGTCTCCGCGCAGCGCGTTCCGGGCGTCAAGGGTGTCGAAGACCACCTCGGCTACCCGGTGGTATTTACGCCAATGTGAGGAAGGCGGGCGGGTTCAGGCAACGTGGGGAAGGCTGGGCCAGCAACATGAATGACTGGCCCGGTTTTTTGTCGGCCTCGCCGTCGCGGCGTTTTCGTTTTCTTGCTCGAGGCGAAATCAGGGAGATGGCGCGGACGCCGCTTGGAGCCACATCAGGAATACGTGGCTCACGCGGCTATGCGCTCCGTCATTCACGCCGGAATTGGCGCTTCGTGATTTGGCTGCTCTTGCTGCTCAGGTGACGCCCCACGGGCAGGTACAAGCAAAACGGGACAGCACGCGCTGCGCAGCACGCGCTCCGCGACGCTGCCCAGCACGAGACGGCGCACACCGCGGCGCCCGTGCGTGCCCATGACGATCAGATCGGCGTGCCAGTCAGCCGCGGCCTGCTGGATGCATTGCGCCACGTCTTCCGCAGGGAGTTCGACTTCAATCGAGCGCGACGTGCCTTTCACGGCTTGCTGCGCCATACGTGCATCGGCATCGGCACGAATCACGCGGCCTTCCTCGATATATGCGTCGCGCACGATCGAAGGATCGTATCCGGGCACGTCGTACGCGATGACGGGGAGGTCGACCACATAAAGCGCTTGCAGTTGCGCCCCCGTATCGAGCGCGAGCCTGATTGCGGTGTCGAGGGCATGAGAGGCGGTCTTGCTGCCGTCAAGGGCAACCAGAATGCGCGAGTACATGGTACGGGCTCCGTTTATATCCGCCTGGTATCGAGGCGAGGCGTGTGGCGGTTCGTCAATGGGACATGAGCACTGGCAAGGTCATGGTGGCAAGGATCGAGCGCGTGGCGCCGCCCAATACGAGTTCCTGCACACGCGCGTGGCCGTATGCACCCATCACGAGCAGATCGTAGCCGCCGTCGGCCGCATAACTGAGCAGCGCGTCGCCTGTGGATTCGGCCGCGTCGCGATCGAACCGGGTGATATCGACGGTTGTCGCGCCATGGCGCGCAAGCACGGCCGCGAGGTCGGCACACGAGGCCTGGGACTCGGCGGGCGTAAAGGTCGCGGAAGCGGCGACAATGGTCACGTGGGCCGCACGAGCGATGAAAGGCAAAGCGTCGTGAACCGCGCGAGCGGCCTCGCGGCTGCCGTTCCAGCACACGAGAACGCGTTCGCCGAGCGACTCGAAGGTGCCTGTGTATGGCATCAACAGCACAGGGCCGCCCGCGCCAAGAAGCACGGTCTCCGGAAAGTGTTCAGCAATATAGGATTCCGGATCGTCCTGACCGGTTTGCCCCAGGATCGTGAGGTCAGCGGTCCGGCTGCGCTGCATGACCGCAGCAACCGGGTCCCCCTCTGGAGCCACCCAGGCGCCATCAATCTGCGCTCGCGACAGTTCGGCGCGAAAGAGGTGTTCGATCGCGCCGCGCTGTTCGCGGCGCAGCTTGCGGTGCGTGTCGTAATAGTCGGCCGTGCCGGCCATCACGTAAAACTCGCGCGGGTGCGGCTCGAACGCCGCGAAGAGGCCGTCCAGATGCGCGCCGTACGTCCGGGCCAGCTTCAACGCAAGCGAGAGTCGCGCGCTTGCGCGTGCGCTCGTATCCATGTGCACCATGATCGTCTTGTAGCTCATCGTGATCTCCAGCGAAGGGGTGGTTGCACCGCCCTTTGGGGCGGAGAAATTGATTCGAGTCTAGGAACGGAGGGCTCGTTACGCTTGATTTGAGTCAATCATCTCTTCGTATTGAGATACGGCGCGTGCAGATCCCGGAAAAAGGAGACATTGAGGCAGATCAATCGGAAACCGCAGTCCGTGCCTAGATTGAATACAGCGCGACTCATCGCAGGGTTCGTGCGCTACGAAAGCCTAAAGGAGGCAACGCAATGAGCAATCTGACACGATATGACCCGTTTTCCATGGAGCCTGTTTCGGACCTCTTCCAGGGGCTGTTTCGGCCGATGCGCGGCATGCTCTCCAATGAGGAAAGCGAACTCTCGGCGATGAAGCTCGACGTCACGGAGAACGAGAAGGCGTACACGGTTAAGGCTGAGATGCCGGGCGTGGACAAGAAGGACATCGACGTCAAAATCGACGGAAATGTGGTTTCGATTCACGCGAAGGTCGAGCGCAAGACCGAGCAGAAAGAAGGGGAGCGAGTGATTCGCCGCGAACGTTATAGCGGCTCCTTTGCTCGCACGTTCTCGCTGGCGAGCGATATCGACGAGAGCGGCGCTACCGCGCAGTATCAGGACGGCGTACTTTCGCTCACGCTGCCGAAAAAAACGGCCGCCGAACAGAAGCGGCTGGAAATCCAGTGAGCGTCTGACGTCATCGAGACGGGGGAGAGGGCGCGTCGAACCGTGCATGACAGCACGGCCAGCGCCTTTACGGCGCAGGGGCACTCGCTTTGCGCCTTTTTTGCGTTTAGGCAGCCCGGCCGGCGTGCGGCACAACGCGCGGCGGGTGCATGAACGAGGGGGCAAGAAATGAAACGACGGACTGCCACGGCCGCCGGAATGCAGCACGTTGCGCCCTATTCACGCCTCTATGTCTTGTTCACCGGGATGGAGCGCGTAGCGTCGCTGCTCGAATGCGTAGCGGGCTGGGCCGTTGATGGCGCGCACGTGCGGCTTGCCGGCCTTGCACCGTCGGCTTTGCTGCCGGATTCGGATCAATGGGCCGCGCAGCACTGCGCCAATCGGATCACCCTGGCCGCGACGCTCGAAACCGCTCGCGAACTGCTCGCGCTACGCGGAATCGAGGCGGACTGTGAATTCCTCGGTGCTGGGCCTGACAACGCGGCGCGCAATGAAGCACTGGCGCGCGCGGTGCGTCTCTGGCAAGCCGATTTGACGATCGGTGCTCCAGCCAATCCGGTCGCGCTAGCTGACGAAACGGCCTCCCCTCTGCTGATGCTGCCCACACCCACTGCGCGCCACTGCTCGGTCCCACCCGGCCGCGTTTTCGTGGTGAGCGATGCAAGCGCGGCATCGGCTCGCGCCGTGGGTGAAGCGGCAAGACTAGTCGCGCCGGGCACTTCGGTGCGCGTGGGTTATCTCGCGTGTGACCCAGCGGCGGCACAGCATCCCGAGGGCTTCGACGCGGTAATCCTCGAAGTCGGGCACGAAGGCAAGTCAACGGCGCACGCGATCATTCAGGCGGCACTGCAGTGGCGCGCGGATCTGCTGGTGCTCGGCACGCGTGGCGGCCATGAAGGTGGTGGCCGGTGGCGTTACGCGAGCGTCGCTGCCGACGTCGCGCAGCGCACGGTACTGCCGCTGCTCCTCGTGCCGCAAGGCTCGAAAACGTCGATGCTGGCGTGACTGCAGACCCAGTACGCGGCCACGCATAGCGCCACAACGGTCGTCTTCCGGCTGAACTGGATACGTTCATGGAACTCCCCTCAAAACCCTTCCAGCGCCTCATTGCCACCGCCGAGGGCGGAGGCGGCCTCGCTGCGCTTGCGGCGTTTGCCAGCCGCCTGGCACGTCGCGATGCGCCGATCAGGCTCGTCGAACTCATCGCCGATCCCGCCACCCTGTTTCCCGCGCTTGAGTTGGGGCTGCCGGGCTGTGCCGAGACCCACGCGGCCATGATCTGTCGCGCTGAACTCGACTTGCGCGAAGCCGCGAGCGCGTTGGCGCTCGAGCGACGCGAACCGGACGTGCAACTCTTCGATCTCTCGCTGCTGCACACCAAGGCGCCTGTCGCCCTTGCGCGCGCTGCCGACTCTTTCGACGCCGATCTGGTGGCGCTCGCCGCGCATCACCCAGGGCAACACTGGGCCTGCAGGCTCGACCCCGAGGAAATCGCATACGCGACGCGGCGCACGTTGCTCTATGTGCCGTCGCATTTGCTTGCCCTGGACGAACCTCCTCTTGCTCGCGCGCTGATTGCGGTCGACGGGAGCGCGAGCGCTTATGCCGCGCTTCAACTCGCGGTTGGATGCCTGCCGACGGAGGCGGAATTGCGCGTGATCTACGTCGTGGAACGCACACTCCATGTGGTCGGGCGAGGACTCGACCATCTGTTCGAGGACGACCGCGCCAGTACGCTTGCGCGTGCCGAAGCGCTCGTTGCGTCCTGCGGGTCCCGGGTATCCCTTGCGGCACTGTCGACGTACGACGAATTCGACGACGTCGCCAGCGCGATTCTGCGCGAGGTGCGTGGCTGGCGCGCGGATCTTCTCGTCATCGGCTTGCAGGGGCGGCGCGTACGGGCGCAGGCCCTGCCCGGCAGTGTGGCGTCACACGCCCTGCGCGACGCTTTCTGCCCGGTTCTCGTTGCGGCGCCGACGAGTTGCGCAACAAAACAGGCGCTGGCGACGCGGGCCCTCGGTATCGCACCGCGGTGAGCGGCGCGAGTCAGGTTGACGTGCATCAATTGCCATCGACTGCCCGGTCTTATCCTGAATTTAATCGCAGATCCAGTCGCTCGCTAACACGCCTCAAGGAGAACGCAATCATGTCACTTACCGGCCATGTCGATTCGGGTGCCTGGTGCGTCCAGGCCCTCACGTCGCCGGATCCGCAGGGCGGTTTTCGCTGCGAAGTCAGCGTCATGCACGGTCCAGAAACGCAGCACTTCTCCCACGCATTTACGCATCATCGTTTGTTCGATACCGAGCGAGAGGCGGTGCTCGAGGGGCTGCGAGAAGGCATGGTGTGGATCGACCTGAAGATCCGCCACGCGTTCGAACTGTAGTCAGACCTGTTTGGTGGCGTAACCAAGCCATCGGGCAGCGACAATGTCGTTTTCTGAAGGGGCAGGTGATGGGACTCGGGATGCAAATCGTTTATCTGGGTTTCGCCGGTTCATCTGCCCTCGAGGCGGAGGCGGGCATTCAGTTGCTGCGCCTCGAGCGGTTCAGCGGCGTGCTGGCAGGTTGTCATCTTGCGATCGAACAGATGCACCCCTTGCGGAGCGGATACTGCCAGCCGGCCTATGACGTTCGTCTAGACCTCGTTTCAACTGCGAGGGAACTTGCGCCGCTCGACCATTGCGAGGGCGACGATCCAGTGGCTGCCATGCGCGCGGCATTCGACGCGGCCGAGCGCCAACTCGATTCAACCGCGCCCGCACGCGCCTTTTGCCGAAGCGGTGTGTCGCGCCGCGATCACTGAACAACACCAACGCCCGCGGGGGAAGCTCGATCAGGCTTCGTCGGCGAAGAGGCCATCTTCGGGATCGGGTACGTTCCCATCGATGCATTGCACGCGCCAGTGTGCATCGAGCGGCGCGGCGCTCATGCCGGCACGCAAGCGTGCGGCGCCACATTCACCTTCGAACGGACCGTCGCTCGCTCCGAGGTCCAGACCTTCGAGCGTGCAAACATCGCGCTGGTCTTCGCACGCCAGCAAGCTCGTGCCGCTCGGCGAGGCAGAGCATTGCCCCCATTCCGGCAGGGTTACGCCCGCATGACCCTCGCGGGACCACTTCCTCTCTTCCGTGTCGATCCAGATGATCGCGTAAGCCGTGGGGTCGAGTTGGTCGAAACTGTCGAGATGGACTGTGACGCGCATGAAGGTGCTCCTTTAGACACGTTGTGCAGTTATTGACTCAGTACCCACTGGACGAGCGTACGCGCGTCCTCGGCCGACAGTGGACCGCCGCGGTCTGCGGGCAGCGGCATGGCCATATCGCCCCAGTGTGCCTTGCCGCCATGCCTGAGCTTGTCTTCAAGCATGACGTTGGCATTCGGCTTGTCGCGGTAGCGCTCGGCAATCTGGTGAAACGACGGCGCGAGAAACGGCGCATCCGACGTGTGGCAGAACATGCAGTGCTGCTGATCGACGAGCTCGGTGGGTTCGACAAGCTGTGCGTGCGCAGCAACGGTATACAACGCGGCAGCGCACACCGCTGCGGTGTGAAACAGGGTCTTGCTCGCCCGACGGTGGAAAGACGGATTCACCGGGACGCAAGCGACAGGCGTGGGAACGCGTGGCATCGAATGTCTCCTTGAGTGCGGCCGGGCGCGGAAGACCGCCGGCCAGATCCATGGTGTCATCGGCACCCTTTTTTCCGTTGATATGCGTCAATCGCCAAGGGGGTCCGCCTGCAGGTGATCAGGATGCCATAAAAAAAAGCGGCGCCGGGTACCGGGCGCCGCAAAAACACACGCGTCAGCTAAGAGGCTTACTGTGCCAACATCAGTGAGCCACCGCAACGCCGCGATGCGCGCGCACCGTGCGTCACACGCGCGCGAGTCCCTCCAGGTCGACGATGCGAATCTGCTTGCCGTTTGGTTCGACAAGGCCTTCGCGCTGAAAGCGCGAGAACATCCGGCTCACCGTTTCGAGCTTCATGCCAAGAAAGCAGCCGATTTCCTCCCGGCTCATCTTCAGGTTGAATTGCGCGCCGGAGTAGCCGCGCGCCTGGAAGCGCGCCGCGAGATCGAGCAGAAACGCGGCGAGGCGCTGTTCGGCGGTCATCGTGCCGAGCATCATCATCAGGCTGGATTCGCGTACGATCTCGCCGCTCATGAGCTGGTAGAGATGGCGCTGCATGCGCCGGCTCTCGCGGCAGAACGTTTCGAGCTGGCCGAACGGCATGATGCAAACCGTGCTGTCTTCGAGTGCAATGGCGTCGCAGCGGTGTGTGCCGGAGCAAACGCCGTCGAGCCCGAGCGGCTCACCGGGGATCTGGAAGCCCGTGACCTGCTCCCGGCCATCCCGATGCATGACGACCGTCTTGAACGATCCGCTGCGTACGGCATAGAGGCTCTGGAAGGCGTCGTGTGCACGAAACAGCGTTTCGCCGCGGTGCACATTGCGCGTGGTGAGGACCACGGCATCGAGTTGCTGGAGTTCGGTCGACGTGAGGTCCGGCGGCATGCAGACCGCACGCAACGAGCAGGTCGAGCAGCGCGTAGCGGGCTGGCGCGGCGCGGCCTCGCGTATGACCGGCTGCAGCGGCACGACGTGCCAGGGCGAGGATGGCGGCGTCGACAGTGAGGATTCGCAGGCGGGCTCGGCATACATGATCGTCTCCAGTTCAGCGCGCGGGGGTGACGCGCTGTTGCACTAACGCTTCAATGGCTTCGCAGGCGGCTTCGAACTCGGACGTCTTGTCGAAGAAAGAATGGGATTCCGCTCGTTGGCAGGCTGCGCGAAACGGTGCGCCAGAGTGATTCGTTAGGACCACCGTCACGACCGAGGGTTGCTCGTGAGCCAGCAGGGACAGCAATTCGATGCCGCGGCCGCTCGCGAGCCTCAG